>JANOQS010000144.1:0-2459 GCA_031414975.1 Methylibium sp. | reverse complement strand
CCGGTCGGTCAGCGGCACGGCCAGACCGCTGGCCAGACCGGCCTCCAGGTAGGCCGGTGGCACCGCGAATCGGCGCTCGTTGCGGTAGTCGTCGACGATCACGGGCTTGCCTTCGGCCAGAACGAAGCCTTGCGGTGTGTCAGGCCGGTTCACGACCAGACCGCCCAAGGCTTCGCTGCTCAGAACACCGACCCCGCTGGCCACGCGGAAGTGCATTCGGTCGGCCTCGAGCAGGAAGACCACAGCCAGATCCACCTGCAACGCCCGCGCTGCGATCGCGGGCACCTCGTCCAGCAGCACCTGCGGGTCGCGCGAGTCCACCGCCAGGCTGCCGAGCTGGGCCAGGTGTTCGCCGTAGCGGGCGCGTTGCAGCGCCTGCTTCACGCGCGGGTAGGCGCCGATGCCGCGAATGGCCGCCACGACGAGCGGCAGGCCGTGGCTTTGCAAGGGGCTGAGCGAAATCTCGACCATCACCTCGGAGCCATCTCGGCGCTTGGCCACCAGTTCCATCTCTGTGCCCATCGGGCGCGGCTTCGGGCTGTGGGCGTAGGCTGCGCGGTAGGCGGCGTGACGTGGGCGGATGCCGTCTGGCACCAAGGCGTCAACGTTCAGCGCGACCAACTCGTCAAGGCTGTAGCCCAGCAATTGGGCCGCAGCCGGGTTTGCCAGCACGATGGCGCCGCGCGCATCGGCAACGACCAGCGCAACCGGATAGGCTGCGAAGAGCGTGCGAAAAACGCTGTGCTCGTCGATCCCCGAAGGCAGCGCCGGGTGAGGTAGAGGTGGCAAGTCCATGGCGGCCGTGTGTCTCAACCGCTCAAGCCGTCTCGACCAACGGCGTCAGGATGTAGCCAGCACCGCGCACGGATTTGATCAGCTGCGGCTCCGGTGAATCCGGCTCCAACTTCTTGCGCAGCCGGCCTACCTGCACGTCAATCGTGCGGTCGAAAGGGCCTGCCTCGCGACCGCGTGTCTGCTCCAGCAGGAAGTCGCGCGACAAGACACGGCCGGCGTGCTGGGCAAACGCACGCAACAGATCGAACTCGCCGCTCGTCAAGACCACCTCGGCGCCCTGCGGGTTCGTCAGGCGGCGCGCGGCGATGTCGAGTTGCCAGCCCGCAAAGCGGAGTTTGCTGTTCAGCGTGCCAGGCGCGGCTGGGGGTTTCGCAGGCACGGTGCCGGCCGTGCCGGAGCGCGTCTCTTCAAGAATGCCGACCGGCATGATCGCGGGCGACAGCCGGCGCAGCACCGCCTTGATGCGCGCGAGCAACTCGCGCAAGTCGAACGGCTTGGTCACGTAGTCGTCGGCGCCGACCTCCAGGCCGACGACCTTGTCGACGGAGTCGCCGCGCCCGGTCACGATGACGAGACCGCAACGCCAGTGTTCGCGCAACTGGCGTGCAATCAGGAAGCCGTCTTCGCCGGGCAGCCCCAGGTCGAGCAGAACGAGGGCTGGCGGATCGAGAGGCATCAGGGCCATCAGCGATTGACCGTTGTGGACCGACGTCACCCGATAGCCGTGCCCACGCAGGTAGTTCGCCAGAAGCTGCGTGATGTCGACTTCGTCGTCGAGAACTGCGATGTGTAGGGCTGGGTTCAGATGTGGCAATCGGGGTAATCAAAGCCATCGGCCGGACATGTGCTCGTTGAGGGTATCAGTTTGCCGTTACGGCCTCTATGGGCCAGCACGCCCACGCGGGTGCCTGGAACCGCGCCGCGAGCATGCACTGGCGTTGTTGACGCCCATCAAGTCCCCACGACATCCACGGCGGCACCATGCGCTCATGGCCGACACCCTGATGCCCGACACCCTGAGGAAGGTGCACGCCTACTGGCGTGCAGCGAACTACCTTTCAGTGGGGCAGATCTATCTGCAAGACAACGCGTTGCTGGACGCGCAGCTGACGCTTGCGCACATCAAACCGCGTCTGCTGGGGCATTGGGGCACGACCCCCGGCTTGAACCTGATCTACGTTCATCTGAACCGGCTCATCAAAGAGAACGACCTGAACATGATCTACGTCATGGGTCCGGGCCACGGTGGGCCGGGCATTGTGGCGCACAGTTATCTGGAAGGTTCGTACACCGAGCACTTCCCCGCGATCGAACGCAACCGCGCCGGCCTGCAGCGGCTGTTTCGGCAGTTCTCGTGGCCGCAGGGCATTCCAAGCCATGTGTCGCCGGAGGTGCCGGGCTCGATACATGAAGGCGGCGAGTTGGGCTATTCCTTGGCGCACGCGTATGGCGCGGCCTTTGACAACCCCGACCTCATCGTTGCCTGTGTCATCGGTGACGGAGAGGCCGAGACCGGCGCGCTGGCGGCGAGCTGGCATTCCAACAAGTTCTTGAACCCAGCGCGCGACGGCGCGGTGCTGCCCATCCTGCACCTCAACGGCTACAAGATCGCCAACCCCACGCTGCTGGCGCGCATCAGCCGCCAGGAGCTCACCGACCTGATG
>JANOQS010000143.1:0-1713 GCA_031414975.1 Methylibium sp. | reverse complement strand
GCCCAGGCTCCACACCGTGCCGTCGAGCGTGCCGGCGCCGCTGGAAAAGCGCGCCGCGCCGATGCTGCCGTTCAGGCTGATGCGCGGAAAGCGCTGTGCGCTGGACTGCGCCACGTCGGCGCTCGCGGCCAGCACGTCGCGCGCGGCGGCGTACAGGTCGGGGCGCTGCGCCAGTGCATCGGCCGGCACGCGGGCGATGGCGATCTGCGCGGGCCGCGGCAGCTTGGCGGCTCCATCGGCGAGCTGGGTGCGCAAGCTGGGTTCATCGATGCCGGTCAGCGCCACCAGCGCCTTCACCGTCAACTCGCATTGCGCACGTTGTTGCGTCAGCAGGCTGTTGCCCTGCGCCGCACTGGCACGCGCCAGCGCGGCGTTGGCGGGGGCCTGGAAGCCCGACTTCGCGGCGAGTTCGGTCAGGCGCGAGGTCTCGGCGCGCGAGCCGGCGTCGAGCTGCGTTTGGGCCACCTGCGCTTCACAGGCGCGCAACGCGGTGTACTGGCTCGCCACTTCGGCGGCCACCGACACGCGCGCGTCGTGCCAGGCGGCCGAGGCACCGGCCAGGCGCGCCTGCGCGGCGTCGCGGCCGGCACGCGCGCCGCCAAAGATGTCGAGCTCCCAACCGGCCTGCAGCCCGGCGGACAGGCTGGTGCCCAGCGGGGCACTCAGGTCCGGCCGGCCACGGCTGGCACTGGCGTTGGCGTTCAGGGTCGGGCCCAACGCGGCCTGCGCTGCGACGCCGGTGGCACGCGATTGTTCGATGCGCGACTTCGCCGCAGCGATCGACGGGTTGACCGCCTGCGCCGATTCGATCAGCAAGCTCAGCACCGGGTCGTTGAACTGCTGCCACCAGCGCGCCAGCTCGGTCAGCTGGCCGTCGTGCGGCAACGGCGCCTGCCACGCCAGCGGCGCCACGGCGGCAACGGCCACCGGCGCAGGCTCCGGCTTGGGCAGGCTGGCACAGCCGGCCAGCACCAGCGCGGCGGCAAGGCCCACGGTCCAGGCGGTGATTTTCGGGACGACAGGCTTCATTTCTTGCGGGCTCCTTGGTTGGGGGCAGCAGCCTTGCGGCGCCGCGATTCGGCCGCGACCATGGCCTGGGCGTACATCACCAGCCGCTCCATCCACAGGTCGAGCGAATCCGGCTGCGCATTCAGCGACGGTGCGATCACGTCGGTCACGTCGCGCCCCACATGCATGTGAACGCCCAGGCCGGAAATACACACCGCCAGGCGCTCCACATCGTCGTCGGCCTGCGTGACGCCGAAGTGACGGCACAACACCGCCACCAGCGCCTGGTGCATCGGGCGGATGCCGGTCTTGATCTCTTCTTCCCACAGGCCGGTCGGCTCGATCATTTCGCGCGCATGCAGCTTCATGCACTGGCGCGCCATGTCGCCCTGCTTCAGCGGCTCCAGAAAGCTGGCATACAGGCCACGCAAGGCTTGCGCCAGCGACAGCTCGGTGCCGGCGTAACGCGCGATCTCCTCAGTCGGCGATCCCTGCGACTCGAAGAACACGGCCCGGTACAGACCCGCCTTGTCGCCGAAGTAGTAGCTGATCGCGGCGATGTTGGTCTGCGCGCTTTCGGCGATCTCGCGCGTGGAGGTCTTGGCAAAGCCGTGCTGCGCGAACAGCGCCAGCCCGGCGCGCAGCAGCCGCTCGCGCGACTGTTCGCCGTCCTGGCGCAGCGCGCGCTGGGGTTGGGTTTCGGGG
>JANOQS010000142.1:0-8213 GCA_031414975.1 Methylibium sp. | reverse complement strand
ATCGGCGTGCGGGCCGCGGCCTCCGGGATCGCGTCGAGCGTGCCGTCCAGCAATGGCTCCCCTGCCGGACGGGTCGCGACGTTCGGCGTCGAGGATTTCCAGCCCCACAGGGTGAAGGAGTCGTAGGTCACCGCCCGCCAGTAGTACCGGTCGTCGTTGCCCGACGGGCGACGGATCACGAGGGCGGGCTCGTCGGGTGCGCCGGTGACCGCCACCAGCGTTGCTGCGGGCGCATCGGCATGAGCGATCCGATACGCCCCGCAGGGGTGACCGCCGTGCCATCGCCGCACGCGGCGGGCAAGAGTGGCAAGAGCCGCGACCTTTCAGCTTGGCTGCTCACGGCCTGCGGCGCCTGGCTCGTCGGTCTGGGTCTCTACTTCATCGTTCTGCGACCACCCCTGTTGCCCGAAGACCCGCGCTTCATGGGCACCACCCTCGAGCAGATACGCATCGCCGTGCCGGGACTCGAAGGCTGGCTGCGAAAGGTGTTCACCGTCATGGGCGGATTCATGGCCGGTGCAGGTGTGCTCACGGTGTTCGTTGCCACCGTCGCCATGCCTCGGCGCTTGGCGGGCGCTCCCTGGGCCCTCGGGATCTCCGGCGCGCTGACCGTTGTGCTGATGAGCGCCATCAACTTTGCGCTCCACTCCGATTTCAGATGGCTTCTGTTGCTGCCAGTCTTGGTCTGGCTCACGGGCCTCGTCGTCTATGTCGCGCACCGCGACGCAGCCTCCGTCGAGCACGAGCAGGGCGGCGGAGAGCACTGAATGTGCTTCTCGGCCACCGCAAGTTTCTCCGCAGGTGCGCTGCTGCTCGGGATCGGTACGCTGACCTTGAGGTCGGCGCTGGCGGTGCGTCAGCCTGGCGCCCTGCCGTTCGCAGCGGTCCCGATTCTGTTCGCGGTGCAGCAGCTGATCGAAGGTGGGATCTGGCTGACGTTTGCTGAAGAGGCCACGCGGCTCAACATGCTGCTGACCCATGTGTATTCCTTCTTCTCGCATGTGCTGTGGCCAGTCTACGTACCCGTGGCTGTTCTTTTGATGGAGCCTTGGGGGTGGCGTCGCCGAGCGTTGACCGCATTCGTTGCCGCCGGGGCCGCGGTCGGCGCCTATCTGCTGGTCGTGCTGGTGGCATACCCGATCGTGTCCAAGCCGACAGGCCAGCACATCGAATACGACTCACCGCACTTCTTCGCGGCAGCGACGATGACGCTTTATCTGCTGTCGACCGCGCTCAGCCCGCTGCTTTCCACGCACCGATGGGTGCTTGTCTTCGGCGCGCTGGCGCTGCTTTCGTTCGGTGCAGCCTACGCCTTCTACGCGACGTGGTTCATCTCGGTGTGGTGCTTCTTCGCGGCTCTGCTGAGCGCGGTGATCTATGTCCACTTTGGGGTGCGTGAGCGCGAAATTGGTCGATCAACCCAAGCCGGTTCTTCTGCACAGCCGTCGCAGGAGGCGTGAATGCTGCCCCTCCGCTACGAGAGCAACGGCCTTGTCCAGTCCTCAATGGATCAGGTCTTTGCACATGTCGACGATCACAGGCAACTGTCCTCACACATGAGCGAACCGTCCTGGAGGACGGGAGGAGGCCGGATGGAAACCGAGATTGACGAAGGCCGAGGACAAGCCGTCGGTTCCCGCATCCGGCTGTCTGGCCGGTTCCTGGGTGTTGAGCTGTCTGTAGACGAGATGGTGGTGGAGCGCAATCCTCCCCGCCGCAAGGTCTGGCAAACCACCGGCGCGCCGAAGCTTCTTGTGATCGGTCACTACCGAATGGGCTTTGAGCTGACGCCTCAGGGGAACGGCTCGATGCTCCGCGTCTTCATCGAGTATGCGTTGCCAGAAAGGGGGCTGGCCCGTTGGCTCGGGCGCGTGTTCGGTCGGTATTACGCAAGGTGGTGTACCCAACGGATGGTCGAAGACGCCGTCAGGCACTTCGAGACTCTGCCCGCAAGGCGCCGATCAATTTGATCACTTTGGAGTTCTGAACATGCGCAAACAGATGAGAGCCGCGATGGTGGCGCTGGCAGCCAGCCTGGCTTTGGGCCTCAGCGGCTGCGGCTACAACACCTTTCAAACCACCGACGAGCAGGTCAAGGCGGGCTGGGCGGAGGTCGTCAACCAGTACCAGCGCCGCGCGGACTTGATTCCCAACCTGGTCAACACCGTCAAGGGCGAGGCGAAGTTCGAGCAGGACACCTTGACGAAGGTGGTTGAAGCGCGCGCCAAGGCCACCTTTGCGGTCGAAGGGGGACTGGACGGTGCACCGTTGCTCAAAGGGCAGTCGGCCCGGGAACGCGCGATCGAGCTCTTCTCGCACCTGTGTGGGAATGAACTGCCAGACAAGCCGGTGGTCCGGTAAGTCATCCGTGAAGGCCGCAACAACCCGAAGGAGAAGCCCATGACACGGCTGACAGATAGCCGGTTCTGGGCCTTGGCGTCCATCGCCTTCATTGCGTTGCGCATGTTCGGATGGAGTGCTCCGGCGGGGTGTGTGGGCAAGCAGGTGTGAAGCCAACAGCGACAGCGGGCGGAACTGCAAAGTCGCTTCCACCTGCCGGACTGCGACCTGGGCAGATGGGGTGGCTGGCGGGTTCTGTCTTCATCGTCTCGGCCGGCTACGGGGCACTCTTGCCGGTGCTGCCAGGGTGGCTGGCGTCCATGATGCCCGGCGCCAGCGCCGGTGAAGTCGGTCGCCACGTCGGATTTCTCAGCGGCGTGTATGCGGCGGGCGTGCTGCTGGGTGCGCCACTGTGGGGGATGGTGTCGGATCGCGTCGGGCGCGGCCGAATCCTGGTCATCGGGCTCGTGGGGTATGTCGCAAGTTCGCTGATGTTGTTGATCCCGTCGATGGCCGGCGGGTCGGGCACTGCGGGCCTGTACGCCCTGCGCGGCACGACAGGCTTCTTCGTCGCCGCGGTGGTGCCTGTGGTCGCCGCGCTGGTGGCCGAACACACGCCCCAAGACAAGCGGGCACGGCGTTTTGCATGGCTGGGCGCCATGTCGCTGCTCGGATTCCTGTTCGGCCCCGCACTGAGCGCGGTGGCCAACGAGGTCGGTCCGTGGATCACTGACGCGGCGATCTCTCCGGCGCTATCAGCACGGGTTGTGTTGGTTTTGTCGGCCTTGCTCGGCGGGGTGATGATGGTGGGACTGTCCGCAAGCTTGCCCACCGCACTTGGGGCTGACGTGGCAGCCGAAACCGAAGCCGCGAGTCCGGTGCCGGGCAACCCGGTTGCGTTGCTGTGGTTGAGCGCAGCGGTGATGTTCGTCCTGGCAAGCTTCGAGCTGGGCATCGTGCTGCAGGGCCAGCAGCAGGCCGAAGTGTCTTCGAGACATGCAGCGATCATGCTTGCCGAGTGCAGCCTCGTCATGCTGGGCGTCAACGCGCTGCTCTTCATCACCTCGCTGCTCGAGAGGACGTCTGCACGCCTCCTGATCGGTGCGGGCCTTCTCCTTGCTGTCGCCGGATTGGCCGTGCTGGCCGTGGATAGCTCCGATGCCTGGATGTACCTGGGCGTCAGTCTGACCTCTGCCGGCACCGGCCTGGTGTTGCCGGTGATCGCCTATCTGGCCGCGGGTTCTTCACGACAAAGGCTGGGCGTCGTGATGGGCAGCCTGACCGCGGCAGCTGGCCTGGGCCAGACGCTGGGTTCGGCCGCAGGCGGCTGGCTTTTCGGCGTGCTCGCACATCGTGGCTACGCCTTGCTGGCGCTGCCGCTGCTCGCGATGCTGGGGCTGCTGCTGGTCCGACCGCGCTGGTGGTCGTGCGAGGCGCCGCGTCCTCATCAGAGCCGAGACCGATTGACCTGAACGCACACTGCTCTGCCGCCCAGACTCCTGGGGCGGCGTGAAGTCGGCCGCACGTGGCGTCGAGCGCGGTGCGCGTGCGGCCAGCGACGCCGCTCGCCGGCCATCAGAAGCCGTGTTCAGGCGCGCAGATCAGAAGCCATAAAGCGCCGCCGGGTTGTCCACCAGCACGCGGTCGCGCAGGCGGGTGTCGCCGTCGGCCCAGGCCGTGAGCAAGGCCAGCATGTCGGCGTCCGCCGGCACCGGGTTGCGGTTCGGGTGCGGCCAGTTGCTGGCCCACAGGCAGCGGTCGGGGTGTGCCTTCAGCAAGGCCTTGGCGAGTACAGCCACGTCGGCGTAGTGCGGTGGCCCGAGTTTGGAGGTTTCGTACGGCGCCGACAGCTTGACCCAGCGCTGCGGCCGCGCGACCACGGCCAGCAGGGCCTGGAAGGCCGGGTCGGTGGTCGGCACCGGTTCGAGGAACTTGCCGGTGTGGTCGATCACCAGCTTGCCGGGCAGGCCGTCGATCAGCGCCTGGCGCTGCGGCAGCTCGCGGCCGTCGAGCTGGAGGTTGATGTTCCAGCCCAGCGGGGCGATGCGTGCGGCCATTGCCGGCAGCGCGTCCCAGCTCAGTGCACCGCCGGCCCCGGGGATCAGCATGAAGCGCACGCCACGCACACCGAGAGCGTGCAGGCGCTGCAGTTCAAGGTCGCTCACGTCGGGCGGCACGGCCACGATGGCGCGCGCGCTGCTGCCCAGTTGTGCCAGCGCTTCGAGCATCAGGCTGTTGTCGAAGCCGTAACCGTTGGGCTGCACCAGCACCACGCGGGTCAGGCCCAGGGCCTGCTGCAGGGCGCGGTAGGCCGGCAGCGGGGCATGCGGTGGCTGAAAGGTGGACGTGGCGGCGAGCGCGCGGCCGTCCTCGTAGAGGTGCATGTGGCAGTCGCAGGCGCCGGGTGGCAGGGGCGGGTTCATGGGCTGTCCTTGTTCGGGTTGTAGCGGGCACGCAGGCGGCTGGCCTGCGCCGCGTTGACCGCGCCCACCGGCACGCGGCCCTGCACGATGGCGGCCACCTGCTGCACGGTCTCCATCGCCTGGTGTTCGATGGCCGGCGGCGTGAGCCCGCCGACGTGCGGCGTGGCGATGACCTGGGGGTGGCGCGCCAGTTCGGGGCTGGGCATCTGGTCGGGCGCGCGGCCCACGTCGAGCGCGCAGGCGCCGAGGTGGCCGCTGTCGAGCGCGTGCAGCAGCGCGGCTTCATCGACCAGGTTGCCGCGCGAGGCATTGACGAACACCGCGCCAGCTTGCATCGCGGCGAACGTGGCGGCGTTCATCAGGTTCTCGGTTTGCGGCGTGGCGGCGGCGAGGCAGACCACGAAGTGCGACTCGGCCAGCAGCACGGGCAGCTCCACCTGCTGCAGCCCGGGTTGCGCCACGCGCGCGTGCGGGTCGCTCACGAGCACACGCATGCCGAAGGCCTGCGCCAGCCCGGCCAGGTGGCGTGCGATCTGGCCAAAACCGATGATGCCGACGGTCGAGCCGCGCAGCTCGCGCCCCATCACTGGCGTGGGTGTGCCGCCGGCGCGGTAGGCCAGCACCGAGGCGCTGATGTGCCGGCTCGCATCGATCATCACGCCGACGATCCACTCCGACACCGAGGCCATGAAGCCGGCGCTGGCCTGCGTCACCAGAATGCCGTGTGCACTCGCGGCGGCCACGTCGACATTGCGGATGTCGACCGCGCAGCGGCAGTACGCCACCAGTTGCGGCAGCCGCGCCAGCAGCTCGGCGCTGCCTTCGGCGCGCCGGTCGCTGACGATGAGGTCGCAGCCTTGCGCAGCCTCGGCCAGGGTGTCCACCGTCCAGTCGGCTTCGCCCGGGTTGCGTTTCACATGGGCCACCGCTTCCAGCGCCGCCAGCGCACGCGCGCCGTAGTAGTTGGCCAGCCCGCTGGGGCTGTGGGTGATGAAGACAGTGGCGCGGGTCACCGGCTCAGCTTCACAGTCTTCGCCGGCGTGGCGACCGACTCGCGCTCGACCAGCTCGGGCTTGAACAGGAACTCGGCCGGCGCGATGCCCGGGTCGGCCATGCGGCCGATCACGCGCTCGACGATCGTCTGCGCCATCTCGGGCACCGGCAAGCGCACCGTCGTCAGGCCCGGGCACGTGAGTGCCGACAGGAACAGCCCGTCCATGCCGACCACCGACACGTCGGCCGGCACCGCCAGCCCGGCGTCGCGAAAGCCGGCCAGCAGCCCGAACGCGAGCAGGTCGTTGACCGCGACGATGCCGGTCGGGCGCTCGCGATCAGCCGCGATGCGCGCCGCGAGCGCACGGCCGACGTCGGCCATTTCGGAGTCGCCGTACTCGGAGCCGATGCTGCCGTCGATCACGCTCGCGCTGTTGCGCAGGCCGGCGGCGTCAGCAGCGGCGAAGAAGCCCTTGATCTTCTCGCCGCGGCTCATGGTCTGGCCCGACGCGGTGACGAAGGCCAGGCGTTGGTGGCCGTGCGCGATCAGGTGCGTGGTCGCCAGGTGCGCGGCCTCGAAGTTGTCGACCGACACGTGGTCGATGGCCGAGGCCGCGCCTGGCGTGGCGCGCCGGTCGTAGCTGACCATCACCAGGCCGCGCTGCACCGCCGACTCGAAGTGGCGCTCGTCCACCAGCGACGAGATCACGATCACGCCGCGCACGCCGTGGTCGAGCAGGTCGTCGAAGAAGCCGGTCTCCTTGTCCTTGTTGCGGTAGGTGTTGCCCAGCAGCACGCGGTGGCCGTGGCGCTCTTGCGCCGAGGTCTCGATCTCGCGCGCGATGTAGCCGTACATCGGGTTGGCGATGCTGGGCACCAGCAGGCCCAGCATCGGCGTGTGGCCGGTCTTGAGCTGCTGCGCGGCGCGGTTCGGGCGGTAGCCCAGAGCCCGGATGGCGGCTTCGATACGCTGCGAGGTGTCGGCGCGCATGCGGTCGGTGCGGCCGTTGAGCAGGTTCGAGACGGTGCTGACCGATACGCCCGCGTGCTGCGCCACATCGGCGATCGTGCTCAAGCGATCACCCCAGAAAGTAGTGCGGTATCCACGATGCCAGGCCCGGAATGAAGATCACCAGCAACAGCACCAGCGTCTCGGCCAGCATGAACCACCACACATGGCGGTTCACTTCCGAGAACGTGGTCTGGGCGATGCTGGTGGTCACGAACAGCAGCGGCGCAGTGGGTGGCGACACGGCGCCGATCTGGTTGCACATTACCATCACCAGGCCCATCTGGAACGGGTCGATGCCGTAGACCTTGCTGATCTGGATGGCGACCGGCGCGAAGATCAGCAGCACCGCGAGCGAGTCGACGAAAGTGCCGAGCACGATCATCACCGCGGCGACGATGAGCAGCACCATCGTCGGGTCTTGCGAGAACGATGTGACGAACTTGACCGCGCCGACGTTGAACTCCAGGTACGCCAGCAGCCAGCCCGACGCACCCGCCACCGCGATCACGCCCGAGACCATCGTCGTCATCACCGCTGCCTCGACCAAGATGCCGGGCAGGTCGCGCAGCTTGATCTTGCGGTAGTACAAGGTGCCCAGCAGCAGCGCGTAGAGGCAGGCCACCGCGCCGGCCTCGGTGGCGGTGAAGATGCCGCTGAGAATGCCGCCGACGATGATCACCGGCCCCATCAGCGCCGGCCACACCTCGCGCAACGATCGCGCCACCGCGCCCCATTCGAAGCGGCCATGCACCACGCGCAGCTCGGGGTAGTCGGGGTGGTAGGTGTAGATCTTGATCGTGGCCATCAGGAACAGCCCGACGAGGATGCCCGGGATGATGCCGGCCAGGAACAACCCGCCGATCGATACCTGCGCGATCGCGCCGTACACCACCATCACCATGCTGGGCGGAATGATCGCGCCGATGGTGCCGGCGGTGGCGATCAGCGCGGCGGCGAAGCCGGCCTTGTAGCCCGACTTCTTCATCGTCGGGATCACGATCGCCGAGATCGCCGACGCATCGGCCGTGCTCGAGCCCGAGATGCCGGCGAAGATCATCGCCGCCACCACCGACGCATGCGCGAGGCCAGCGCGCAGGTGGCCCACCAGCACGCGCGAGAAGTCCACCAGTTGCTGGCTCATGCCGCTGGCCGACATCAGCCCGCCGGCCAATATGAAGTAGGGCAGCGCCAGCAAGGTGAACGAGTCGAGCTGCGCGAACATCTTCTGTGCGAACAGCGGCAGCACCAGGCCGGGCGTGGCGGCCACGCCCACGTAGCCCACCAGCGCGATGGCGAGCAGGATGGGCACGCCCACCAGCATCGTGCCCAGCATCAGCGCGAACAGGAAGGCGGTCATGCCGCGCGCTCCGATGCGGGTGCCGATGCGGGTGCCGATGCAGGCGGCACCGATTCAGCCGGCCGCCACGCCCCGCCGGCGATGCGCC
>JANOQS010000141.1:0-1614 GCA_031414975.1 Methylibium sp. | reverse complement strand
GGCGGGGATCTTCGACACCGGCACCGAAATGTCGTGCTTGATGTTGAGCCCTTCCAGGCTTTGCGCCAGCGGGATAGCCTCGCGCAAATGCCACATCGCGTTCGACTGCTCGATGCTGCTGGCCACCGCCGCATCGGTGATCAGCCCACGCTCCAGCGCCGCTTCGAGCAGCGCTTCGAACAAGGCGGTCGCGTGTTCGGCGCTCTCGCAGTCCGACTGCTCCAGCAGCACCGTCCACGGCGCCGGCGGCAGCGGTTGCGCCAGTTGCGGGAAGTGGGTTCGCACGAGGCCCAGCGCAAATTCGCCCATTACCTCGAAGCCGGTCAGCCCCGGCCCGAGCCGCGCCTGCGCCAATTGCAGCAGCGCGACCGCGGCCTCCATCGACGGCAACGCGGCCAGCGCCGTCGTCACCGCGGCGGGCTGCGGGTAGAGCTTCAGCGTGGCGCCGGTGATGACGCCGAGCGTGCCTTCGCTGCCGATGAACAGGTCGCGCAGGTCGTAGCCGGTGTTGTCCTTGCGCAAGCCGCTCAAGCCGTCCCACACGTCGCCGTCGGCCGTCACCACCTCCAGCCCCAGACACAGCTCGCGCGCGTTACCGAAGCGCAGCACCTGCGTGCCGCCGGCGTTGGTGGCCAGGTTGCCGCCGAGGGTGCAACTGCCTTCGGCCGCCAGGCTCAGCGGGAACAGCAGGCCTTGCGCAGCCGCCGCCTCTTGCACCGCCTGCAGCACGCAGCCGGCGTCCACCGTCATCGTCAGGTTCGCAGCGTCGATGTGGCGCACGCGGTTCATGCGTGCCAGGTTCAGCACCACCTGCGTGCCGCTCGCATCGGGGCCCGAGGCCCCCACCAGCCCGGTGTTGCCGCCTTGCGGCACCAGGCTCGTGCCGTGTGCCTTGCAGGCCCTGACCACTGCCGCCACCTCGGCCGTCGAACCCGGCCGCACGACGGCCAGCGCCTTGCCGTGCCAGCGCTTGCGCCAGTCGATCTCGTAGGCCGACAGGTCGCCGTCGGTCAGCACGTTGGCCGAGCCCACGGCCTCCTTCAGCGCATCGATCAACTTCATGCGGTAGCCGCCTCCTTGGCATTCTTCAAGCGCCAGCGCACGTGCAGCGCGCACGCAGTGAACAGCACCAGGCACAACACCACTTCGACCATGGCCAGCTTCGCGCTCAGGCCGCCGTCGCCCGCCGCGCGCACCACGCCTTCGGTGAAGTACACCCACACCAGCAGGCTGACCCAGCGGTAGGTGTACATGCGGTTCTTCAGCAGGCCGGCCAGGGGCAACGCCAGTGGCAGCACCTTTAGGGCCAGCGTGCTGCGGCCGGTGGGCGCGAGCCACAGCTCCCAGACCAGGCCCAGCGCGATCAGCCCGAGAAGGCTGGCCACGGCCATCACGCGCGTCCACGCGACGGCGGCGGGCGGAGCGGCGGGTGGCAGAGGAACAGAGGGGGTCGAATTCATCGCTGGCTATCATGCCAGCAATGAACCCGCCGACCCGCCGCGTGCCACTCGCCTTCATGGCCGGTTGGCAAGAGCATGTGGCCCGCCTGCTGCAGACCTTGCAGACGTGGCCCTGGCTCGACACGCTGAAGACGCTGCGCATCCGCTTTCGCGA
>JANOQS010000140.1:0-6194 GCA_031414975.1 Methylibium sp. | reverse complement strand
GGCCTGCATCACGTTGCGGTAGAGCTGGAACGCGGTGCCGACCGAGGCGTAGAAGAATTTCGGGTTGAAGCCCACTTCCTTGCTCTGCCGGCTGGCGAGGATGGTGTCGGGCGGGTAGGTCAGTCCGACGAAGGCATCGGGCGCCTTATCCTTCATCGAGCGCAGCACCGGCGACAGGTCTTTCACGCCCAGCGGGTAGCTCTTGTCCTCAACGATGTTGAGACCGCTGCCCTGCACCGCCACCTTCAGCGCGGCGTAGTTCTCCAGGCCGAACAGGTCGTCGACGTAGATCACGGCGATGGTCTTCGCGCCGTTGGCCTTCAGCATGTCGACCAGCGCGTCCATCATCGGCTTGGGCTGCTGCAGCATCAGGAAGAAGTACGGCAGCTTCATCTCGGCCAGGCGGCGGCTCAGCGCGGTCGGCGCGACAAAGGGGTAGCCGAAGCGGTTGGCCAGTGGCGCGACCGCGAAGTTGGCGTTGCTGCCCCAGGGCGGCAGGATCAGGTCGACCTTGTCGCTGCCCATCAGCTTCTCGTAGGTGCGCACGCAGGTCTCGATGTCGCTGCGGTCGTCGGAGCTGATCAGTTCGACCTGGCGCTTCGTGCCCTTCACGTTCAGGCCGCCCGCGGCGTTCTGCTGCTCGGCCCAGAGCAGGTAGTTGGGTTCCTGGCTGACCTGCGCGCCGGTCGTCCACGGGCCGGTGCGCGCCATCGTGTAGCCCACCTTCACGGGCGCGGCCTGGGCGCGCACGACGGACGGCAGGGCCAGCGCCACCGGCGCAGTGGCCAGGGCCTGGACGACGGTGCGGCGCGGGAGGCCGGCTGAAGGGGGGCGGCGTGCGGTCATGGGGATGTCTCCGTGGCTGGGTTGAAACCTCCGGCATGCGGGGCCGGTTCATCGGTGCTGCGGATTCTGGGCAGCGCGGCAGGCCGCCGCTTGCCCGGGCATGCAATCGCACTTGACGATCCGTGCACGGCCGACCCGGGCTTTCCCGGGGCTTCCCCGGGACATTCGTTCGGGGGCCTGAATCGGGCTTGAATCGGGCTGCGGCTGCCGATACGCTAGCGGTCCACCGGCAGGGCGCCGGCCAGCCAGGAGTTCCCCATGGGCGTGTCAGCCAGCTCGATGAGTACCGACCAGGTGCCGGCGGAGGCGCGCGCCGGCTTCTGGGGCGACTGGGTCAACCGCCTGTTCTGCGGGTTGAAGTCCGACCTGTACGGCGACACCGACTTCGACGGCCGCATGACGACGGTGCACGCCGGCGACATCGTGCTGACCCGGCTCGAGGCGAACCGCCACCGCGTGATGCGCTCATCCCTGCTGGCGCGCTCGTCCGAAACCGCCTACCTGAAGATCGTCGCGCCCTATGTCGGCTGTGCCGGCGTCGAGCAGCAGGGCCGCGAGGCCTGGGTCACGCCCGACCAGTGGAGCATCTACGACACGACCGACAGCTACGCGGTGGCCAACCCGGTGCGGGTGGAACACCTGATCGTGATGGTGCCCAAGGCGCGCCTGGTCGAACGCGGCCTGGCGCTCGACCCGCTGATGGCGCGCCGCCTGGGCGGCAGCGGCGGTGTGGCGCGGCTCGCGCTCGAGACCATGCGCTCGGCCTACCGCGAGCTGCCGGGCATGTCGGAAGCCGCGGCACGCGGCGTGGGCGACGCGATCACGCAGTTCGTGCACCTGTCGATGCTCGACCTGGCCGGCATCGGCACCGCGATGACGCAGCGCGAGGCACTGCGCGAGCGCATCAAGCAGCATGTCACCGAGCACCTGGCCGACCCGGGGCTGTCGGTGGACGGCATTGCGCATGCGCTCAACTGCAGCCGGCGCCACCTGTACAACGCATTCTCGGAAGAGCCCGACGGTGTGGCCGGCTACATCCTGCAGCGGCGCCTGGAGCGCTGCCGCCGCAGCCTGGCCAACCGGGCCGACGACCACCGTTCGATCACCGACATTGCGTTCAGCTCGGGCTTTTCGAACATGGCCCACTTCAGCCGCGTGTTCCGCGTCCACCTGGGCATGCCGCCGAGCGACTATCGGCGTGGGCTGACCTGAAGGATCAGGCCTGCCGAATCAGTGCAGGTCGCTGGGCAGGATCGCCGGGTGAGCAAAGTCGCGCCCGACCACGGCACGCGCGAACAGGTAGTTGTTGCGGGCGCGCTCGGTGAGGGCATCGAGTTCCACCCGGCCCTGGGCGTCGCACGGGAAGGCCATCGCGCGGCCTTCGTGATGGAGCGACTGGAAGCGGATCTGGTGGGTGGTGCCCGACAGCGATCGGGTCGTGGTGTTCATCGGCGTGTTCATCATGATCCCCTGGAAGTTGAGCCTCGACACCCTTGAGTTGCAGCGCCGCGCCACGCGGTTCAAGCAGGGCTGTTCACGTGCCGATCACGCGCATCAGGCAAACTTCGGGGCATGGAAAACATGGCCCTGAATCCGCCTGCCCGCGACACCACCCGCGCGGTGGCGCTGCTGCTCAACGTCGGCCATGCGGTCGACCACATGTTCCTGCTGATCTTCGCCGCGGCGGTGGGCACGATCGCGCTGGAGTTCGGTTTCTCGCAGTGGGCCGACCTGATGCCGTTCGGCGTCGGCGCCTTCGTGCTGTTCGGCCTGGGCTCGCTGCCCTCGGGCCGGCTCGGCGACCTGTGGGGGCGGCGCCGCATGATGCTGGTGTTCTTCTTTGGCATCGGCGCGGCGGCGCTGCTCACGGCGCTGGCGCAGAACGCCTGGCAACTCGCCGCGGCGCTCACCTTGATCGGCGCGTTCGCGTCCATCTACCACCCGGTCGGCATTCCGATGCTGGTGCAGCGCTCGCCCAACCCCGGCGCGGTGATCGGCGTGAACGGCCTGGCCGGCAACCTGGGCATTGCGGTGGCGGCGCTGGTGACGGGCTTCCTCGTCAAGTGGATCGGCTGGCGCGCGGCGTTCGCACTGCCGGGGCTGCTGGCCATCGGCCTGGGCGTGGTGTTTGCCGTGGTCTGCCCGCCCGAAACACAGGCGCCGGCCAAGCGCGCCGGCAGCGGCCGCAAGCCCTTGCCGCCAGCCCTGGTGGCGCGGGTGCTGGCGGTGATGACGGGTGCGGCCGTCACCGGCAGCCTGCTGTTCAACTTCACCACCAACGGCAACGCGCAGTTGCTGACCGAACGCTTCCTCGGCATCGTTGAAGACCCTGCGTTGCTGGGTGCGATGCTGGCGGCCGTCTACGCCATCGCCTCGCTGGCGCAGGTGGTGGTGGGCCGGCTGATCGACCGCTTTGCGCTGAAGCCGCTGTACCTGTGGATCACGCTGGCGCAGATCCCGATGCTGGCGCTGGCCGCGAACGCGCAGGGCTGGTGGCTGCTGGCGCTGCTGGTGGCGTCGATGATCTTCATCTTTGGCGCCATTCCGTTCACCGACGCGATGATCGTGCGCTATGTGGACGACGCGAACCGCTCGCGCGTGGCCGGTGTGCGGCTCACCGTCTCGATCGGCATCAGCTCGCTGGCGGTGTGGCTGCTCGGGCCGTTCGTGAAGGGCATGGGCTTCAGCGCCTTGTTGTGGACGATGGCGCTGATCGCCGCCTGCACCGCCCTGGTGGTGACTTTGCTGCCCAACCAGCACAGCGTCGAAGCGGCCACGCGTGACTGAGGCCACCCGCTGGCCGGCAGCGCTTGTTGCCGTGCTGCTCGGCGTGGTGGCGGCACTGTCGATCGGCAAGCTGCCGCCGGCGCTGCCCGCCTTGCGCGCCGAGTTCGGGCTGAGCCTGGCCGAGTCGGGCCGGCTGGTCTCGGTCTTCAACACCTTGGGCATGGTGGCGTCGATCTTCATGGGGCTGCTCACGCCGCGCATCGGCGCGTGGCGGCTGTGCATGCTGGGCCTGGGCCTGATGGCCGGCGGTGGGCTGGGGGGCGCGTTGGCTACCGGACAGACCGGGCTGCTGGCGGCTCGATTTGCCGAAGGAGCCGGCTTTCTGGCCGTGGTGGTTGCGGCCCCGGCGCTGCTGAGTCTGGCCACCGCGCCGGCCGACCGCGCGCGGGCATTCAGCCTGTGGGGCAGCTACATGCCCACCGGAACCGCGTTGGGCATGTTGCTGGCGCCACTGCTGATCGCCGCGTCGGGCTGGCGCCTGCTGTGGGGAGCCGTGGTGCTGGGCACGCTGCTGGCCATGGCCCTGCTGTTCGTCCGGCGTGCCGACTACGGCCGCAGCGCCACCGTAGCAGGGGGCGCCGCGGCCACGTCTTGGCGCGCCGCCGCCGGGCCACTGAAGGCGGCCGGGCCCTGGTGCATCGCGCTGTGTTTTGCGTGCTATGTCTTCAACTACTACGCGATCATGGTGTGGCTGCCGACCTTCATGGTGGGTGAGCGGCAGATGGCGTTGAGCACTGCTTCGCTGCTGACGGCGCTGGTGGTGGCAGCCAACATCCCGGGCAACTGGCTCGGCGGGCTGCTGCTGCAGCGTGGCCCGTCGCGCGGCGCGATCGTCTGCGCCGCCGGCGCGATCACCCTGTTGACCTGCGCCGTGATCTTCGCGCCCGGGCTGTCAGACCTGACGCGCTACCTGGGCTGCGTGCTGTTCTCGTTCGGTGTCGGCGTGCTGCCGGGCTCGGTCATGTCGGCCTCGCAAACGCACGCCCGCACGCCGGCTCAGGTGGCCACGGTGCAGGGCATGATCATGCAGGGCTCGAACCTGGGGCAGTTCGTGAGCCCGCTGCTGGTGGCTGCGGTGGTGGTGGCTCAGGCGCCTGCGGCTGCCCTGGACTGGGGCCGCATGCTGGGCCTGCTGGTGGCCTCGGGCGGGCTGATCGTGGCCGGGGGCCTGTGGTTGCGCTCGATCGAGAGCAGCCGCTCAGCAGCTCAGCAGCTCAGCGCGTCAGGTAGGTGACGACGCGGCGGTTCAGCAGGGTCAGTTCGGCGCAATCTTCGAGCCAGTCGAGCGGGCGTGGCGAATCCATCAGGTTGTCGAACACGCTCGGGCCGAACCAGTTGAGTGCGCTGCGCTCGGGCAGGCCCTGGCGCAGTGCATAGACGACTTCGGCGCCGTCTTCCCAGTGGCAGATCATTTGCGGGATGAGCGCCAGGGTGTGGTGCAGGTTGGCGTCGAGGAAGATCACCGCGTCGCCGCGCGCCGAAGCGAGCCCCGCACTCAACGCATCTTCACCGGCCTGCTCGGCCATCGAGACCGAGCGGATCGCCGGGATGGCGCTCCAGCGCTGGAGCAATTCAGCCGTGCCGTCAGAGCTGGCCGAGTCGATCACGACGATTTCCCAGGGGTGCCCACTTTCGGTGAGCAATTCGCTCAACTGCGGCAGCAGCTTGGACAGCTTCGGCGCTTCGTTCGAGCTCCAGATCACGCACGACACGGTGCGCTGCGTATCCGCCCGGTCGGTATGCTGCGAGCCGAAGGCCCACGAACTCTGATCGACCTTGAACCTGGGGGATGTTGGAGACGCGCCGAGCTCGGTGGGCACTGGCAAATTTGACACGATGCGTCACTCCTGTTTTCGTTCCAGCGATTTTTGCAGTCTAACCCCAGTCTGACGTGACAGATTGGCTGCTCTGATGCGGAACATATCGCAAGTTTCCGGCCGAGTCCTGACGCAAGTTGTGTAACTTGTAACGAAGAGCCATACGAGCCTGCCAACTTGTGCGGGATTTCCCGGCAATCAGTCGGGTTCCTGACAAAACTCGTCCGCAATCAGGCACTCGTCCGCAGCGCGCGCCGGTGCCCCGACGCCGCGGGTCACGATCGCGTTGCTGCCCAGCTTGGCGGCCTCGGCCTTGGGCAGCAGCAGCCACATCTGCCCGCGGTGGCGCGTTCCGCGTGCCAGCCGGCCGGCGTCGGAACCAAAACCCCAGAAGAAGTCGGCCCGCACCGCGCCGCGAATGGCCCCGCCAGTGTCTTGCGCAAACACCAGGCGGCGCATGTCGATGCTCGAGCCCTTGGGCGCCGGGGCGGCCAGGAACACCGGGTAGCCGAGCGGCGTGACTCGTGGGTCCACTGCCACCGAGCGGCCCGCCGTCAAGGGCACCCCCAGCGCGCCGGGCGGCCCGTCCGCCGGTGTCTGGTCGGGCGCCACCTTGAAGAAGACGTAACTCGGGTCGGCCGACAACATGCCCGGATCGACCGGAGCCCGTGCGGCCGCCGCCGGGGCCGGGGGGCGCGACTGAGCCGGCAGCGCCGGCAGCACCGGCAGCGCCGCAGGAGCCGC
>JANOQS010000139.1:0-20367 GCA_031414975.1 Methylibium sp. | reverse complement strand
GCTAGCCGAGGCGGCGCTGCCCAACACGCCCGCGCCGCTGAGCTTCGATGTGAACGACGCCCTGCCCGCCGGCCGCTACGACGCGGTGTTCAGCGCCAACACGCTGCACATCATGGGCTGGCCCGAAGTGCAGCGCCTGTTTGCGCAACTGCCTGCGCTGATGCAACCCGGCGCGCTGCTCACGGTCTACGGCCCGTTCAACCGCGGCGGCCAGTTCAGCAGCCAGAGCAATGCCGCCTTCGACGCCCAGTTGCGCGCTGACCACCCGCAGCGCGGCATCCGCGACATCGAGGCGGTCTGCGATTTGGCTACAGTTGCAGGGCTGAGCTTGCTGGAAGACCGCGCGCTGCCGGCCAACAACCGCTGCATCACCTGGCAGCTCCGCTGAGCCCAAAGACCCAACCCACCTGCTCCCGAAAATGACCGCCACGCCAAACCCGCTGAACCTGCGCTCGCACACCTTCAGCGCACTGCAACCCGGCGTGCGCCTGATCGTGCTCGGCGCGGTACACGGCAACGAAACCTGCGGCACGCGCGGCATCGAACGCGTGCTGGCCGAGCTGGACAGCGGCGGCCTGGTCATCACGCGCGGCAGCGTCACCTTCGTGCCGGTGAGCAACGCGCTGGCCTACGAACGAAAACAACGCGTCGGCGAGCGAAACCTGAACCGCAACCTGCGCCCGAATGCCGCACCGGTGGATCACGAAGACCGCATCGCGAACGTGCTGTGCCCGCTGCTGGCGCAACACGAGGTGCTGCTCGACCTGCACTCCTTCCACTCCCCCGGCGCCCCGTTCGCGATGATCGGCCCGCCCGACAACGCCGGCCCGCTCGAACCCTTCGCGCGCGCCGCGCAAGAAGAAGCGCTGGCGCTGCGGCTGGGCCCACAGCGCCTCGTCGAGGGTTGGCTCGACACGTATGCGGTGGGTGTGAAGAACCGCCTGCAACGCGGCAACCCCGAGGAGCGCGCCCACATGCTGAGCACCGACCCGAGTTACGGCGTGGGCACCACTGAATACATGCGCCAGGTCGGGGGTTGCGCGATCACGCTCGAATGCGGCCAGCACGACGAGCCGCAAGCCGCCGAGGTGGCCTACCGCGCCATCCGCAACACGCTGGCGCACCTGGGCCTGGTCGACGAACCCTCGCCACCGCCCTGCGCCGACCCCGAACTGCTGCGCCTGACCGAAGTGACCGACCGGCTCGACCCGGACGATGCGTTCGCGCGCGCCTGGGCCAGCTACGACCGCGTGCGCGCGGGCGAGCTCGTGGGCACGCGCCACGACGGCACGCCGGTGCACGCGCCGGCCGACGGCTTCATCGTCTTCCCCAACCCGAAGGCGCTGCCCGGCAACGAGTGGTTCTACTTCGCGCAGCTGAGTGCGCGGCGGCTGCGCAGCGGCCACTGAAGGGACCGACGTGACAACACCCGCATCACTGCGCACGCTGGCCCCGGCACTGTTGCTGGTGGTGCTGCACACCGCCTCGGCTGCGGCCGGCCGGGCCCACGACCATGGCCATGCCAGGCTCGACATCGCCGTCGAGGGCAGCCGCATCACGCTGCAGATGGCGTCGCCACTGGACAACCTGCTCGGCTTCGAGCGCGGCCCGCGCACCGAGGCCGAACGCCAGAGCGCCGCAGCCCTGGTGAGCCGCCTGCAGGGCGCCGATGCGCTGTTCAAGCCCGACCCGGCCGCGCAATGCCGCCTGGCCACGGTCGAGCTGGAGTCGGCCGCACTGAATCTGGCCCCCGCGCCGGGCCGCGTCGAGCCCAAGGCAAAGGGTGTCGAGCATGCCGACCTGGACGCCCTCATCAAGTTCGATTGCGCCGACGCGGCCCGGGCCGCCTTCATCGACGTGACGCTGTTCGACGCATTCACGCGCCTGAAGCGCATCGACGTGCAGGTGGCCACGCCGAAAGCCCAGTTCAAGCGCGCGCTGGTGGCACCGACCCGGCGTGTGAGCCTGGTCCGCTGAAGACCAAAGGCCCTGCCTTGATCACGATCGACGCCCTGCGTTTTGCCTGGCCGCGCGCCACCGGTGACCAGTTGGCCATCGACGCGCTGCACATCGAGGCCGGCAGCAGCGTGTTCCTGCACGGCCCGAGCGGCTGCGGCAAAAGCACCCTGCTGGGCCTGCTGGCCGGCGTGCTGCTGCCGCAACACGGGCGTGTGAGCCTGCTGGGCACCGACTGGGCCCGGCTTTCGGGCGCGCGGCGCGATGCGTTCCGCGCCGACCACGTGGGCTACATCTTCCAGCAGTTCAACCTGCTGCCCTACCTGGGCGCGCTCGACAACGTGCTGCTGCCGTGCCGGTTCTCGAAGCGGCGGCGTGACCGCGCGCAAGAGCACGGGGGCTCGGCGCGTGCCCAGGCGGAGTCGCTGCTGCAACGGGTCGGCCTGGCGCCCAAGTTGTGGCAGCGCGAGGCCTCGGCACTGTCGGTCGGCCAGCAGCAGCGCGTGGCGGCGGCGCGGGCGTTGATCGGCCGGCCCGAGGTGGTGATCGCCGACGAGCCGACCTCGGCGCTCGACGCCGACCTGCGCGATGCCTTCATGAACCTGCTGATGGCCGAATGCCGCGCGGCCGGCAGCACGCTGGTGTTCGTCAGCCACGACCCGCGGCTGGCGCTGCGCTTCGACCGGCAGGTATCTCTGCCGGCGCTCAACCGGGTGGCCGGCGAGGCGATGGAAGCGGTGGCCGAAACGGCGTCCGAACCGGCTTCCGAAACGGCGTCCGAAGCGGCGTCCGAGAGGGCGTCCGAGAAGGCCCACCCATGAAAGCCCTGCTCGGCCTGGCCGCCCGCAGCGCCTGGAACCGGCGTGGCACCTTGGCGCTGGTGCTGCTGTCGATCGCGCTGGCGACCCTGCTGCTGCTGAGCCTGGAGCGCATGCGCACCGACGTGCGCGAGAGCTTCTCGCAGTCCGTCAGCGGCACCGACCTGATCGTCGGCGCGCGCACCGGCTCGGTGCCGTTGATGCTGTACGCGGTGTTCCGGGTCGGCGGCGCGACGAACAACATCCGCACCAGCAGCCTGGAGGCCCTGGCCCGGCACCGCGCGGTGGCGTGGGTGGTGCCGCTGTCGCTCGGCGATTCGCACCGCGGCTTCCCGGTGCTGGGCACGACGGTGGACTACTTCACGCGCTTTCTCTACGGCGAGCGCGAGCCGCTGGTGCTGGCGCGGGGCCTTGCCTTCCGCGCCGATCTGGACGGGCTGTACGAGGCGGTGCTCGGTGCCGAGGTGGCGCGGGCGTTGAACTACCAGGTCGGGCAGCGCATCGTGCTGAGCCACGGCGCGGGGGCCGTCTCGGGTGCACTCGCGTCAGAGCATGCCGACAAGCCCTTCACCGTCACCGGCATCCTGGCGCGCACCGGCACGCCGGTGGACCGCACGGTGCACGTGAGCCTGCAGGCGATCGAGGCGATCCACCTGAACTGGGCCGGCGGCGCGCCGATGCCCGGGCTGAACATCGCGGCCGAGCAGGCGCGCAAGTTCGATCTGGAACCGAAGCAGGTGACCGCCGCACTGGTCGGCCTGAAGACGCGCGCCGCGGTCTTCAACGTGCAGCGCTTCGTCGCCGAGTACGAAGGCGAGGCGTTGATGGCGGTGTTGCCCGGCGTCGCGCTCGACGAACTGTGGGACGTGGTCGGCGTGGGCGAGAAAGCGCTGCTGGGCATGTCGGCAATGGTGGCGCTGGTCAGCCTGGCCGGGCTGGTGGCGGTCGTGCTGGCCGGGCTGAACGAACGCCGCCGCGAACTGGCGGTGCTGCGCGCCGTGGGCGCCGGGCCGCGCCAGGTGCTGTGGCTGCTGGCCTGCGAGGGCGGCCTGGTCACCTTGCTGGGCGTGGCGCTGGGCGGCCTGCTGACGGTGGTGCTGGTGCTGGCGCTCGGACCGTGGGTACAGTCGCAGTTCGGCATCGGGCTGAAACTTTCGGCGCCCACCGGGTCTCAGTGGGCGCTGCTGCTGGCCATCGTGCTGGCCGGCTGGCTGGCCAGCCTGGTGCCCGGCGTGCGGGCCTACCAAATGTCGCTGGCAGACGGACTCTCACCGAGAACCTGAACATGACACTTCGATCGACACGAACGCTCCTGCTGGTGGCCGCCCTGGGCGCCGCCTTTGCCGGCGGGCTGCATGCGCAGACCGCCAAGCCGGTCGCCCCGGACACGCCGGTGTTGACGTCACCGATCGCCCCCCGCTCGGCGCCAGATGCCAAGGCCGTCAAACCCGTGGCGGCGCAGCCCGGCGACGCACCCTTTCGCGAGATCACCTGGGACGAGCTGGTGCCCAAGGACTGGGACCCGATGAAGGACTTCAAGGGCATGAGCCTGGGCGGCCTGTCCGACGCCGACCCGCGCGCGAACGAGCTGCTCAAGCGCATGCGCGAGGCCTGGGACAACGCGCCCGGCAACCCCTTCATCGACGGCCAAACGGTGCGCCTGCCCGGCTACCTGGTGCCGCTGGAAGACGGCAAGGCCGGCATGAGCGAATTTCTGCTGGTGCCTTACTTCGGCGCCTGCATCCACACGCCGCCGCCACCGTCGAACCAGATCGTGCACGTGAAGCCGCAGCAGCCGCCCAAGGGCTTCCGGTCGATGGACACGGTCTGGATCAGCGGCACGCTGAAGCTGCTGCGCAGCGACACGAGCATGGGCACCAGCAGCTACCGCATGGACGCGGTGCGGGTGGAGCCCTACGTCGCCAAGCCGCGCTGAGCCGCCGCCAGCGGCCGCTCAGCGCGCGGGCGCGGCTGCCTGATCGATCTATTTGATGGCGATCGGGTTGATGATCGCCTGCACCGCGCCGGTGATGCGCGACGGCCCGAGCGTGAACAGGAACTCCCAGGCCTTGTCTTTCACCATCTCCGAGGTTTCCATGTTCTCGAGGATGTAGATGCCGTTCTGCGGCAGCAGGATCTGGTGCACCTCGAACACGCCGGCGTCCTTCTCGAAAGGGATCACTTCCAGCCCCCAGGTGTCGGAGCCGACCGCGGCCACGCCCAGCGAAGCCAGGTACTTGGCCCCTTCGACGCCCAGCCCCGGCTCGACCGAGCCGTAGCGCTTGTTGTCCTTGCCGATCAGCTTGGTCCAGCCGGTGTGGAACAGCACCACGTCGCCTTTTTCGATGCTCTTGACGCCCTGGCGCTTCATCGCGTTCTCGATCTCGGCCTTGTTGAACGCGGTGCCCTCCTTGACGATCTCCTGCCCCAGCAGGCCCACCATGTCGAGCAGGATGCCGCGTGTGGCAAACGCCGGAAAGCGCTCGATGCCGAGCTTGGTCAGCCCGCCGGCTTGCGCGAACTCCTTGTTGTCGTTGCAGTTGTAGTAGGTGCCGTCGATGCCGATGTGGCCCAGGCCGTCGAGCTGCGAGCCGATGCCCACCCAACCAGCGATGATGTCGTCGTTGTAGGTGGTCTTGGTGGGGCCCAAGGAGCCGCCGCCGGCCTGTCCCGGTTGCACGATCGTGAGCGAGAACGAGCGCGGCGCGAAGGCCGGCGTGTCCTTGTTGGTCTCGATGCCGAGCGCGTAACTCTTGCCCTTGGTGATGGTCTTGACCGCCTGCATCACCTTCTCGGGGGTGAGGTAGTTGGCGTTACCGATCTGGTCGTCCTTGCCGTGTTTGGACGGGAAGCACTTCTGCTGCTGTGCGGCCGCGCCGGTGGGCACCACGGCCAGGGCGACGAGGGTGGCCGTGGCGGCGAGGGCGGGAATGATGTCAAGGCGAAATCGAAATGCCTGCTTCAGTCTGAGCAACATGGGAGGGTCTCCTGTTCTTGGTTACCGGCCGGTGTGGCGCGGCTTCGGCAGCATGCGCAGGCCCGTCGCCCGCGAGAACCCCGGGGTTACCCGCGCCGGTGCGCTGGCACGGCACGGTTCAGATTCGCGGTGTCAGCGCAAACCGTCCCACAGCAGCTTCACGCCGGTCAGGAACATGCCGGCGTAGGCGATCTTGTAGAACACGTCGGGCCGGACGTAAGGCGTGAGCCTGACGCCCAGCCACACGCCGACCGGCGCCAGCGGCACCAGCACCAGCGCGGTGGCCATGTTGCGCCAGTCGATCAGCCCGAGCCACGCATACGGCCCCCACTTGGACAGGTTGATGACGGCGAAGAAGGTCGCCATCGTCGCGCTGAAGGTGAGCGGCGCCAGACGCAGCGGCAGCACATAGGCACTGATCGGCGGGCTGCCGGCATGCGACACGAAGCTCGTGAAGCCCGATGCAATGCCGAGCGTGAAGCCGAGCCAGCGCGGCGGCGGCGCCGCGTCGGGGCGCGGCGGGAACAGCAGCCGCTGGGCCAGGAACAGCAGGGTCAGCACCCCCACCACCGCGGCCACCGTCTTGGACGAGAGCACACCGAACAGCAGGGTGCCCAGCACCGTGCCCAGCAGGCCGGCCGGCAGCAACAGGCGGATCAACGCTTTGTCGCGCTGCATGAACAGCAGCTTCAAGCCCATCGCGTCCATGATGAACAGCAGCGGCAGCATGATGGCCGCGGCCTGCGGCACGGGAATGCTGAGCGCCATGATCGGAGTGGCCAGCGAGCCGAAGCCCGCCGCGAAACCGCTCTTCGAAACCCCCATCAGCAGCACCGCCGGCACCGCGGCGGCGTAGAACCACGGGTCGGCGATCAGGTGCAGGTGGGGGACGAGGCTCAAAGGACCTTGCAGGCTTCTTCGAAGCTCAGGCGCGGGCTGCGCGCAAACAGCTTGCTCGGGTCGCCATGGCCCAGGTTGCAGACGAAGTTGGACTTCACCGCCGTGCCGGCAAAGAACTCGGCATCGACCTTGGCATTGTCGAAACCGCTCATCGGCCCGCAGTCGAGCCCCAGCGAACGCGCGGCGATGATGAAGTAGCCGCCCTGCAGGCTCGAGTTGCGCATGGCCGAGGTGGCGATGAACTCCGGCTTGCCGGCAAACCAGGCCTTGGCATCGGCGTGCGGGAACAGTTGGGGCAACTTCTCGTAGAACTCCATGTCCATGCCGATGATGGCGGTGACCGGCGCCGCGCGCGTCTTGTCAAGGTTGCCCGGGCCCATGCACTGGAGCAGCCGCTCCTTGGCCGCCGGGGTGCTGACGAACACGATGCGCGCCGGGCTGCAGTTGGCCGAGGTCGGGCCCCACTTCATCAGATCGTAGAGCTGGCGCAGCGTGGCTTCGGGCACGGGCTGGGCGTTGAAGCCGTTGTGGGTGCGGGCGTTGTCGAAGATCTGTTCGGTGGTGATGTTCATGAAGCTCCAGTGGCAAGGTTGGCAGGGTCTTCCAGTCTGTCCACCGACGGCGACACGGATGACGAAAATTTTTCACTACAGCGCACAATTGTCCGATGTTCAGCCCCTCACAGAATGACGTAAGGCTTTTCTTCTGCGACGCCTATCGCAAGCAGTTCGAAGGCTCGCCGCTGACCCCGCTCGAAGCCGTGGCCGCCGACTGGATCGCCGAGCACCCCGAGTACCAGGCCGACCTGTCCGACCCCGATGCCGCGCTGGCCGCCGTCTACGCCGTGGACGCCGGCCGCACCAACCCGTTCCTGCACCTGTCGATGCACCTGTCGATCAGCGAACAGGTGAGCATCGACCAGCCGGTGGGCATCAAGCAGGCGTATGAATTGCTGAGCGCCCGCCTGGGCTCGGCGCACGAGGCGCAGCACGAGGTGATGGAATGCCTGGGCGAGATGATCTGGCAGTCGCAGCGCAGCGGGCTGCCGCCGGATGGGGAGCGGTATATCGAGTGTGTGCGCAGGCGGGCGACGCGGTGAGCCGTCCATCGGATCCGCACGCCGTGCTACTTCGATTCATTCCTGCGCCGCACTCCTGAGCGTCTCCACCACCGGCCGCTGCAGCACCTCGCGCAGGCCCCACCAGCCTGCGGCCAGCGCCAGCAATGCACCGGTCACACCGCCCGCCAGCGGCACCCAGGGTGACGCGTTCCAGCTGAACTCGAACACGTAGCGCGCCAGCGCCCAGCCCACTGCCACCGCGGCGATCGACGCCAGCACTCCGGCCAGTGCACCGACGCCGAGCAGCTCGGCCCGCTGCACCTGCGCGAGCAACTTGCCGCTCGCGCCAAGCGCGCGCATCACCGCGAACTCGCGTGCGCGTGCTTCGCGCGTGGCGGTGACGGCGGCGAACAGCACCACCAGCCCGGCCGCGAGCGTGAAGCCGAACAGGAACTCGACGGCGCGGATCACCTGGTCGAGCACGCGCTGGATCTGCGCGATCGAGATCGACACGTCGATGTTGGTGATATTCGGGAATTCCTTGCTCAAGGCATTGTCGAAGCCGGCCTGCGGCGGCGCGCGGAACGCGGCGATGTAGGTCAGCGGCACGTCAGCCATCTTCGCGGTCGGGAACATCACGAAGAAGTTGACGCGCATCGAGCTCCAGTCGACCTTGCGCAGGCTGGTGATGCGGCCTTCGCTGCTCACGCCGCCCATGTCGAAGCGCAGCGTGTCACCGAGCTTGATGCCGAGCGTCTGCGCCAGGCCTTCTTCCACGCTCAACGCGCCTTCCTCATCGGCCTTCCAAGCCCCACCCACGAGCGTGTTGTGCGGCGGCAGAGCGGCCGCGTGGCTCAGGTTGAATTCACGTTCGACCAGGCGCTTGGCGCGATCCTCGGTCATGTCGTCGGCCTTCACCGGCTTGCCGTTGATGGCCACCAGCCGGCCGCGCATCATCGGGAACCAGTCGTACTGCTTCACGCCGGCTTCTGTCAGGCGCTGACGGAACGCATCACCCTGGTCGGGCTGCACGTTGATCACGAAGCGGTTCGGCGCGTCCGGCGGCGTGGCCTGGCGCCAACTGCTGATCAGGTCGGTGCGCAGCAGCACCAGCAGCACCAGCGCGAGCAGCCCCACGCTCAGCGCCGACACCTGCAGCACCGCAAACGCAGGCCGCGCGGCGATCTGGCGCGTGGCCAGCACCAGCCAGCGCGGAGCGTTGGCCTCGGGCACCAGCCGGCGCAGCAGCAGCACCGCGCCCCACGACAACAACGCGAACAGCGCCACCGCGGCGGCAAAACCACCGACCGCGATGAGGCCGAGCTTGATGTCGCTCGCCACCGCGAGCAGCAGCGCAACGAAGCCGAGCGCACCGGCGGCGAGCACGGCGATCGAGGCCGGCTTCAACGCGCCCACGTCGCGCCGGATCACGCGCAGCGGCGGCACCTGGGCCAGTTGCAGCACCGGCGGCAACCCGAAGCCCATCAGCAAGGTGAAGCCCACGCCCACGCCGAACAGCGCCGGCCACAAACTGGCAGCAGGCAACTGCGCCGCCACCAGCCCGGCGAACAGCCACACGAACACGTAGTGCACGACGAAGCCGAGCAACACGCCGGCCAGGCTGGCGAGCAGCCCGACGACCGCGAACTCCACCAGGTACTGCAGCGCGATGCTGCGTTGCGAGGCGCCGAGCACGCGCAGCATCGCGCAGTCGTCTAGGTGTCGGCCAGCAAAGTCACGCGAGGCGATGCCCACCGCCACCGCGGCCAGCAGCGCCGCGAGCAGCGCGACAAGGTTGAGGAATTTTTCGGCGCGGTCCAAGGTCTGGCGCATCTCGGGCCGGCCACTGGCGAGCGACTCGACGCTGACGCCGCGCACCGCGCCACTCTTGGCCTGCGCCTCGGCCCACGCCACGAATTGGCGCACCGGCGCGTCGTTGTTGCCCGGCGCCGCCACCGCGAGCCGGTAGGTCACACGGCTGGCGGGCTGGATCAGGCCGGTGGCCGGCAGGTCGGCATCGTTCAGCATCACGCGCGGGGCAAAGCTCATGAAGCCGGTGCCGCGGTCGGGTTCGATGACGATGACCTTGCTGATGCGCAACGCCGCATCGCCCAGCAGCAGGTTGTCGCCAACGGAAAGTCCCAGCGAACTCAGCAAGGCCGGGTCGACCCAGACGCTGCCTTTGTCCGGCGCACCGGCGAGCTTCTCTTCGGCAGTTCCGGTACCGGCGTTCAGCGTCAGTTGCCCACGCAAGGGGTAAGCATCGCTGACGCCCTTGACGGCCACCAGGCGCGTGGCACCGCCCTTGTCGTCCGGCGCGCGGCCCATGCTGGGAAAGCCGGTGGTGCTGGCAGCGCGCAGGCCCATCTCGCGCGCCTTGGCGATGAACAGCGTGGGGGTCGGCTTGTCGCTCGAAACGATGGCGTCGCCACCCAGCATCTGCTTGGCGTCGCGCGCCAGGCCGCCGTTGATGCGGTCGGCAAAGAAGCCCACCGCCGTCAGCGCGGCCACGGCCAGCATCACGGCCACCACCAACAGGCGCAATTCACCGGCGCGGAAGTCGCGAGCCATCTGGCGCCAGGCAAGTTGCCAGATGGAGGGTTTGATGGAAGCTTGGGCGGCGGCGGTAGCGGTCATGCGCCGATCCCGGCCGCGGCCTGCACGCGCTCGGCGCCAACGCCCAGCTTGGCTCCTGCGGCGACGATCTCCTGCCAGGTGGTCACGTCGATCGGCACGCCCTCGACCGTGCGACGCGCGCTCGAAGCACGTTCGGGTTCGCCGGCAATGCTCACCGGCTCGAAGCCCTCGCGCGGCGGTGAGGCCTTGACCCAGTCGATGAAGGCCAGCGCTTCGCTCTCGAACTGCTTCGGCTCGGTCAGCCTGGCCGGGTCGAGCAGCACGCTGAACATGCCGTTGAGCACGCGGCGCTGCGAGGCGTCGTCGGTGCGTTGCGTCATGCCGGCGGCGAGCGCGCCGCCGAGCAGTTCGCACATCAGCGCCAGGCCGTAACCCTTGTGGGTGCCGAAGGTCAACAGCGCGCCGAACGGCGGCACCACGGTGTAGCGCGGGTCGGTGGTGGCGCGGCCGTGGTCGTCGATCAGGCAGCCGGGCGCCACCGGCTCGCCCTTGTTGTGGGCCACGCGCGTCTTGCCCTGCGCGATCATGCTGGTCGCAAAGTCGAGGATCACCGGCGGCCGGCCCGGCAGCGGCACGCCGGCGCAGAACGGGTTGGTGCCGAAGCGCGCGTCGCCGCCGCCGTGCGGCGCCACGATGGCGCGCGAGATCACGTTGACGAAGTGCAGCGACACCAGCCCGGCGGCAGCGCACTGCTCGGCCCACGCGCCGATGCGCCCGAGGTGGTGCGAGTTGCCGAGCGCGACGATGCAGCTCCCCAGGGAGCGCGCCCGTTCGATGCCCAGCGCCATCGCCTCGTGGCCGATCACCTGGCCGAAGCCGGCGTTGCCGTCCAGCCGCAGCATCGCGCCGCCGTCCATCACGGTGCTCACGTGCGCGTTGGGCTTCAGGCCGCCTTGCAGAAAGGCCTCGGCGTAACGCGGCAGCATGCCCACGCCGTGCGAGTCGTGCCCCGTCAGGTTGGCTTCGATCAGGTTGTTCGCCACGGCCTCGACTTCAGCCTCGCTGCTGCCGAAGCCGCGCACCACCAGCCGCACGGCGGTGTTCAGGCGCGAAAGGGGGACCAGGTGCATCTCGGTCATGAGAGGGTTTCCAGATGAGGGGGTTTCCAGGGATGGGGTCTCGGGATTGTCGATCCTAGACTGATCGGCCGCTCCACCCTCAGCCCCACCGCCATGACCACATCCCGCCGCCTGTTCGTCCAGAGCCTCACCGCATCTCTCGCGCTGCCGACCTCGTGGGCGGCGACCGCGCAGGCCGCGTGGCCCAGCAAGCCGATCCGCTACATCGTGCCCTTCGCCCCCGGCGGCACGACCGACATCCTGGCCCGCGTGATCGGCGAAAAGCTCGCGCTGGCGCTGGGCCAGCCATTGGTGATCGAGAACAAGGCCGGCCAGGGCGGCTCGGCCGGCAGCGCCGAACTGGCACGCGCCGCACCCGACGGCTACACCATCGGCGGCGGCACGATCAGCTCGCACGCCATCAATGCGTCGCTGTACGACAAGCTGACCTACGACCCGATCACCAGCTTCGCGCCGATCACCTTGTACGCCACGCAGCCCAACATGCTGCTGGTGCACCCGAGCGTGCCGGCGAGCAGCGTGGCCGAGTTCATCGCGCTGCTGAAGGCCAACCCCGAGAAGTACTCGTACGGCTCGGCCGGCAACGGCACCTCGCAGCACATCTCGGGCGAGTTGTTCAAGACGATGGCGGGCGTGCGCATGCAGCACATCCCTTACCGCGGCAGCGGCCAGATGCTGCCCGAGCTGCTGGGCGGCACCTTGCCGGTGGCGTTCGACAACGTGGCCAGCGCGATCCCGCACGTCAAGGCCGGCAAGCTGCGCGCGCTGGCGGTGACGACGGCGGCGCGCTCGGCCGTGTCGCCCGAGGTGCCGACCCTGGCCGAGTCGGGCCTGACCGGCTATGAGCTGAGCTCCTGGCAGGCGGTATTCGCGCCGCCCGGCACGCCGCCGGCGATCGTCGAGCGGCTCTACACCGAGATCGGGCGCATCCTGAAGATGCCCGAGATCGGAAAGCGGCTCGGCGAGCTGGGCCTCGATCTGTCCGGCATGCCGCCCGCCGAACTGGCGGCGCTGATCAAGGCCGACGTGCCGCGCCTGGGCAAGGTCGTGAAAGACAGCGGCGCCACGGCAAACTGAAGCCTGTAAAACACAGAAGGGGCGCGACTTTGCGCCGCGCCCCTCGCTGCCGAGCCCTTGGCTTCAGCGGCTCTTGAACTCCACCTTCAGCGCCTTCAGCACCCCCGCCACCGGCAGCTCGTTGCCGCAGGCCTCGATGAGCTTGCCGTTGGCCAGATCAGCGGCGGCACCCCCTTCGAACCGGGCCGCGCTGGCATCCACCGTCAGGCCGAACAGCTTGAAGCTGCTGACCGAAGCATGGTCGTACACCACGCCTTCGATCTTGAAGGCCTTGCACTCGTCACTGCCGTGCTGGCCGGGGAAGGTCACCGTCGCCGCGGCGAGCACGCCGGCCGTGACCTTGCCGGTGACGACCACCCAGGTGCCGGCCACCACGTTGGCGGCCGTGCCACCGATGAAGCGCGTGGTCAGCGAGGGGGTGACCAGCGTGCCATTCAGCTTGAACGATCCGTCTGCGGCCACATCGGCCACGGTGCCGGCGGCCTGCGTCGGGCCGATGATGCGGAACGGCGACACGATCACCAGCCTGGCGACGAACACGCCGCTCGCATCGGTGCTGCCGGTAAGCCACAGAGCGGCACCGTCGATCACGCTGGCCGCCGTGCCGTTGACGTAGCGCACGTCGGCCGCCACCTTCACCGCCTTGCCGGCGACCTTGAAGTCAGCGGTCGAGACAAAGCCGCTCACCACGCCGGTCAGCACCGCGTTCGCGCCGTTCCGGGTTTCTTCGAACTCGACCTTGCTGGCCTTCACCACCGAGCCCACGCTCTGGCCCTTGATCTCGACCAGCCGGCCGTCCATCAACTCCGCCGCGGTGCCGTCTTCGAACACCGCCGCGCTCGCGTCCACCGCCACGCCGCGCACCTTGAAGCTGGCGACCGAGACGTAGTCGCTGACCATGCCGATCAGGCGTACCTCGCCGTCGAGGTCGGGGCGGAAGATGCGGACCTTCTTCGCCACGATCTTGCCGTTGACGAGCGTGCCGTAGACGATCACGCGCTTGCCTTCGGACAGGTCGGCGGCGCTGCCGAACTGGAATTCGGCGGTGCTCGCGTCCACCACGGTGCCGCTGACGAGGAAGTCGCTGACGCTGACGAACTGCTGCACCCGGCCTTCGACCGCGGCCGGCGTGCCGTCGAGCAGGCGCGGCGCCTTCACGGCCTTGACCACGCTGGCCTGCAGCACGTTGCCCACCGGCGAAACCTTGGAGCGCACCCGCACGACGGCGCCTTCGGTGATCGTGCTGTTGTCGAAACCGATCAGGCGGGCGGCGGCGTAGTTCACCGTCAGGTCGCCCAAGGTGAAGCTGGTGGCCGTCACGCTGGTGGCCTTGCCGAACAGCACGACGCGGCCCACGTCTTCAGGCGGCTTCACCTCCACGCGCGTGGCCTGCACAACGCGGTTCGTGAAGTCCACCGAACCGTGCACCTCCACCCAGTCGGCCACCTTCAGCGCCGCCAGGTTGCTCGCGCCTTCGAACACCGTCTTGTCGTCCACCTGCACCGAGATGGCGCGGATCGTGAAGCGGCCGGTGCTGGGGTCGATGGAGGCGATCGGGCCGCGCACCGAGGTGTCGACCCCACAACTGCTGGCGCTGCCGCTGCTGCCGTCGGACGAGACGCTGCCGGTCACGTCGGCGCGCATGCCGAGCTTGAGCGCGCCGACGCTGACGACTTCATCGTCCACGGTGATGCGCGCGGCGCTGTCGTCGAAACGCACACCGTTGACGATCACGCTGCCGAAGCCGTTGATCGTGCCCTGGTAGGCCGACTCGGGGGCGCCGCCGGCGGCGTCCGAACCGCCGCCGCAAGCGACGAGCAGGGCCGTGGCGGCAACGCTGACGCCGGCCACGACACGGTGAAAAAAGGTGTTCATCGCAAAGTCCTTTCGAGAGTGTGAAGGGCGGCACCGCCACATTCGGGCTTCTGGCCACAGGCTGTTTCAGTGCTTGCATGGGATTATTTTCCCAAACTTTGATCAACGCAAGTAGAATTTGGGAATCGGAACCCAAATTCAGTAAACAATTGCTGCTTCGCTGCAGCCCGTCCCACCCTGCCCGCCCTTGCCTGCCCAACCCATCGGAATGAACCTTCGCCAAGCCCTTCACAACGCCGTGCTGCTGCTGCTGCGCCCGCTGGTGAAGGTGCTGCTGCGCCACGGCCTGGCCTACGATGAATTTGCCGAGCTGGCGCGCCGCACTTATGTGGACGTGGCCGAGCGCGACTTCGCGCTCAAGGGGCGCAAGCAGACGGCCTCGCGCATCTCCGTCATCACCGGGCTGAACCGCAAGGAAGTGGCGCGGCTGCAGGCACTGAATGGGCAAGGCGCGCAGGGTGACGCCGGCAGGGACGGCAATGTCGAATTGGCGCGCACGATGAATCGCGCCGCCAAGGTGGTGGTGGGCTGGCTTCGCGAGCACACGCCGCCGGGCGGTGGCGAGCCGGCCGCGCTCGACGCCGAACAGTTCGCGGCGCTGGTGCGCAAACACAGCGGCGACATGCCGGCGCGGGCCGTGCTGGACGAGTTGAAGCACGCTGGCGCCTTGTCGACCACCGACGACGGGCGCCTGCGCCTGGCCCGCGAAGGCTACGTGCCGCAGCAGACCGACGTGCGCAAGATCGCGCTGCTGGGCCAGCACGCTGCCGACCTGCTCGGCACGATCGAACACAACCTGGCGCACCCGCCCGAGCAGGCGTACCTGCAGCAGCGCGTGTTTGCCGACCACATTCCGGCCGATCACATCGAATTGGTGCGCAGCCGCTTGCGCGAAACCGGGCTGCAGGCGCTGGCCGACACGCGCAATACGCTGATCGAACACGACGGCGGCGACGCCGCGCCCCGGCCCGGCGCGCGCCGCGTGAGCCTGGGCATCTATTACTTCGAAGAACCCGCGGTGGCCCCGGCGCCCGCGGCCCCTCAGGGAGAGAAAGCATGAATCCGTCGAATCGATCCTGGGCGCAGCGGCTGCTCGGCACCTTGGCCGCCAGCCTGGCGGGCTTCAGCCTGTTGCTCACCGCCAGTTGCGGCGGGGTCGGGCAAGACGGCACCGGCGCCGCGCCCGACACGCAGAGCACCGGCGTCATCAGCGGCTTCGGCAGCGTGATCGTCGGCGGCGTCCACTTCGACGTGACGCAGGCGCAGATCGCGGTCGACGGCACCGGCGGCGCCACGCAGGCTGATCTGCGGGTCGGCATGGTCGTCAGCGTGACCGGCAGCCTGGCGCCCGACGGTGCCAGTGGCACGGCCAACCGGCTCGTCTACGAAAGCCTGCTGCGCGGCAGCATCGACGAAGCCCCCGGCGCGCTGAGCCTGCGCGTGCTGGGCCAAAGCGTGCAGATCGACCAGACCACGGTGTTCGCCGGCGTGGCCGGCACCGGCGACTTGCGGCTCGGCGATCGGCTGCAGGTATCCGGCTTTCGCGCTGCCGACGGTTCGCTGCACGCCACCTGGGTGCAGCGCGAGTCGGGCTCGGGCTCGCCGCAGTTGACCGGCTTGATCAGCGCCGTCGCCGCCAACACGCTGGGCCTGGGCGGGCTGAACATCGACATCTCGCGCGCCGAGCGGGTCGGCTTCGGCAGCACCCCGCCGACGCCGGGGCAACTGGTGCGGGTGCAGCTCGAAGCGGCGCCGGTGGCCGGCAGCGCCACGGCCAGCCGGGTCAGTCTGATCGACACCAGCACACCCACCGAAGTGCGCAGGCAGCAGTTGCAGGGTTTGATCAGCCAGTGGGAGGCCGGCACCGGCCGCTTCCTGCTGAATGGCGTCGGCGGCGCTGGCGGCCAGCCGGTGCAGGTGGATGCGAACACGCAGTTCGAAGACGGCACGCGCGCCGACCTGGCCAACGGCCGCCGGGTCGAAGTGCGCGGCATCCGCGGCAGCGACGGTGTGCTCGCGGCCGAGCGGCTCGGGTTCCACCGCAGCGTGCTGAACGCCTATGGCCGCGGCAAGGTGACCGCCGTGGACGTGGCCGGCCGGCGCTTCAACCTGCTCGACCTGCCCGGCGTGGAAGTGCGCCTGCGCCTGGGCACCTTGCTGGACGACAGCTCGGTGCTCGGTGGCGCGCTGAGCTTGTCCAACCTGCTGGTGGGCGATGAGGTGCTGGTGCTGGGCCGCGCGAACGGAAACCGCATCGACGCCGACCTGGTGCAGCGCCTGCCGCGCGTCACGCCGGGAGCAGGCGTCGGCGGGGCGGTGGACCAGATTGCCGGCACCACGCTCACCGTGCTGGGCACCGCCGTCAACACCAACGGCGCCGATTTCTTCGACGCGCAAGGCCAGGCGCAGACGCAGGCCGCGTTCCTGGCCGCGCTGCAGCCGGGCCACGTGGTGCGGGCCGAGGGCATCTACGTTGGTGGGGTGCTGGCAGCGCTCACGGTGCGGCGCGTGCCGTAACCGCCGAGCCGACTGCCGAGCCGGGCCCGATCAAAGGCCTGCGCTCAGGTGCTCAAGTGTTCAGGGCGCTCAGGGTTTGGGCGCGCTGACCACCACGCCCTGCACATACCAGTTCATGCCCAGGATCGCCGCGTCGTCGAGCGCTCCGCTGGCCAGCCGGGTCTTGCCTTCGTTGTCGGTCAGCGGTGCCGCGAACGGCTTCAGGCTGCCGCCGACGATGGCCTTGCGGCGGGCGTCCAGCAGCATCCGCACGTCTTGCGGCAAACGCAGCTGCAGCGCGCTGAGCTGGACCAGGTCGTCCTTCATGCCGCCCCACATGGGGGTGGCCTTCCACTGCTTCAGCAGCACCGCCTGCGCCACATTGGTGTAGTAGCTGCCCCAGTGCTGGGTCACCGCGCCAAGCTGCGCGTCGGGCGCAAAGGCCAGCATGTCGCTCTGGTAGGCAATGACCTTGACGCCCTTGGACTTGAAGTTCTCTTGCGCCACCTGCGCCACCGCGGTGGAGCCGCTGTGGTGGTTCAGCACGTCGGCGCCCTGGCTGACGAGCGCCAGCGCCGCTTCGCGCTCGCGCGCGGGGTCCATCCAGCTGTTGAGCCAGACCACGCGCACTTGCGCTTTCGGGTTGACCGCGCGCATGCCCAAGGCAAACGCGTTGATGCCCTGCACCACCTCGGGCACCGGGAAGGCCGCCACGTAACCGGCGTTGCCGCTGGTGCTGCTCTTGCCCGCCAGCATGCCGGCCAGGTAACGGGCTTCGTACCAGCGCGCGTTGTAGGTGTTGACGTTGGCGGCGGTCTTGTTGCCGCCGACCTGCTCGAACTTCACGTTCGGGAACTCCGCCGCCACGCGCAGCACCGGCTGCACGAAACCCGGGCCAGCGGCAAAGATCAGTGGGTGGCCTTGCACGGCCAGTTCACGCAGCACGCGCTCCGCGGCGGACCCTTCGGCCACGCTTTCGAACACGGTGGCCTTGACCTGGCCGCCCAGCGCGGCCTCCATCGCCAGACGCCCCTGGTTGTGCTGGTAGCTCCAGCCGCTCTGGCCCACCGGGCCGGGCAGAACGAAGGCCACCTTCAATGGGGCCGCGGCCGGAGCCGGGGCCGGGGTGGCAGTGACGGCGACCGGCGCCTTGGGCTGGGCCTGGGCGGTGGCAAGGCCCGACGGCGCCAGCCACAGCGAAGCGGTCAGCGCCGCCAGCATCGCCGGCAGGCGCCAGCGGACGAAGGGTTGGTGCATGGAGTTCCTCCGCGGGACTTTGAAAGGGACGCTCCGGGGCGGCAGTGCCGCGGTGCGGGCCGGATTCTCACAGGTTTGCAAGCCGCTCAGTATTCGCTTTTTCGTCAGTATGTCTTGTTAATGCGAATGGTTCTCATTTGCGATAACATTGTCCACTGTTCTCCATGTTCCCTTCACCGACGGAGGTTGTGATGCCCGATGGCTCCAGCGAAGAACTCGAACTGCCCGCGGTCGAAGCCGTGCTGGCCGGCACCCTGGCGCTGATGACCGGCTACAGCCAGGCCCTGCTGGCCGAACTGCACCCCGAGCACCGCGTGCTGATGGGTCGCAAGATCGGCAACAACCTGGCGCTGCTGGCCGAGCACCCGCAACTCTCGACGCCGTTCCAGACCATGCTCGGCGGGCTGCAGCGGCGCTGGGCGCAGATGGCCGGCTGCACGGCCGAGGCGGCGCCGGCCTGCGGTGCACACGCCTGCGCCACCGATGAGCCGGTGCGGGAGCGCCGGGCGGCGCAGGCGCCACTGCCGCTGCACGGCGTGGTTTGTGAAGCGCCGCGGCGCCTGCAGTAGCGCTGCCCCGGCTGAGGCTGCAAGCCCGCTCAGCCGGCCGACTTCTTCGCCGCCACGTGAATCGCCGCGCGGATGCGCGGGTAGGTGCCGCAGCGGCACAGGTTGCCGGCCATCGCCTGGGCGATGTCGGCATCGCTCGGTTGCGGCGTCTTGGTCAGCAAGGCGCAGGCCGACATCACCTGGCCGCTCTGGCAATACCCGCACTGCACCACGTCGAGCTGCACCCAGGCCTCACGCACGGCCTCGGCCTCGCGGCCCTGCAGGCCTTCGATCGTCGTGACCTGGCGCGTGCCCACGGCCGACAACGGCGTGACGCACGAGCGCACCGGTTCACCGTCGAGGTGCACGGTGCAGGCGCCGCACAGCGACATGCCGCAGCCGAACTTGGTGCCGGTGAGCTTGAGTTCGCCGCGCAGCACCCACAGCAGTGGGGTGTCTTCTTCAGCGCTGACGGTGAGGGGCTTGCCGTTGACGTTCAGGGTGGTCATCGCGATTCCTTCAGCCCAGAGGATCAAGCAGAGCCAGCGGCAGCTCGCGCAGCCGCTGGCCGGTGAGGGCGAACAAGGCGTTCGCCACGGCGGGGGCGATCGGCGGCGTGCCGGGCTCACCCGCGCCTTCGGGGTGCGCGGTGCTGGGCAGGATGTGCGTCTCGATCACCGGGCACTCGTCGAAGCGCAACATCGGCACATCGTGAAAATTGCCCTGTTGTACCTGCCCGTCAACAATGTGAATTCGGCCGTACAGCGCGGCACTCAGCCCGAACACGATGCCACTTTCCATTTGCTGGCGCACGCCGTTCGGGTTGACCGCCAGCCCGCAGTCGATCACGCACACCACGCGGTGCACGCGGATGCGCTTGTCGGCCCCCACTGACACCTCGGCCACCTGCACCACCACCGATCCGAAGCTCTGGTGCAGCGCGATGCCGCGCGCCCTTTTGGCGCCGTCGGCCGCCGGTGCGAGCGGCTGGCCCCAGCCGGCCTCTTGCGCGCAGCGCTTCAGCACCGCCAGGTGGCGCGGGTGCTTTTGTAGCAGCGCCGCGCGGAACGCCACCGGGTCTTGCCCCGCCGCATGCGCCGCTTCGTCGATGAAGCTTTCCTTGAAGAAGGCCTGGTGCGAATGGCCGACCGAGCGCCAGAAGCCGACCGGCACCGGCAGGTCTACGCTCGCGTGGCCGATGCGCGCATGGGCAAATTCATACGGCTGGTCGAACGCCCCTTCCGACGTGGTCTTGTCCGGCCCCATGCCCGGCAGCCCGAACACCCGCTTCAGCACCTGCGGCACGATCGCCTGGCCGGCCGAGGTGTTGCGCCACGCGCTGAGCCGGCCCTGCGCATCGAAGCCGGCCTGGAAGCGCGCCACGCAGGCCGGGCGGTAGAAGTCGTGCCTCACGTCTTCTTCGCGCGACCAGATCGTTTGCACCGGCATACCGTCGGCCGCCAGCGCGATCTCGGCGGCCTGGGCGATAAAGTCCACATCGAGCCGGCGGCCGAAGCCGCCGCCGATCAATTGCACCTGCACATCGACCTTGTCGGCGCCGATGCCCAGCACCTTGGCCACCGCGCTGCGTGCCAGGTCGGGCACCTGGGTCGAGGCCCAGACCGTGGCCGCGCCTTCCTTGAACTGCACCGTGCAGTTGACCGGCTCCATCGTCGCGTGCGCCAGC
>JANOQS010000138.1:0-8014 GCA_031414975.1 Methylibium sp. | reverse complement strand
AGCCATTGCACGACCATGGCCGTGAAGGACTGCTGCGCCTCGCGCCGGGTGATCAGGTGGTCGGACTTTTCGAGGTAGCTGAACGCCACCTTGTCGAAGAACCCGTAGCGGCCGAACATGCCACGGAACTGCCCGTGGTGGTTGAACCACTCGGGCTCGCCGCCGCAGTAGGCGAACATCAGCTCCACGCCGCCATCGACGAGCGTCTGGATGCGGCGCGCGTACTCCTCGGGCGGCGGCACCTGGGAAACCTCGACCGTGCGGTCTTCCTTGGCCTGGGCGGCGCCAGGGGCCAGCGCGAGCAGCATCGGCAGCGCACGCGCCAGCAGCTTGCGCGCGACATTGCTCAGGCCGGCGCGGCGCAGGCGGTACATCACGGTGCGCAGCTTGGACTGCAGCGTGGGGTAGGCGTACAGGTCCCACAACACGGCCGCGCGCATGCGCTTGTCTTCGAGCGCCACCAGGTGCGCCACCTCGGCGCCGGAACAAAACCCCACCATGAAGAAGCGGTCACAGCCGAAGCGGGCCTGGGCCGTGTCCATCACCGAGCGGGTGTCGGCGACCCACTGCTGCACCACCGGCAAGGTGCCGCTGGAGCGCCGGCTGTCGCCCAGGCCGCTCATGTCGAAGCGGATCGACGGGATGCCCATCTCGGCAAAGCGGCGCGCCAGGTGCACGTTCATGCGGTGCGGGCCGCTGCGCGGGATCACGCCCGAGTTGGTCAGCACGGCCACGCAGCGCGGTGCGCCGGCAGCCGTGGGGGCGGCGGGGGTCAGCGTGGCGACGAGGTGGTTCTCGGCGCCCAGAATCAGCGTTTGCTCGGCCATGGGGGGCAATTATTCCAAGGTGGACAGCAGCGTGCGCGGCAGGTCCGGCGGCACGATGGCGGTGCCCATCGCCTGACTGGACATCCAGTTCGTGCGGCTTTCCACCGTGTGCAGTTTCAGCAGCGCATTGCCTTCCAGGCCGGCGAGCGCGGCACGGTCTTCGGCATGCACCGCGCAGGTCACGCGGATGCCGCGCCGCAGCGCCGGCGCGAGCGTCACCTCGCTCAACTGCTGCAACTCGTCGGCGAGCTGCTGGCCGACATCGAAGCCCAGCACATCGCCGGGCAGGGTGGGCTCGACCACCTTGCCGCTTTGCAGCAGCCGCTCCCAGGGTTCGCTGAACTCGCGCGTGAGTTCGGCGCGGTGCGCGTCGAGCAGGGTTCGGGCGTAGCGCGGGCCGTCGAGCACCGGCTCCCACAGCACCACGTGGGCCGGCGCAGCCTTGGCGCGCAGCGCGGCACGCAGCGCCAAGGTGGCGCCCAGCGCCATGCCGAACCAGACCACCGGCGCCGGGCTGCCGGGCTCGAACTGTTCATGCGCCGCGAGCGTGTCTTCGACCCATTGCGCGAACGATTGCTGGTTTTCCTCGCCGGGCGAGTCGCCGGTGCCGTGGTAGTCGAAACGCAGCGAATCGCAGCCCTCGCGCGCGAGCCGGTCGGCCAGCACGCGGAACACCGCGGCGGTGCGCACCGCCTCCTGGCCGAGTGGCCGGCACAACAGAAAGCGGGCCCGGGGCTGTGCTTCGCTGCGTGCCTTCTGGTGCACGCCAACCATTTCGCGGGAGGGGCGTCCGAAGCGTCTGATCGATAGATCCATTGGGGAGGGGGATGGTCGTGTGGGCCGCTTGTGCCGCTTTGCCGCTTACGCCCGCTGAACGAGCTTCACCAATCGCTTCATCATGCCGGTGCGCGCTGCGGGTTCGACTTTGGGGAGCGCTGGCTCCTCGGCGCCGGCATTGTCGTATGCCGCCGCCAGCTGGGCCAAGGTTTCGATCACGTAGCGGCGCGGGCTGATCTGCTTGCCGATGCGTTGTTCGAGCTTCAGCACCGCCTGCATCGCCATCAGCGAGGTGCCGCCGAGTTCGAAGAAGTTGTCCTGCTGGCCGACGTCGGACACGCCCAGCAATTCTTGCCAGACCTCCGCCAACGCCCGCTCGGTGGCGCTGGTGGGCGCCTGGCGCGGCCTGGCCGCGGCCTGTTCGCGCCGCTGCGAGAACAGCTTGGGATCCAGGCTGCCGTCGGCCAGCCGCACGATGCGTTCGACCACGACCACGCTGTGGTTCAGCACGCCCGCCGGCAGCGCCTGGCGCAGTTGCTCGGTGGCGCGCGCCGCATCGAAACCGGCCGGCGACCGGGGCTGCACCCAGGCCACCAGGCGGCGGTGCAGCAGGGCGTCTTCGAGCACGGCGACACCGGCGTCCTGGATCGCCGGCAACGCTTTCAGGCCTTGCTCCAGCGCAGCGGTGTCGATACGACAGCCTTCGATGAAGGCCGTGCTGCCGATTTGCCCCAGGTGCTGCAGCACGCCGTCATTGCGCCAGCGAGCCAGCAGCCCCGTCGGCGTGGTGCCGGCCGCACTGACCACGTTCAGATGCCCGGCCACACCGGCGGGAACCCGTTGGCCTTGTTCGTTGACGATGCACAGGCCACCCGGCAGCAGCGGCTGGCCGAACAGCGAACTGTCCTTGCCTTCCGACAGCAACCCGGCGGCCATCGGCACCGCATCGGCCACCGGGCGGTGGATCGCCAGCACTGTGGCGCCGGCCTCCACCAGCTCGGAGACCAGCTCCGGCGTGCTCTCGGTCACGTCGATCATCGCGATGAGCGGCAGCGAGTGGCCGGCACGCGCCGCGAGCAGCTTCTTCCAGGTGCTGCCGGGGGCATGCAGCAGGCCGATCTGTTCGCTCCGCAGCGTGGCCGCGAGTTGGGCGCCGTCCTGCAGCATGGCGGGTGCGCCGAACACCAGTTCGGAGCCTTCAGCCAGCGCGAGCAGCGCCTGGACCAGTTGCAGGCCGCGGGCTGCGCCGTCGATGCAGAGCACCCGGTCGGACGACAACAGCCGTGCCTGGCTCGACAGGGCAGCGAGCAGCGCGGTCACGTCGGCGCGCGTCAGCGCGGTCGGCGCCGGGGCACCTGGGGCACCATGACCCGCCGCGGCGGCGCGCGCCGCGCGGAGGCCGGGGATCTGCTGCGCCGCGATCCAGTGCACCGCATTGGCGGCCGGGTCGGTGGGGGCGGCGTCGCTGACGATCGCGGTCGCGGCGGTTGCCTTCAGCAGCGCGTTCAGCGCCTGGGGGTCACGTTGCGGATCGATGGCCACGAGCCGGGCACCGCAGCGCAGCGCCGCGAGGCAGGCGACCAGTTGCGCCACCGGGTCGGCCACACCGACGGCCACCACGCCGCCCGCCTCGGTACCCAGCTCACGCCGCAGAATCGACTCGAAGGCCTGCATGCGCTGGCCGAGTTCGCCATAACTGACCCGCAAGGCACCGTCGCGTAGAGCCGCGCGATCGGGCGTGCCGGCGATGCGCGACGCCAGTGCGTCCAGCGCGTCCACCGCATTCGGCCCGCGGGCCGGCGCCTGGGCGGCGCGGCCCCATTGGTCCAACTGCGCGGCTTCGGCCGGGCGGATGGCCAGCAACTGCGCGACCGACTGGTTCGGGTTGCGTGCCAGTTCTTCCAGCACGGTCAGGAAGCGGTCGCGCAAGGCCGCGGCCGTTTCGGGCAGGAACAGGTCGGCGTTGTACTGCACGCCGCCTTCGATGCCGCTCGGGATCTCCACCATCCACAGGTTGATGTCTTCGGTCGAACCCTTCTGGAACGCGTTGACCCGGCTGTGCGCGAGCGGGCCCCAGTGGGTCTGGCGCTGGCGCGCGTCCTGAAACGAGAACATCACCTGGTACAGGCGCGTGGGGGCACCGGCGCGGCTGAGCTCCAGTTCGCTGGCGAGCAGCTCGAAAGGCACGTCCTGGTTGGCATAGGCCTGCACCAGTAGCTGGCGCACGGCCTTGATCCAGTCCAGGCCGGAGAGCTTCAGGTCCACCGGCAACCGCATCGGCAGCAGGTTGTTGAAGAAGCCCATCACGCCTTCGAGTTCGGCGGAAGGCCGGCCGCGCACCGGCATGCCGATGGTCGGGCGCGGGTCGTTGAGCCACTGCGACATGATCGCGGCGTAGACCGACAGCGCGACGATGCTCAAGGTGCTGCCGGTCTGCTTGGCCAGGTCGCGCACCTTCTCGGCTGCCGCGGTCTCGATGTGCAGGTAGGCGTTGGCGCCGTTGCCCGACGAACCCTGCTGGCGCTGCACGTCGACGATCGGGTCGCGCGGCAGCTCGCCCAGCGCGTACTGGCCCTTCCAGTAGTTCACCTGGGCCTTGATCTCGTCGCTCTTGAGCCAGTCGTTGTGCCAGCGCGCGAAGTCGCCGTAGTTGACCGGCGGCGCGGGCAGGTCGGCCTGCTTGCCCAACAGCGCGGCTTCGTACAGCGCCGATATCTCGGTGTACATGATGTCGAACGACCAGCCGTCCCACACGATGTGGTGCGGCATGAAGAACAGGGCGTGGTGGTCTTCGCCCATCTTGAACAGGCGGGCCCGGAACAGCGGCCCATGCGCCATGTCGAAGGTCTGCGCGACCAGCGCCTCGATCTGCTCGGCCAGCGCCTGCTCGCGGCGGTCTTCGGGCAGCACGCTCAGGTCTTCGAGCGGCAGCAGGCTGTACTGGAGCGACTCGTCGATCTGCTGCACATAGCCGGCCGGCGTGGCCACGATGCTGCTGCGCAGCGAGGGCTGGCGCTGGATCATCGTGCGGAAGGCCTGGTCGAAGGCCTGCAGGTTCATCGGCCCCTTCAGGCGGTGGCCCGACGGTGCGTGGTAGACCACCCGGCCCGGGTACATCTCTTCGACGAAACGGATGCGCTCCTGCATCATCGTCAGCGGCGCGGTGGGCTGGTTCGCCACGTGCACGATCGGTGCGCGTTGCGGGGCCGGCGGGCCGCCGCGCTGTTGTTCGATGGCCGCGGCGAGTTTCTCGACCGTGGGCGACTCGAACAGCGTGCGCAAGCTCAGTTGCAGCCCCAGGTCGCGGTTGAGCGCGCCGATCAGCCGGGCGGCGAGCAGCGAGTGGCCGCCGAGCGAGAAGAAGTCGTCGTGCACGCCCAGGTCGGCGAGCTTCAGCACGGCCTGCATCGCCTTGGCCACGCTTCGCTCGAGGTCGTTGCGCGGTGCGGTGATCACGCGGTTGGAGGCCAGCACCGGGCCGGCCGGTGCCGGCAGCGCCTTGCGGTCGATCTTGCCGTTGGGCAGCAGCGGCATGGTGTCGAGCGACACCAGATGCTGCGGCAGCATGTAGTCGGGCAGGCCCACGCGCAGGCTCTCGCGCAGTTGGCCGACGTCCGGATTGGCACCCGGCTGGGGCACGAAATAGCCGACCAGGCGCACATCGCCAGGGCTGTCTTCGCGCGCCATCACGACGGTGCGGGCCACGCCGGGCAGCGCGGCCAGGCGGGCTTCGATCTCGCCGAGTTCGATGCGGTAGCCGCGGATCTTGACCTGGAAGTCGAGCCGGCCCAGGTGTTCGATCGTGCCGTCTTCGCGCCAGCGCGACAGGTCGCCGGTGCGGTACAGGCGTGCGCCGGGGGTGGTGTCGAACGGGTTGGCGACGAACTTCTCGGCCGTCAGCTCGGGGCGCTTGAAGTAGCCGGTGGCCACACCCGCGCCGCCGATGCACAGTTCGCCTTCCTGGCCGATCGGCACGGGCTTGAGCTGTTCGTCGAGCACCCACACTTGCGTGTTCGCAATCGGGCGGCCGATCGTGATCTTCTGCTTGGCGTCGGTGATGCGGCACAAGGTGGACCACACGGTGGTCTCGGTCGGCCCGTACATGTTCCAGAGCTCGACGCCAGCATCAAGCAATCGTTCGGCGAGCGACGGCGGCAGCGGCTCGCCGCCGCACAACGCGCGAAAACCCGCCGGAGCGCGCCAGTTGGCGTCGAGCAGCATGTGCCAGGTGGTGGGGGTGGCCTGCATCACGTTGATGCCCTGGTCCTTGGCCAGGCGGGCCAGCACTTCACCGTCCATCGCTTCTTCGCGCTGCGCCAGCACGATGCGTGCGCCGGTGGTCAGCGGCAGGAAGAGTTCGAGCACGGCGATGTCGAACGACAGCGTGGTCACGGCGAGCAGGCGGTCGCTGGCCTTGAGGCCGGGCTCCTGGCGCATGCTGGCGAGGAAGTTGCACACCGCGTTCTGCGGCAGCACCACGCCCTTGGGCTTGCCGGTGGAGCCGGAGGTGTAGATGACGTACATCGTCGCGTCGTCGCGCCAAGTGGGGTCGGCGGGCAGTGCGGCGTCGGAGGCGGCGGCGATCGCGGCAGCGTCATCATCGATGCGCAACTGCAATTCGCGCGAAACGCCGGACAGGCCGGCGTTGGTGGTGTCGGTGATGACGAGGCGCACACCGGCGTCTTCGGCCATGTACTGCAATCGGTCTTTCGGGAAGCCCGGGTCCAGCGGCACGTAGGCCGCACCGGTTTTCAGAATGCCCAGCAGCGATGGCACCAGGTCGGGCCCGCGCGCGAGGCACACACCCACCAGCATGCCGGCACCGATGCCGCGCGACTTGAGCAGGTGGGCGAAGCGGTTGGCGCGCGCTTCGAGCGCGGCGTAGCTCAAGCTCACGCCCTGGGCGACGAGCGCCACGGCGTTCGGCGTGGCGGCGGCCTGACGGCTGACCCACTGTTCGACGCGGGCGTTCTTCTCGATCGGGGCGACGGTGGCAGCGTTCCACGCGACAAGCCGCGCGTCGAGCGCGGGCGCGGCGGGCGTGGCAGGCGTGGTAGCAGGCTTGGCCGCGGTCACCACTGCCGCTGCCGGCGCCGTGGCCCGAATGGAGGCAGCCACCGGCGCCGCCAGCGTCTCGGAAAAGCCGGTGCACTGCGCCATCAGCGCATCGACCAGCTCCTGCGCGCGCGCCGGGCTGAAGAACTCGCTGCTGTAGTGCAGGTCGAGCGTCAGCGCGTCTTCCTGTTCGTAGAAGTTGAAGAACAGTTCGCTCAGGCTGCCGCGCTTGCGGCCTTCGTGCATCGTCGCCACCAGCGGCGCGTAGGCCGACAGGTCGACCTTCGGGTTCAGGTTGAAGTAGATGCCGGTCAGCGGCGGGCGGTCACCGGCGCTGCGGATGCCGAGCGCACGGGCGACCGTGCCCTGCGTCATCAGCGGGTATTCGAGCGCGTCCATCAGGTGCGAGCGCACGCGTTGCAGCACGGCGGCGGAGCTCTCTTGCGGCGTGCAGCCCAGGCGCAGCGGCAGGTCCAGCACGCCGTCGCCCATCAGCGGGCCGCGGCGCTGCAAGCCCTGGCTGGCGTACGGAATACTGACGACGAACTCGTTCTGGCCGCTGCGCTGTTGCAGCATCACCGTCACCGCGGTCAGCAGCAACTGGAACAAGGTGGCGCCCGACTGGCGCGCCTGTGCGCGCAGGCGGCTGAAGGCTTCGCCTTCGAGGCGCACCCGCTGTGTGTCGGCGGCGTAGGTGCGCGGCGTCGGCGGCGTGCGGTCGGCCAGGTTCAGCGGCGCGGGCGGGTTGTGCAGCAGCTTCTGCCAGAAGGCCAGCGCCTCCTTGCCGTCAGGCCCTTCGAAGCGCGCCTGCTCTTCTTCGGCAAAGTTCAGCGGCGACTCGGCGGGCTTGAAGTCCGGCGTCATGCCGATGCTGCGCGCCCTGTAGGCGGTCGCCAGTTCGGCATTGAACACGCTGGAAGCCCAACCATCGAACACCAGGTGGCTGGCGACCACGTGCACCACCACGCGGCCGTCGGCCAGGTTCAGCAGGCTCACGGCGGCGAGCGGCGCCTGGTCGATGGGGAAGTCGCGCGCGCTGGCCTGGGTGCAGAACTCATCCAGCGCTTTGTCGGCATCGGCGTGTTTCGACAGATCGATCTCGGCCACCGCCACCGGGCCGGCCGGCGTCAAGATCTGGCGCGGCTCGTCCAGATCGAACTTGATGCGGAACGCTTCGTGGCGCGTCAGCACGTCTTGCAGCGCCGCCTTCAGCGCGGTGCGATCGACACCGCCTTGCAGGCTGACGCAGAACGACTCGTTCAACGCGCGCCGTGCATGCGGGTCGAAGCCGCCGGCCAGCCAGCGCTCGGTCTGGCCGGGCGAGAGCTGCGCTTCGGTGCGCGTGTTCGTCTTCG
>JANOQS010000137.1:0-10496 GCA_031414975.1 Methylibium sp. | reverse complement strand
TCGGCACCACGTGTTTGCCGATGGCCTTGTCGCGCACCAGGGTGCCGAGCATCTGCACGAAGGCCATGGTGGTGCTGATCTCGCGTTCGCCGCTGCTGTCGAGCAGACGCTGGAACGACGACAGCGGTGGAATGGTCAGCGACGCCGACTTGCGCCGCCGTTGCGGCAGGTAGCCGCCCAACGCCGCGCGGCGGGCGTGCAGGTACTTCATCTCCGGGCTGTCTTCGGGCAGCTTGACGAAGGGCACCTTGGCCAGGTCGTCGTCCGAGACCGGGATCTGGAAACGATCACGGAAACCGCGCAGCGCGTCCTGCGTCATCTTCTTGGCCTGGTGGGCGATCATCTGGCCTTCGCCCGATTCGCCCATGCCGTAACCCTTGACCGTCTTGGGCAGGATCAGGGTCGGCTGGCCCTTGTGCTTGATGGCCGCGGCGTAGGCGGCGAACACTTTCTCCGGGTCGTGGCCGCCGCGTGTCAGGCCCCAGATCTGCTCATCGCTCATGTCGGCGACCAGCGCTTTCAGCTCCTCGTACTTGCCGAAGAAGTGCTCGCGCACATAGGCGCCGCTCTTGCTCTTGAAGTCCTGGTATTCGCCGTCGACGCACTCTTCCATGCGTTGCAGCAGCAGGCCGCTCTTGTCCTTGGCGAGCAGCGCGTCCCAGCCGCTGCCCCACAGCACCTTGATGACGTTCCAGCCGGCGCCGCGGAACACCGACTCGAGTTCCTGCACGATCTTGCCGTTGCCACGCACCGGGCCGTCGAGCCGCTGCAGGTTGCAGTTGATGACGAAGATCAGGTTGTCGAGGTTCTCGCGGCCGGCCAGCGAGATGGCGCCGAGCGATTCGGGCTCGTCCATCTCGCCGTCGCCCATGAAGGCCCAGACCTTGCGCTGCGTGGTCTCGGCCAGGCCGCGCCCTTGCAGGTACTTGAGAAAGCGCGCCTGGTAGATCGCCATCAGCGGCCCCAGGCCCATCGACACGGTGGGGAACTGCCAGAAGTCGGGCATCAGCCACGGGTGCGGGTAGGAGGGGATGCCCTTGCCTTCGGTCTCCTGCCGGTAGCCCAGCAGTTGCTGTTCGGTCAGCCGGCCTTCGACGAAAGCGCGCGCATAGATGCCGGGCGAGCAGTGGCCCTGGATGAACAGCAGGTCGCCGCCGTGGGTGTCGGTCGGCGCATGCCAGAAGTGGCCGAAGCCGATGTCGTACAAGGTGGCGGCGGACTGGAAGCTGGCGATGTGGCCGCCGAGTTCGGAGCTGTCCTTGTTGGCGCGCAGGATGATCGCCATCGCGTTCCAACGGATGATCGAACGCAGGCTGTGTTCGATCGCGCGGTCGCCAGTGGTCTTTTCCTCCAACTCCGGCGGTATGGTGTTCTTGTAGGCCGTGTTCAGCGAGCGCGGCAGGTAGACTCCGTCACGCCTTGCTTCATCGACCAGGCGGTTGACGATGAAGCTGCTGCGCTCTGCGCCGCGGTGGGCCTGCACGGCCTTGAGGGCGTCGAGCCATTCGCTGGTCTCGGTCAGGTCGATGTCGTCGTGTGCGCTCATGTCGTCTCCTGCTCCTTCTGGGAAGCCGACCGCTGCCGGTCAGCTCGGCATGGCTGGTATGACTGGTCAGACCATCCAATGCGAATGCTATTCCCGACTTTCGAGGCGGCCAATGCGGGTCAACGCGTACGTCGGCACCGACCGACAGGCACACAATGCGGCGACGCCCCGGTGGGCCGAACCGCTTTCAGGAACCGATGAAAGATGACAATCCTTTTCGTGCCGTGGCGCCCTTGCGTCGGCCGCGCCTGTCGGACAGCATCACCGAGCAGATCGAGCGCCTGATCGTCGATGGCGACCTGACCCCCGGCGATGCCTTGCCGTCCGAGCGCGACCTGGCCAGCCAGCTGGGTGTCTCCCGGCCGTCGCTGCGCGAGGCCCTGCTGGTGCTGGAGAGCCGTGGCCTGGTGCAGGCCAAACGCGGCGGCGGTTTCGGCGTGACCGACGTGACCGGGCCGACCATCACCGACCCGCTGGTGCACCTGCTGCAGCGGCACCCCTCGACGGTGGACGATGTGCTGGAACTGCGCCACGGGCTGGAGTGTGTGGCGGCCTACTTTGCCGCGCTGCGCGCCACCGACGCCGACGCCAAGCGCCTGCGCGACATGTCGGCGTCCATGAAGCGCCGCCGCGCCACGCGCGACCCGCTCGAAGACGCCGACCTCGATGTCGATTTCCACATGGCCATTGCCGAGGCCTCGCACAACGTGGCGCTGGTGCATGTGATGCGCGGCATCTTCAACCTGATGCGCAGCAACATGATGCGTTCGCGCGAGGTGCTCTACCGGCAGCCCGAGAACGTGGCCCTGCTCGACGACCAGCATGCGCAGATCGTCAAGGCCGTCGTGGCCCGCGACGCCGACGCCGCACGCGCGGCTGCCAACCTGCACTTGAGCTTCATCCAGGCCAGCCTGCGCGAGATTGCCGCGCCGGTGCGAAAACGCCCTGCGGCCCGCAGCACGGTCAAGCCCAAGCTCAAGCTCAAACCCAAACCCAAACCCAAACCCAAACCCAAACCGTAGGCTGCGCGCGCCGGCCTGGCCAGCCGCCGGGCCGGCTCAGCCGATCTGCCCGAACCAGAGCCAGGACAAGCCCGCTGCCGCCAGCACCAGCAGGGCCGCACCCAAGGCCAGCAGCGCCGTGAGTTCGGTGTCGCGCGTCTGGACCTGCAGGCGCGAGCCGAGGTCCTGGTAGACGCTGCGCAGCATCTCTGCCGTGCCGGCATGGTGGTACTCGCCACCGGTCATGCGCGCCACCTCGCGCAGGGTCGGCTCGTCCAGCTTCAGGTAGATGGCCATGCCCTCGTCGACGGCGTTGTGGCCGTCGGGGGTGCCCAGGCCCACCACGTGGATGCGCACGCCGCGGTCGGCGGCCATCTTCGCGGCTTGCAGGGTGTCGACCCCCACGGTGCGGCGCCCGTCGCTCAGCAGGATGATCGCGGCGGCATCGTAGGAGCCCGGTGCCACGGGGGTGATCTGCCGGGGCGGCGCCTTCTCCTTCTCCTTTTCCCTTTCCTTCCCGCGCTCGTCTCGGCTGCGCGCAGCCTGCCTGGGGCCGAAGGTCATGCCTTCCAGGTCGATGCCGTCGTCCGGAAACAGCTCCGCCAGGCACAGCACGATGGCGTTGCCCACGGCCGTGCCGATCTGCATCTGGAAGGCGTCGATGGCGCTGACGAGCGAGGTGCGGTCCAGCGTCGCACGCTGGGCCACCTGGGTGCTGCCGGCGAAGGTGACCAGCCCCACATCGATGTTCTTCGGCAATTCGCGCAGGAACATCTTGGCCGCCTCCTGCGCGGCCACCAGGCGGCTCGGCTTGACGTCTGTCACGCGCATGCTGCGCGACACGTCCATCGCGAGCATGATCGTCGTCCGGGCCCACGGCAAGGTCACCGGCGCCGCCGGGCGCGCCAGCGCCAACAGCAGCACCGAACAAGCCAGCAGCAGCAGCGCAGGGGGCACGTGGCGCCGCCAGGGGCGGCTGGCCGCGGCGCGAACCACGTCGAGGTTGCTGTAGCGCAGCGCCGCCTTGCCGCGCCGCCGCAGCAACCAGAGGTACAGCGCCGGCAACAGGGGCAGCGCCAGCAGCAACCAAAGGGACTGAGGCCACAGGAAGTTCATGCCAGGGTGCTCGCGAGGTGCTTCATCCTAGCGGCAATCGGGGCGCTCACCCTTCTTCCCGCGGCGCCCGGCTGAGTTCGTTGTTGGCGCTCACCAGCACGCGCAGCATGCGCATGAACTCGGTGCGCTGCTCCTTGGGCAGCGGGGCCAGCATGCGCAACTGGGCGCGTTGCATGCCGGGGGTCACCTCGTCGAGCAGGGCCTGGCCCTCCTTGGTGAGCGTCAGCAGGCGCACGTGGCGGTCGTCGGGCGAGGCGCTGCGTTGCAGCAGGCCGCGCGCCTCGAGCCGGTCGACCACGCCGGCGATGGTCGAGGTGTCGAAGCCGATCGAGCGCGCCAGGGTGCGCTGGTCGGTGCCAGGCACATTGGCCACCGTCTGCAAGGCGGCGTATTGCACCGGCGTGACGCCGGTTGTTTCGGTCTCCTGCAGAAAGATCGCCACCGCGATCTGTTGAAGCCGGCGGATGTGGTGGCCTGGCAGGCTTTCGAGTTCGATGCGCGCTGCGCTGGACTTTTTCATGGCACCGTGAGGCCTGCGGGTTAACCCGCGTTGAGATGGATCATGTTATCACTATACTTATCGTCAGTGTACTGATTGTCAGTATGCGACAAACAAGGACCGGCAGATGAACTCGAAACAAGCGGGGCTCCCCGTGCTGGTGGCCGGCGGCGGCATCGGTGGCATGGCCGCGGCACTCGCGCTGGCGCGGCAGGGTTTTGCCGTGAAGGTGCTGGAGCAGGCGGCCCAGCTCGGCGAAATCGGTGCCGGCATTCAGCTCGGGCCGAATGCCTTTGCCGCGTTCGACGCGCTGGGCATCGGCCCGATTGCCCGTGCCCGCGCCGTCTACACCGACGAGATGGTGATGCACGACGCGCTCGACGAAACCCTGGTCGGCCGCATTCCCACCGGCGCAGCGTTCCGCGAACGCTTCGGCAACCCCTACGCGGTGATCCACCGTGCCGACGTGCACGGCGCGCTGCTCGAAGGCGCGCAGGCCACCGGCCGCATCGAGCTGCTCACTTCCACGCAGGCGCAGCGGGTCGAACAAGACGCTGCCGGCGTGACTGTGTTCGACGCGCAGGGCCGCCAGCATCGCGGCATTGCACTGGTCGGCGCCGACGGCGTGAAGTCGGCCGTGCGGCGCCAGTTCGTCGGCGACGATGCAAGGGTGTCAGGCCACGTGGTCTACCGCGCGGTGGTGGACCGGAAGGACTTTCCGGCCGACCTGCAGTGGAACGCCGCGAGCATCTGGGTCGGCCCGAACTGCCACCTGGTGCATTACCCGCTGCGCGGCGGCGAGCAGTACAACGTGGTCGTCACCTTCCACAGCCGCAACGCCGAAGAATGGAGCGTGCGCGAGGGCAGCCGCGAGGAAGTGCAGAGCTATTTCGAAGGCATCTGCCCGCGCGCGCGCCTCCTGATCGACCTGCCCAAGGACTGGAAACGCTGGGCCACCGCCGACCGCGAGCCGATCGCCCAATGGACTTACGGCCGCGTGACCTTGCTGGGCGATGCGGCCCACCCGACCCTGCAGTACCTGGCGCAAGGCGCGTGCATGGCGATGGAAGACGCCGTGACCTTGGGCGAAGCCTTGCGCGTGCACGACAACGACTGGGACAAGGCCTTCGCGCTGTACCAGCGCTCGCGCGTGGCGCGCACCGCGCGCATCGTGCTGTCGGCGCGCGAGATGGGGCGCATCTTCCACGCCAAAGGCGTCGAGCGGCTGGTCCGCAACGAACTGTGGAAGGGCCGCTCGCCCGAACGCTTCTACGACGCGATGGAGTGGCTGTACGGCTGGAGAGTCGACAACTGCCTGGCCGCCTGAGATTCACCAACTGTCCCGAAATTTGCCTGGAGCACTCACGATGAACTTCGTCTTCGAACCCGAACCCCGCGTCACCGTGCCGGTCGCCGGCAGCGACTCTCACTTCCCGGTGCGGCGCATCTACTGCGTCGGCCGCAACTACGCAGCGCACGCGCGCGAGATGGGTTTCGACCCCGACCGCGAGCCGCCCTTCTTCTTCTGCAAGCCCGACAACAGCATCGTCGTGGTGCCGCCGGGCCAGACCTTGAGCGTGGCCTACCCGACGCAGACCAGCGACTACCAGCACGAGATCGAACTCGTGGTCGCCATCGGCAAGGCCGGGCGCGACATCCCGGTCGCGCAGGCCAACGAGCATGTGTTCGGCTACGCCGTCGGGCTGGACATGACGCGCCGCGACCTGCAACTGCGTGCGCGCGACAAGGGCCGCCCGTGGGAGCTGGGCAAGGCCTTCGATGACTCGGCGCCGATCGCAACGATCCACCCGGCCGCGAAGATCGGCCACCCGACCAACGGCGCCGTGTGGGTGCAGGTCGATGGCGCGGACCGCCAGCGCAGCGACATTGCCAAGCTGATCTGGTCGGTGCCCGAGGTGATCGCCAACCTGTCGGGCTTCTTCGAGCTGCGCCCCGGCGACCTGATCTACACCGGCACGCCTGAAGGCGTGGGCAAGGTCGAGCGCGGGCAGACGATGCGCGGCGGCATCGACGGCCTGGGCGAGCTGAGCGTGCGCGTCGTCTGACGCCGGAGCGATACGCCATGAACGCCACCACCACCCCCCCGCCAACGCGCCAGGTCCAGGACCAGCGCGAAGCCTTCTACGGCCGCGCACACACGCAGAACCTGGCGCCGCTGTGGACTCGCCTGAAGGCGCTGGTGCCCGAAGCGCCCACGCCGGTCGGCGTGCCGCATCGCTGGGCCTATGCCGAGGTGCGCCCGCACGTGCTCGAATCGGCCGAACACATCAGCGCCGCAGAGGCCGAGCGCCGCGTGATGATCCTCGAGAACCCCGGCTTGCGCGGCAGTTCGCAGATCACCAACTCGCTGTACGCCGGTCTGCAGCTCATCATGCCCGGCGAGGTCGCGCCGGCGCACCGCCACACGCAAAGCGCGCTGCGCTTCATCGTCGAGGGCAGCGGCGCCTACACCGCGGTGGACGGCGAGAAGACGCTGATGCAGCCGGGCGACTTCGTCATCACCCCGTCGTGGACCTGGCACCACCACGGCAACGACACCGGCGAGCCGATGGTGTGGCTCGACGGCCTGGACATCCCGATCGTCGCGCTGTTCAACAGCACCTTTCGCGAAGACCATGCGCAAGAACAAGCCGAGCTCACACGGCCCACCGGCGACGCGCTGGCGCGTTACGGCAGCGGCCTGCTGCCGGTGGGCTGGCGCAACGGCTCGCTCAACTCGCCGGTCTTCAACTACCCCTACGCACGCACTCGCGAAGCACTGCACGCGCTGACGCGTGCCAGCGCACCGGACGCTCACACCGGCCACCTGATGCGCTACATCAACCCCACCGACGGCGGCTGGGCCATGCCGACGATGGCCACCATGATCCGCCTGCTGCCGCAAGGATTTGCGACGCTGCCGTACCGCAGCAGCGACAGCACGGTGTTCGTCGTCGTCGAAGGGTGCGGCGAGTTGTGCATCGGCGAACGGCGCTTCGCACTGACGCCGCACGACATCGTGGTCGTGCCCGGTTGGATGACGTATACATTGCACGCCGCGCAAGACCTGGTGCTGTTCTCGTACTCCGACCGCGTGGCGCAAGAAAAACTCGGCTTCTTCCGCGAACAGCGCCACCCGGCCTGAGCCACACCACCACACCCCCAGGAGACCCCACCGAATGACCGTCCTCAAACTCATCGCCGCGCTCTGCAGCACCGCCGCACTGCTGGCCACCGGGCCGGCGCATGCCCAGGCCGACTTCCCCACCAAGCCGGTCACCCTGATCACCGCCTTTGCCCCCGGCAGCGGCCCCGACGCCACCTTGCGCCTGGTGGCCGAAAAGCTCGGCAAGCTCTGGAGTCAGCGCGTGCTGGTGGACAACCGGCCGGGTGGCGGCGGCTTCATCGCGATGGACGCCGCCAAACGTGCCGCGCCCGACGGCTACACCCTGCTGCAGCTCGACAGCGACCACCTCGCCGCCGTGCCGCACCTGTACAAGCAGCGCGGCGCCGACGCGGTGAAGAGCTTCGAGCCGGTCGCGTCGATCTTCCGCACCACCTTCCTGGTGGCGGTCGCGAAAGACTCGCCGTTCAAGACGATGACCGACATCGTCGCCGCTGCCAAGGCCGCGCCCGGCAACCTGACCTACGGCTCCTGGGGCGTGGGCAGCCCCGGCCACCTGGGCGCCGAGCTGCTGGAAATGCAGACCGGCATTCGCATGACGCACGTGCCCTACAAGGAAGTGAGCCAGCTGTTCATGTCGGTCGGAGCGAACGACGTGGCGTGGAGCCTGGGCACCCTGCCGTCGAGTTCGGGCGCCTACAAGGCCGGCAAGCTGCGCTACATCGCCGTCGCCTCGAACAAGCGCCTGCCGCAGGTGCCCGAGGTGCCGACCGCGGCCGAAGCCGGCGGCCCGGCCGACTTCGACGTCAACGCCTTCGTCGTGCTGGTCTCGCCCAAGGGCATCCCGCCGGCGCTGCGTGCCAAGATCAACGCCGATGTGGCCAAGGTGCTCACTGACGCCGAACTCAAGACCCGCTTCGACACTTTCGCTTTCGAGCCGATCAGTTGGACACCCGAGGAGATCGGCCGCAACGCCGAGGCCAAGTCGAAGGTCTACGAACAGCTCGTGAAGAAGGCGAACATCAGCCTGGAGTGAATGAGTGAAGTGATATGCGATGCGCGCCGGCCGGCAGCACCGGCCGTCGCGTTGGCGACTTCCGGGCCCGGCGCGGGGTGCTCTAATCGGCACATCCACCCGCCGACGCCAAGGAGACGCCCATGTTTGCCGAACCCTCCACCAAGACCCGCGACCTGCTGCAACGCCTGAACGCATTCTTCGACGCGCACATCTACCCGAACGAAGAGCGCCATCACCACGAGGTCGACGCGCGCCGCCGCGCCGGTGACGCGTGGCATCCGGTGCCGGTGATCGACGAGTTGAAGACGGTGGCTCGGCGCGAAGGCCTGTGGAACATGTTCCTGCCGCACCCGTACAAAGGGCAGGGTGGCATCTCCAACCTCGACTACGCGCCGCTGTGCGAGGTGATGGGGCGCGTGTCGTGGTCGGGCGAAGTGTTCAACTGCTCGGCGCCCGACACCGGCAACATGGAAACGCTGGAGCGCTACGCCACCGATGCGCAAAAAGCGCTCTGGCTCGACCCGCTGCTCGACGGCAAGATCCGCTCGGCCTTCCTGATGACCGAACCAGCGGTGGCTTCGTCGGACGCGACCAACATCCAGTGCAGCATTCGGCGCGAGGGTGGCGACTACATCATCAACGGGCGCAAGTGGTTCAGCTCCGGCGCCGGCAACCCGCGCTGCGCGATCTTCATCGTGATGGGCAAGACCGACGCCGACGCACCGCGCCATGCCCAGCAGTCGATGGAGCTGGTGCCGCGCGACACGCCCGGGGTCACCGTGTTGCGCCCGTTGACCGTGTTCGGCTACGACGACGCGCCGCACGGCCACATGGAAGTGCTGCTCGAGAACGTGCGCGTGCCGGCCGGGAACATCCTGCTCGGCGAGGGGCGCGGCTTCGAGATCGCGCAGGGCCGCCTCGGGCCGGGGCGCATTCACCACTGCATGCGCTCCATCGGCGCGGCCGAGCGGGCGCTGGAGATGATGGTCGACCGGCTGCAGGAGCGCGTGGCGTTCGGCAAGGCCCTGTCGGAGCAGTCGGTCTGGCACGAGCGCATTGCCGAGTCACGCTGCATGATCGATCAGGCGCGGTTGCTCACGCTCAATGCCGCGCACAAGATGGACACCGTCGGCAACAAGGCCGCGCGGGCCGAGATCGCGATGATCAAGGTGGTCGCCCCCAACATGTCGTGCAAGGTGGTCGACTGGGCGATCCAGGCGCACGGCGCGGCGGGTGTGAGCCAGGACTTCTGGCTCGCCGAGGCCTACGCGCACCAGCGCACCGTGCGCATCGTCGACGGCCCGGACGAGGTGCACCGCAACGCCATCGCGAAGATCGAGCTGGGCAAGCGTGCGGCGCTGAAGCGCTGACCGGCGGGCGCAACCAGGCGGTACGCCAACCTGGCCAGCGACTTACTTGAGCGTGAAGCGTGCGTTGCCGGCCGGCTTGCCGGCGATGGTCACCGTGGCGACGACCTTGGTGCCCGGGCCGACCTTGAACGCGCCGGTGGCCTCGAGCTTGTCGCCTGCCGGTTTCAGTTCGACTTCCTGCTTTTCCGTGCCGCTGAGCAGCGTGAGCTTGGCGCTGGCCTTGCTGGCATCGGCCGGCTTGCCGTGGTCGCGCAGGTAGAGCTTAATCATCGCTGGCTTGGCCACCAATTCGTAGTCCATCAGCTTGGTCGCGGCCACGACGCCGCCGTGCATCGGCTTGTGGTCGTCACCCTCATGCTTGCGGTCGCCGGCTGCGAAAGCCGAACCGGCCAGGGCGAAGGCTAGGCTGGCGATCAGGGGGTGCATCTTCATGGGAGAGTCCTTTCGGTTGGGGTGGATCGGGGCGGAGAAAGTTGAAGAGGAGAAGTTTGCAGAGAAGAAGTTCGCAGAGAAGGGATCAGAGCGCTTCGGAATCCTTGTCGTCCATCAGCCGCTCGGCGTCCTTGCGGCCGAACAGCCAAAACAACGCGGGGGTGAGAAAGGTGTCGAGCAGGGTCGAGCTGATCAGGCCCGAGAAGATCACGACGGCCACCGGGTGCAGCACCTCGGTGCCGGGCTGCTCGGCCTCGAACAGCAGCGGCGCCAGCGCAAAGGCGGTGACCAGCGCCGTCATCAGCACCGGGCTCAGGCGCTCCAGCGAACCGCGCACGATCATCTTCTGGTCGAAGTTCTCGCCCTCGAAGCGCATCAGGTTGATGTAGT
>JANOQS010000136.1:0-4168 GCA_031414975.1 Methylibium sp. | reverse complement strand
TCATCCGCGCGCGCCAGTTGATCGAAGCCGAACTCGCCGCGCACGCCGCGCGCCACATGAAAAAAGCGCAGGTCGCCGGCCTGCGCGAGGCCGTGCGGCTGATGGAAGAAGAAGCCGGCGCCGGCCACACGCCCACGCAGGGCGACCGGCTGTTCCACACGCGCATTGCCGAGGCGTCGAACAACTCGGTTCTGCTGCGCGTCGTCAGCGAGCTGTTCGACGAACGCCGCAACCCGCTGTTCGAACAACTCGGCAGCCACTTCGAGACCGCCACCAGCTGGGCCGCAGCCATCACCGAACACGGCAAGGTGATCGACGCCATCGCCGCACGTTCGGCGCCGGCCGCGCGCGAAGCGATGACCCGGCACCTGAGCAACTCGCACGACCGATTCACCGCCAACTGGCCGACGACTGCCGCCCCCGCTGCAGTCCCGCACGCGGTGCCGCGATCCGCGCCGCGCAAGGCGGCGGCGCGTGGGCCGGCCCCCAAGACATTTGCCTGACGAGCCCCCTTTCAACCCGAGGCGCGCACGCCGCGCCGCCAACCCCAAGGAGACAGACGATGAACGTTGTGATCAAGGGCCTGCTGGCCGCCGTCGCCCTGGCCGCCGCGGGCGGCGTTGTGGCCCAGACCAAACTGAAGTGGGCCCACGTGTACGAGACCTCCGAGCCGTACCACACCGAATCGGTCTGGGCTGCGGAAGAGATCAAGAAGCGCACGGGCGGCAAGTTCGAGATCCAGGTCTTTCCGGCCAGTTCGCTGGGCAAGGAGACCGACATCAACCAGGGCATGCAGCTCGGCACGGTGGACATGATCATCAGCGGCCCTTCGTTTGCGGCGCGCAGCTACCCGCGCCTGGGCATCGCCTACTATCCGTTCATCTTCCGCGACGGTGACCACCTGCTGGCCTACAGCAAGAGTGCGGTGTTCAAGGAGATGATCGACGGCTTTCGCGAGAAGACCGGCATCCAGATCCTGGCCTACACATACTACGGTGCGCGCCAGACCACCAGCAAGGCGCCGTTCACCGACTGCGCCGGCATGAAGGGCCTGAAGATCCGCGTGCCCGACGTGCCGAGCTACCGCGCCACGCCCGAGTCGTGCGGCGCCAACCCGACGCCGATCGCCTTTGCCGAGGTCTATCTGGCGCTGCAGAACGGCACGGTCGATGCGCAGGAGAACCCGCTGACGACGATCGAGGCCAAGAAGTTCTATGAAGTGCAAAAGCACATCATGATGACGGGCCACATCGTCGACGGGCTGACCACCCAGGTGGCGCCGCACCTCTGGAGCAAGCTGACCGACGCCGAGAAGAAGACCTTCTCCGAGGTGGCCCTCGAAGCCGCCGCCCGCGCCAGCGCGCAGATCAAGAAGCGCGAGGCCGAACTGGTCGATGACTTCAAGAAGAAGGGCATCACGATCCACCAGGTCAACCGCCAGAGCTTTGTCGATGCGGTGCTCAAGAACAAGTCGGTCGAGTCCATGGGATTCGACAAGAAGGACTACGACCGCATTGTCGCCATCAAGTAAGCGCGCGCCATGGACATCGATGCTGGCCCGAAGGTGATGGGCGATGACGGCGAGTTCCACGCCACCGATGAGGCAGTGGACTTGTCGCACACGCCCTTTGAGGCGTGGATCGCCGTGGCCTTGTTCTGGGCTCTGGCCGGCGTCGTGTTCACTCAGTTCTTCACCCGCTATGCGCTCAACGACTCGGCAGCATGGACCGAGGAGATCGCGCGCTACCTGCTGATCGGGGTGGTCTTCGTCGGCGCGTCGATCGGCGTGGCCAAGAACAACCACATCCAGGTCGACCTGTTGTACCGCTACTTGCCGGCGCCGCTGTGCCGCGCACTGGCGGTGCTGGTGGACGTGTTGCGAATCGCTTTCCTCGGCGCAATGACGTTCTACACCGTGCAGATGATGCAGAAGATGGGCAACTACCAGATGACGGTCGTCGACTTGCCGATGAACATCGTCTACGCCGTGGTGCTGTTCGGCTTTGCGGCGATGACGCTGCGTTCGGTGTGGGTGGCCAAGGTGCACTGGCAGCGCGGCTACACGGTGCTGGAGCGGCCCGATTCTCTGATGAGCGACCAGTAAGAACCCAACGGGCCGACAACACCAACATGCTGAAAATCATCTTCCTGTTCCTGATGACGAGTGGCTTGCCGGTGGCCATCGCGATGGCGGGCGCCTCGCTGCTCTACATCCTGATCAGCGGCAACCAGCCGGGGCTCACGGTGGTGCACCGCATGATCGGTGGTATCGACAGCTTCCCGCTGCTGGCCGTGCCGTTCTTCATCCTGGCCGGCAATCTGATGAACAACGCCGGCGTCACGAACCGGATCTACAACTTTGCGCTCGCGCTCGTCGGCTGGTTGAAGGGTGGCCTTGGCCATGTCAACGTCGTCGGCTCGGTGATCTTCGCGGGCATGAGCGGCACCGCCATCGCCGACGCTGCCGGCCTGGGAACTGTCGAGATCAAGGCCATGAAGGACCACGGGTACGACCTCGAGTTCGCGGTCGGCGTGACGGCGGCGTCGGCCACGCTGGGCCCGATCATCCCGCCCAGCCTGCCGTTCGTGATCTACGCGATGATGGCCAACGTGTCTGTCGGCGCGCTGTTCCTGGCGGGCATCCTGCCCGGCGTGTTGATGGCACTCCTGATGATGGTCACCGTCGCCTACTTCGCGCACAAGAACGGCTGGGGTGGCGACGTCAAATTCTCGAGCAGCCGCTTCGGCCGCGCCATGCTCGAGCTGGCGCTGGTGATCGCCTGGCCGCTGGTCACCTGGGCGCTGGTGACCAAGATGGGCCTGCCGGCGCAGCCGGTGGTGTTCGGTGCGATCGTTTCGATCTTCTTGCTCGACCGCATCTTTCGCTTCCAGGCCGTACTGCCGATCATGACGCCGGTGCTGCTGATCGGTGGCATGACGACCGGCCTGTTCACGCCCACCGAAGGTGCCATTGCCGCCAGCGCCTGGGCGCTGTTCCTGGGCCTCGTGTGGTACCGCACGATGACCGTGAAGATGTTCGTCAAGGTCAGCCTCGACACGGTGGAAACCACGGCGACCGTGATGTTCATCGTCGCCGCCGCGTCGATCTTCGGCTGGATGCTCACCGCCACCGGCGTCACGGCGCAGATCGCCGAGTGGGTGCTCGCGGTGACCAAGGAGCCTTGGCTGTTTCTGCTGATGGCCAACCTGCTGATGCTCTTTGTCGGTTGCTTCCTGGAGCCGACAGCGGCGATCACGATCCTGGTGCCGATCCTGCTGCCGATCGCACGCCAGCTGGGTGTCGACCCGGTTCACTTCGGGCTGGTGATGGTGCTGAACCTGATGATCGGCCTGCTGCACCCGCCGATGGGCATGGTGCTGTTCGTGCTGGCGCGGGTGGCAAAGCTGTCCGTCGAGCGCACCACCATGGCCATCCTGCCGTGGCTCGTGCCGCTGTTGGGCAGCCTGGTGATCCTGACCTACGTGCCGGCCATCTCGCTGTGGCTGCCGCGGCTGATGGGCATGGGGGGCTGAGCCGGGACCCGCCGGGGCGCGCCCGGAGGCAGGCCGCCTGCGGAAGTCAAGCTGCTGCAAATCCCTGCGTGGGGACGGCGGCCGGAAGTTCCTAGAATGCCGGCTTCGCCCGGCGCTCCCGCGCCCTTTGCCCTTTCACGCTGGAGATCCCATGACCGTTCTTCGCCTCGTTCACCCCGGGTTCGCACGGCTTGGCGCCGCGGCCTTGCTCGCCGCCTCGTTCACCGCCGCCGCGCCCGCTCTGGCCTGGGAGCCGACAAAGCCGATCGAGTTCGTCGTGCCGGCCGGCACCGGCGGCGGCGCCGACCAGATGGCGCGCTTCATCCAGGGCGTGGTCGCCAAGAACAGCCTGATCAAGCAGCCGATGATCGTGACCAACAAGTCCGGCGGCGCCGGCGCTGAAGGTTTTCTCGACGTGAAGGGCGACAAGGGCAACCCGCACAAGATCGTCATCACGCTGTCGAACCTGTTCACCACGCCACTGGCCACCGGCGTGCCGTTCAACTGGCGCGACCTGACGCCGGTGACGATGCTGGCGCTCGACGAGTTCGTGCTGTGGGTCAACGAGGAGTCGCCCCACAAGACCGCCAAGGACTACCTCGACGCGGTCAAGGCGCAGCCCGACAAGACCTTC
>JANOQS010000135.1:0-6924 GCA_031414975.1 Methylibium sp. | reverse complement strand
CCACACCCACACCCACACCCACACCCACACCCACACCCACACCCACAACCGCACCCGCACCCGCACCCGCACCCGCACCCGCACCCGCACCCGCACCCGCACCCGCCGCACGCCCGGCCCTCCGGTCCGCGACGCCCAAGGAGACCCGCCTCGCACTCGCCGCACCGGCCGTGCCGAAAGACGAAGCCCGCATCGAACGCCACCCCACCGACGCGCGCGACGATCTGGTGCGCGCTGGTGAGGCCATGTCCATCGGCCGCACCAGCGACGCGATTGCGTTGCTGCGCAAGGTGATCCAGGCCGAGCCCGACAACGAACGTGCGCGCCTGGCGCTGCTGTCTCTGCTGGCCGAACGCGGCCGCGACGACACCTGGCGCAGCACCTTGACCGACAGCGCCAAGGTGCTGCCCAAGCGCTTCGGTCTGGCCGCCGCGCAGGGCCTGGCCGAATCGGGCCGCTTGGAAGAAAGCCTGGCTCTGCTGCGGGGCCTGCCCGATTCGGTGCGCGACACGCGCTACTTCTCGGCGCTGGGTGCCACGCACCAGCAACTCAACCAGCACGCCGAAGCGGTGGCGGCATTCGACGCCGCGCTCGGCAGCGCGTCGGGCAGCTCGCCGCAGTTGCCGTCACTGCTGGTGGCGCAGGCCTTGTCGATGCAAACCCTGGGCAAGGCGGCCGAGGCGCGCCGCAACCTGGAACGCGTGCGTCAGATGCCCGAAGCCGCCGCCGACGTGCGCGACTTCGCGACGCGGGAGTTGGCGCACTCGCGCTGACGCAATTGCGACGCGCCATCCCGGCGCCGACGGTGGTTTGGCTGGCGGTTCAGCGGCCGGTTCAGGTGCCGGCGACGAACCCTGCAAACGGTGCCGAGGCACCTTCGGGGTTGATCACCCGGCACTGCAGGCTGTCGCCGTTGACCTGGCGGGTGTCGCCCTCGACCGTGTGGCCGGGTGGCAGGCTGCCTGGCATGAGCTGCCTGGCCTGGCTGCACGACGTGACTTTCACGCAGGTCTTCTCGACGACACGGTGCTGGGTGGTGGCGCAGCCGGCGTAGTTCACGGTCATTGCCGAGGCGGCGGCTTCGGCCACGCTGGGCAGGCTCAGCTTCTTGGGCATGGCCGCGCCGGCCAGCACGCACAGGATGATGACGACGACGATCAGCTCACTCATGCCGACGCCGCTCTGACGGGTGTTCATGCCAACAGTTTCGGCACAAAGCCTTGCGAACTTGACTTCGGCCGGCGTGCGGAATTGGCGCCGATGGGGCTGCACACGGGCCGACCCCCCGAGGTCAGGGGGGCGCAAAACGCCGAGGTGTTGCAGGGTGTTTCAAAGGTGCGTTGATGTACGCACTTCAAGCGCCAGTCAGCGGCGCGTCAGCGGCACTTCAAGGGCGTATCAAGGCGCCACGGCGGGCCTGTCGATGAAGGCCACCACGTCGTCCAGCACCGGCGCGAGCCAGCGCAGCGGCCAGGCCATCGCGGCGGCGAGCGTCACGTGGTTGACGCGCTCGTACAGCTTGAGCGTGACCGGCACACCGGCCGCCTGCAGCCGCGTGGCCAGGCCCACGCTGTTGCGTTGCGGGTCGACCAGCGTGTCGGTCAACGCGGCGCCCAGGAAGGCGCGCGGCGAGTGCCGGGTGGCGTAGTCCACCGGCTGCGAACCGGCCGGGTAGTTCGGGTGAAAGAACACCGGCTGGGCGAAGCGGTTGCTCATCGGCAAAAAGTCGTACGGGCCCGCCAGGCCGATCCAGCCCGCCAGCTCGGCCGGGCTGCGGCCGGCGCTGCGCAACCAGCGCGGGTCGAGCGCCAGCATCGCGGCGTTGTACGCGCCGGCGCTGTGGCCCATCACGAACACGCGCTTCGGGTCGCCGCCCAGGCGCGCCGCGTGCTCGATGCCATGCGCGGCGGCGAGCGCGCAGTCGTTCAGGAATTCGGGGTAGCGCACCTCGGGGTAGAGGCGGTAGTCGGCCACCAAGGTGAGCACGCCGCGCCCGGCCAGTGCGCTGCCGACGAAGCGGTAGTCGGCCCGTTCGCCATCGGTCCACGAGCCGCCGTAGAAGAACACCACCACCGGCCAGCCGGCGGCCGGGGCCGGCACGGTGGGGCGGTAGATGTCGAGCCGGTGGCGGGCCAGCGGGCCGTAGGCGACCGCCAAGGTCGGCACCGCAGCTTCACGCGCCGCCACGGCGTTGAGCGTGGCCGTGGGAGCGCAGGCCACCAGCAGCGCCAAGGCAACGACGGGCACGGCGGTCCACAGAAGAATGCTCTTGAAGGTCAAGGCAGAGGTCTCGCAGGATGATGATGAGAACGACGGGGCGAATCCGCAGGCAGGCACCTGCGCCTGGCCCCGAGTCCTGCAGGTGAATACGGATGATCCGCCGGATCGGATGCAAATCCTACCGGCGGGGCGTTGCAGGCCTTGAACCGGTGCCGGCAGGGCGCAGATCGAGCAGGTACTGTCGGAACACGCTTGCGGTGGGCAACCAGTCACCGGCCATGGCGTGCGCACTGGCCGCGCCGTAGCTGCCATCGGGCCGCGGGCGCAACCGGACCACCGGCGGCAAGCCGTAACGCATCAGAAAGAAGTTGGCCCACAGGCGTGCGGTCCGCCCGTTGCCGTTGGCAAAAGGGTGAATGCGGACCCACTCGGAGTGGGCCCACGCGCAAAGGTCGATCACCGCGGCCACGCCGTCGGTGTCAAGCTCAGCGTCGGCTGCGTAGCGTTCGTCCAGTGCCGCCGTGGCGCGTTGCAGGCGCCGCTCGAAGCGCAGGAGTTGTTCGGCCACCTCGGCGGGAGGAACGCCTTGCGCGCTGCCGACAGCCACGTGAACGTTGCGGATGCCGGCTTCACCACGAAAGCGACCCACGTACGCTGCCTTGGGCACCTGCAGCCCCGCCAGCGTATCGGTCTGCCACTGGCGGGCTGCGTTGACTGTCGGCATGTCGCGACCTTGCGCGCTGTCTCTGACGTGGCGAAGAACCTGCGTCAGGTTCTTCCGCAACCGGGGGCTGTCTTCGTCCCAGTCAGCCACGAAGAAGGTCTTGGACCATGGCCTGGGCTGGGCCGGTCTGCCCCAGAAGGCGGCCCTCGGCGGGGTCGCTTGCGGCCAGGCCGGCTTCTGCGGCGGCGAACTGCGCGATCGCCTTCTCGAACCGGGGGTCCGAGCGCCGGTAGGCCTGTACTCGGGCCAGAGCTTGCCGAAGGTCGGTTTCGACTTCGGCAGTGCGCCGTTCGATGAAGCCCTGCACGGCTTCGTTGACCAAGCGGTTCAGCGGCTTCTTCAGCACGGCCTGCAGCAGCACCAGACCTTCCTGCAGCGGCGGGTCGAGCCGAAAGGTGGTGGCTTTGGGCCCCGCCGTGGATGCTGTTCGGGTCTTGACGGGGACAGATTGCTTGGGCATGGCCGCAGCATAGTCAGGTCGAGGATTGATGTCAATTCACAATTTTGACATCATCTCCAGGGGCACGCGCCTCCGGTTCACCCCAACCGCGCCCGATGCCGCGCCACCTGCGCGCGCACCTGCGCCGGTGCGGTGCCGCCGATGCCGTTGCGTGCGTTCAGCGAGCCCTGCAAGCTGAGCACGGCGTAGACGTCGCCGGTGATCGCGGCGTGAAAGCTCTGCAAGGTGGTCAGCGGCAATTCGCTCAGGGTCGCGCCCTGCGTGATCGCCAGCTTCACCGCATGCGCCACCACCTCGTGCGCGTCGCGGAAGGGCAGGCCCTTCTTCACCAGGTAGTCGGCCAGGTCGGTGGCGGTGGCGTGGCCGCGCAGCGCGGCGCGTTCCATCGCCTCGGGTTTGACGACGATGCCGGCGACCATCTCGATGAAGATGCGCAAGGTGTCCTTCAGCGTGTCCGCCGCGTCGAACAGCGGTTCCTTGTCTTCCTGGTTGTCCTTGTTGTAGGCCAGCGGCTGGCCCTTCATCAGGGTGATCAGGCCCATCAGGTGGCCGACCACGCGGCCGGTCTTGCCGCGCGCGAGTTCGGGCACGTCGGGGTTCTTCTTCTGCGGCATGATCGAACTGCCGGTGCAAAAGCGGTCGGGCAGGTCGATGAAGCCGAAGTTCTGGCTCATCCACAGCACCAGCTCTTCGGAGAGGCGCGAGAAGTGCACCATGCACAGCGCCGCGGCCGATGTGAACTCGATCGCGAAGTCGCGGTCGCTCACGGCGTCGAGGCTGTTCTGGCACAACGCGGCGTGGCCTTGTGGATCGACCATGCCCAAGCTGCGTGCGACTCGTTCGCGGTCCAGCGGGTAGCTGGTGCCGGCCAGCGCGGCCGAACCCAGCGGCAGCCGGTTGGTGCGCACGCGCACCTCGGCAAAACGTTCGGCGTCGCGCGAGAACATCTCCACATACGCCAGCAGGTGGTGGCCAAAGCTCACCGGCTGAGCCACCTGCAGGTGCGTGAAGCCGGGCAGGATCACATCGGCGTTCTGGTCCGCCACCGTCACCAGCGCACGCTGCAGCTCGGCCAGCAGGCTGCCGATGGCGTCGATCTCGTCGCGCAGCCACAGGCGCACGTCGGTGGCCACCTGGTCGTTGCGGGAACGGCCGGTGTGAAGGCGCTTGCCAGCGTCGCCCACCAGTTGCGTCAGGCGCGCTTCGATGTTGAGGTGTACGTCTTCGAGGTTGAGCTTCCACTCGAACGTGCCGGCTTCGATCTCGGCCGTGATCTGCGCCAGGCCGCGCTGGAGCGCGGTGTGGTCTTCGGCGCTGACGATCCCCTGCGCGGCCAGCATCTCCGCATGCGCCAGGCTGCCGGCCACGTCGGCACGCCACAGGCGCTGGTCGAAGCCCACGCTGGCGGTGTAGCGCTGCACCAGCTCGCTCATCGGCTCCGAGAACAGGGCCGACCAGGCCTGGGACTTCTTGTCGAGGGGGTTGCTGGACATGGTGTGTGATTTCGGGCGCACAAAACGCAGGGGCCGGGGCCGGCGTGCAGAAGGGCGCGGGGCGGTTTGGTGACAATGCGCACGATGCGCAGCCCCGCGATTCTATCGAGCGACCTGTTCGGGCCGTCCTGCGGCCCCGGGTGATGAACCGACCGCCGCCCCAGGACAACGAGCGCGACGAGCGCGACGACGGTCACGACGGTCACGACGATCGTCAGGCCCTGGCGGCCGCGCGACCGTCCGAACTGCCGAGCACCGGCTTCGGCCCGACCTTGCTCGATCCGCTGGCGGCACCGGGCGCCGGCCCCACCGAGCTCGTGTCGGTGTTCGACGTCTGCCACGTCGGCGTGGTGTTGCGCGCCTTGTTGCTGGTGCATGCGGTGGTGGCCATCGGCGTGATGTTCGTCGCCACTGGCGTGCAGGCCTGGATCGGGCTGCTGACCACCGGCTCGGCGCTGGCCTTGCCGGCCGTGCTGTTGTGGCTGCTGGTGGCCTGCGCACTGAAGCGCCCGCTCGGCGCGCTGCCGCTGGCGGGGCAATGGGTGGCGGCCACGCTGCTCGGCGCGCTGAGCGGCCTGGGCGGTTCGGTGCTGGCCTGGTTCCCGATGCCCGACGATGTGATGCGCGGCCACTGGCTCGCCGCCGCGCTGGCCGGCGCCGGCCTGGCCGCGGTGATGTTCCAGTGGCTGCACATGCGCGCGCAGGCGGCGGTGCCGGCCGAAACCACGGCGCGCCTGGCCGAGCTGCAATCGCGCATTCGCCCGCATTTCCTGTTCAACACGCTCAACACCGCGCTGACCCTGGTGCGGCTCGACCCGGCGCGTGCCGAAGGCCTGCTCGAAGACCTGGCCGAACTGTTCCGCGTGGCGCTGAGCGACAGCGGCGCGGCCACCACGCTGGAAGAAGAAGTGGCGCTGGCGCGCCGCTACCTGGCGATCGAGCAGATCCGCTTTGGCGAGCGGCTCAAGGTGGTGTGGGAGCTCGACGATGCCGCTGGTGCGGCCTGCGTGCCGCCGCTGCTGCTGCAACCGCTGGTCGAAAACGCGGTGCGCCATGGCGTGGAGCCGGCGGCCGATGGCGGCGCGATCCGCGTGCGCACCAAAGTGACGTTGGGCCGCGTGGTGGTGTCCATCGTCAACACCGTGCCCGAGGGCGGCTCCCGCCCTGGCAACGGCATGGCGCTGCACAACGTGCGCGAACGGCTGCGGCTGATGCACGACGTGGCCGCCAGCTTCGAGACCCGCCTGGAGGGCGGTTTGTTCAGGGTGCAGATCGTGTTGCCTCTTGATTGACGATGTGTGAAGAGAGGAGAGGGTCATGAGCCTGCGTGTATTGCTCGTTGACGACGAAGAACTGGCCCGCTTCCGGCTGCGCGGGCTGGTGAACGAGTGTCTGGTGCCCAAGGCCAGCGTGGTCGGCGAAGCGGCCAGCGTGGCGCAGGCCCTGGTCTGGTTGACCGCGCACCCGTGCGACGTGGTGCTGCTGGACATTGCCATGCCCGGCCGCGACGGCACGCAACTGGCGGCCGAACTGCGTGGCCGGCCCGATGCGCCGGCGGTGGTGTTCGTCACCGCGCACGCCCAGCATGCGCTGAAGGCGTTTGACCTGGACGTGGTGGACTACCTGACCAAGCCGGTCCGGCGCGAACGCCTGCACGCGGCGCTGCAACGAGTGGCGCAGCGCCAGGCGCTCGCGCCCCCTGTACCGAGCGCACCGGCCGAGGACCAGCCGGTGATCGTCGTCAGCGACCGTGGGCGCGTGGTGCGCGTGCCGCTTTCCGAGGTGCTGTACCTGAAAGCCGAGCTGAAGTACGTGACCCTGCGCACGGCCGATCGCAGCCATGTGCTCGACGAGTCGCTGTCGGACCTGCAGGAGCGCCTGGGCGATCGCTTCATGCGCGTGCACCGCAACGCGCTGGTGGCCCGCTCGGCGGTGCGTGCGCTGCAGCGCCGCGTGATGCCGGGCGAGGGCGACGATGAAGGCGGCGAGAGCTGGGCCGTGTGCATCGCCCCGGTGGACGAATGGCT
>JANOQS010000134.1:0-21792 GCA_031414975.1 Methylibium sp. | reverse complement strand
GACCATCACCGCATCGGCCGCACACATGGCGTCGAACACCGGCGGGGTGATCTCGCCCAGCCCAGGCGCGTAGAACAGGCGCTTGCCGCTGCGCTGGTCGGTCACCGTCATGCCGATGTTGTCGCCGGGCACCGGGTTCTCGCGGTGCGGCGAATAGGGCGCGGCCTTGCTCGACAAAGGCAGTGCCGCAAAGCTCAGCGCCGGCACACCCGGCACTTCGAACGGCGCACCGTCCAGCGCGATGCGGTGGCGCTGCACGCCGCAGTAGTGGCCGAGCACACGAAGCACCGGGTTGCCCTGGGTCAGGTCTTCTTCCACCGGGTCGGTACACCACAGCGGCAACGCGCTGCTGCGCTCGCGCAACATGAACAGGCCCGTGGCATGGTCGATCTGGCCGTCCATCAGCACCACGCCGGCAATGGCAGAGTCGCGCGCCGCGCGGGCCGGCTGCAGAACGGGGTTGCTGCGAATCTGCTCCAGGATGTCGGGCGAGGCGTTGAACAGCACGCCGTCCACACCGCCGGACTCGTCGATGCCGGGTCGGACGAAGATCGACGACTGCGTGCGTGCCTTGGCATTCAAGGTGCCGGCGCGCAGGCCGCTGCAGTTGCTGCAATTGCAGTTCCACTGCGGAAAGCCACCGCCCGCTGCCGAGCCAAGGACTGTGATGCGCATGCCGCTGACCCGTTCAGAGAAATTCGAAGCCCTGGAGGACCAACGCCCTGGGGAACACCCAGGGCGCCGGCCGTTCGCAATGCGCTGTATTCAGCGTGCCGCGACGTACATCGTGATTTCGAAACCGAAACGGAAATCAACAGCGGTGGGGGTTTGCCAGGTCATTCGAGTTCTCCTTGGGTGAACACAGTGAACAAACGCAGGGCCGGTCGGCGCCTGCAGGGACAAGTTCTGTCCCGCAGCGCATGTTCTCTCTGATGAGGGCCGCGCCCCAGCCCCCTGGGCATGAGTTGCGCCTCATGATTTTCATGAAACGCCGCCCTGCTCGGTCGATACCATCGAGCCCATGAGCCTGCGCCTCAAAATCAATCTGATCGTCGGTGTTCTCACCTTGCTCTTCGTCGCGGTGATCACCGTGTTGCAGTTTCGCGGCCTGCGCGACTCGGTGAACGAAGAGGTGGCCAGCGCCAACCGCGTGGCCATCCAGATGCTGAATCGCACCGTGTGGCGTTACGCGGCCCAGGGGCCGCAGGCCATGTTGTCGTTCCTGGAGGGCATGGGCCGGGTTCGCTCGAACGACATCACCTTGGTTGACGATGGGGGCACCGAGTTGTACCGCTCGCCGCCCTCCCCCTACAAAGCCGGTCGCGAGGCGCCGGGCTGGTTCGACGCGCTGCTCGCGCCGCCCCCCGCGGTCAACTCCATCAAGTTCCCGGGCGGGCTGCTCGAAGTGCGCGCCAACGCCTCGCGCGCCGTGCTCGACGCGTGGGACTACACGGTGCTGCTCGGCGCCGGGGCCGCGCTGGTCCTGCTGACGGTGAACGCGCTGGTGTTCTGGCTGGTCGGGCGCACGGTGCGGCCGTTCGGGCAGATCGTGCAGGCGCTCAACCAGCTCCAGGCCGGGCGTTTCGACGTGGCCCTGCCGGCGCTGCCGGGCACCGAAGCCGCGGCGATGGGCACGGCCTTCAACCGCATGGTCGGCGTGTTGCAGCAGAACATCGAGAACGAACGCCGCGCCGGCCGGGCCGAGCGCGAACTGTCCGACAGCCGCGAGCTGACGCGCTGGATCGACCACCACATCGAACAGGAGCGCCTGATGATCGCGCGCGAGCTGCACGACGAACTGGGCCAGTCGGTCACCGCGATGCGCAGCATGGCGCTGTCGATCGCGCAGCGCGTGGCCACATTGGACCCGCAGGCCGAAAGTGCGGCGCGGCTGATTGCCGACGAATCCTCGCGCCTGTACGACGCGATGCACGGCATCATCCCGCGCCTGACGCCGCTGGTGCTGGACAACTTCGGCCTGGCCGAGGCGCTGAACGACCTGGCCGAGCGCACCCGCCGCAGCCACGCCGAGGTCGGCATCAGCGTGCAGGTCGACCTGACCCAGGCCCGGCTGCCGGCCGACGTGGCGCTGGCGCTGTACCGTGCCGCGCAAGAAGGCATCACCAACGCGCTGCGCCACGGCCAGGCCCGGCAGCTTCAATTGCGGGTGCACGGCGAGCCCGCCGAGGTGACGCTGAGCCTGACCGACGACGGTCAGGGCCTGGCTCCCGACTGGGCCGAACGCACCGGCCACTACGGCCTGCGCTGGCTGACCGAGCGGGTCGAGAGCCTGGGTGGCCGCTTTCAGCTGGCGGCCGCCGCACCGCGCGGCGTGACCCTCGACGTTCGCATCCCCCTGGCCCAGGAGCCCGCCGCATGACCCCCATGATCCGCGTGATGCTCGTCGACGACCACGCGCTGGTGCGCATGGGTTTTCGCATGCTGCTCGGCGACGCGAAGGTCGAGGTGGTGGCCGAATGCGGCAGCGGCGAACAAGCCTGCATGGACTACCCGCGCGTGAAGCCCGATGTGGTGGTGATGGACCTGTCGATGCCCGGCATGGGCGGGCTCGAAGCGGTGCGCCGCCTGCTGGCGCAAGACCCGAAGGCGCGTGTGCTGGCCTTGTCGGCGCATGAAGACACAGCCCACCCTCGACGTGTGCTGCGCGCTGGCGCGCTGGGCTACCTGGCCAAACGCAGCGCCCCCGAAGCGCTGATCGCCGCCGTCACCGCTGTGGCACGCGGCGAACGCTACGTCGACGCGCAAACCGCCCAGGCACTCGCGATGGCGCAGATCGACGGCCGGGACAGCCCGGCCGATGCGCTGAGCGAACGCGAGTTCTCGGTCTTCATTCAACTCGCGCGCGGCATGAGCGTGGCGCAGATCGCCGAAAACCTGAAGCTCTCGCCCAGCACCGTCGGCACGCACCTGTACCACGTGAAGCAAAAGCTCGGCGCCGGCAACCAGTCGGAGCTGACCCTGGTGGCGCTGCGCTGGGGGCTGATCGACGCCTGATTGCCCCTGGCCAGTGCGCCGAAGGCCGAACTGGCCAGCAAATCCGACTCACTTCTTCCCTTCGGAAAGTCCGTTGCCCGCCGATAGTGCAGAACGCACCGTCGAAGTGCGCGAGTCATTTGTCTGTCTGGGTGGTTGAGAGTCAAGGAAAACTGTCATGGAATGGGTGCGCAGGATCAGTCTGGTTCGACGGGTCATGATCGGCTTTGCCGGCATGCTCCTCGGTGTTGGCGTCGTCGGTGGCTTTGCGGTGTGGGTTTCGCACGGCCACGTGCAGGAGCTTGAACAGATCATCGGCGCGGCCGCCAAAGGCAGCGATGTGAGTGCACTGGTGGCACTCAAGACCAAGCTGGTGGCCGAGGCCTGGGCCATCGGCGGCGTGGCCGTGGCGATGGGCGGGCTCGCGCTGGTGGCGGGCTGGCTGGTGGTGGGCAGCATCAAGGCGTCGGTCGAGTCGACGATCCAGTGCGTGATCCGGATTGCCGGCGGCGACCTGGAAACCAAGATCGAATCACCCGGCAAGGACGAGATTTCGTGGCTGCGCAGCGAACTCAACTCGATGCGCAAGAAGCTGCGCAAGACGGTGATCGAAGTGCGCCAGACGGTGGACAGCGTGAACACCGCGTCCGACGAAATTGCCGCTGGCAATCTCGACCTGTCGACGCGCACCGAAAGCCAGGCCAGCGCGCTCCAGGAAACCACCAACTCGATGCAGCAACTGGCCAACACCGTGCGCAGCAACGCGCAGAGCACGCATGAAGCGCGCAACGTGGTCACACAGTCGAGCGACGTGGCGGCGCTGGGCGCCAAGATGATGCAGGACGTGATTGCCCGCATGGGCGAGATCAACGCCAGTTCGTCGAAGATTTCCGAGATCATCGGCGTGATCGACGGCATTGCATTCCAGACCAACATCCTGGCGCTGAACGCCGCCGTGGAAGCGGCGCGCGCCGGTGAGCATGGCCGCGGTTTTGCGGTGGTGGCGTCCGAGGTGCGCAGCCTGGCGCAGCGCAGCTCGGTGGCCGCGCGCGAGATCAAGACCCTGATCGGCGACTCGACCGAGAAGGTGGACGCCGGCTCCAAGCTCGTCAACGACGCCGGCCGCACGATGCAGGACATTCTGGACAGCGTGACCAAGGTGTCACGCCTGATCGTGGACATTGCGCAGGTCGGCGAGTCGCAAAGCGGCGACATCCAGCAGGTGCACCAGGCGATCGCGCAGATCGACACGATGACGCAGCAGAACTCGGCGCTGGTCGAGCAGCTGGCGGCGGCGGCGCAGTCGCTGCGCGGTCAGTCGGGCCGGTTGACCGAGTCGATGAGTTCGTTCCGCGTGGTGGCCTGAGGGCTGCCCTGCTCCCTCGCCGCTGTTCAATCGCCGCGCTGAAGGATGCGCCAGGCCGCGGCCTGCGCGTGTGCGCGCAGCCGCTCGTCGGGGTTCACGGCCACCGGGTGCGACACGGCGTCAAGCAGCGGCAGGTCGCTGGCCGAGTCTGAGTAGAACCAGCTCCTGTCGAAGTCGGCCAGCGTGACGCCGCGCCGCGCCAGCCAGCGGTTCACATGCGTCAGCTTGTGTTCGCGGAAACAGGGTTCGCCTTCGATCTCGCCGGTGAAGGGGGCGTCGGCAGCGCGGCCTTCTTGGGCGGCTTCGGTGGCGACTTCAGTGGCCGCTTCGGTGGCCAGCACGTGGTCGATATCGAACAGGCGGCCGAACGGTTCAGCGATGAAGCGCGTTGTCGCGGTGACGATGGCGCACAAGTCTCCGGCACGCCGATGCCGCGCCACGAGCGCGTGCATCGAGGCCGGAATGCGCCCGGCCATCTGCGCCTGGAAGCCGAGCGCCCACGCGGCCACCTGCGCACGCGTGAACTGCCGCAGCGGCGTCACGCTGGCACGGTGCATCGCGCGAATGTCCAGGCTTCCGGCCACGTACTGGTGGCAACAGGCCAGGTACTGCGCCTGCGCCCCGGGCGGCAACGCGCCTTGGGAGACCAGGAACTGCGTCCAGGCCATGCCACTGTCGAACGGGATCAGCGTGTGGTCCAGGTCGAACAGCGCCAGGTTCATGGCAGGCTCACAGCAAGCGCGCGGGCAGCGGCCCACGCAACGCGTTGCAGACGATCAACGCGTCGGCGTGGTGCAGATCATCGAGCGCGAGGCTGCGTTCGGTGGCGCCCCAGGCCGGGTCTTGCAGCAGCACGCCGCGCATCACGCCGGGCAGCGCGCCGTCGGCCAGCGGCGGCGTGAACCAGCGGCCTCCACTGCGCACGAACACCGAACTGCGGCCGCCTTCGGCCAGGCGGCCGTCGTGCGTGAAGAACAAGCTGTCGAACCCGCCCGCCCGCTCGGCCGCGCGCACGCCGTCGTCGTAGTGACCGCGCAAGGTGGTCTTGTGCGCGGCCAGCGGGTTCGCGTCGGGCAGGCGATGCTCGGCGATCAGCAGACCCACCGGGCCGTCGGGCAGGGCTGCGAGCGCTGCGGCTTCAGCGTGCAGCGTGCCGTCGTGCGACAGGCTCAGGCGCACGCGTGAGGGGCCATCGGGCGCCAGCGCGCAGGCGCGCACGGCAGCTCTCACGGCATCGGCATCGGCATGGGCATCGAACGCGAAGCCGAGCACCTGCGCGCTGTGGGCCAGGCGCGCAAGGTGCCGGTCGAGATGCCGCACCGCGCCGTCGGGCTGGGCGAGCATGGTTTCGAACAGCTGGAAGCCGGGATCGACGCTGGTCAGGAAGCGCGCCTTCAAGCGGCACTCGTCGAACTCGTCGGCGGCGCGGCTGTCGAGCACGATGCCGGCGCCGACGCCCAGCCGCGCCGGCCGCAGGCCCTGCGTTTCACGGCCCAGGGTCAAGGTGCGGATCGCCACCGACAGGCAGAAGTCGCCACAGCGTCGGTCGTTGCCGGGCGCATCGAGCCAGCCGATTGCACCGCAGTACAGCCCGCGCGGCGTGGTTTCCAGTTCGGCAATCAACTCCATCGTGTGGTGCTTGGGCGCGCCGGTGATCGAGCCGCACGGGAACACCGCGCGCAGCAGTTCGGCCAGGCCCACGCCGGGCTTCAGGCGCGCCTGCACCGTCGAGGTCATCTGGAACAGCGTGGGGTAGTGCTCGATCGTGAACAGCTCAGGCACCTTGACCGAACCGACCTCGGCAACCCGGCCCAGGTCGTTGCGCAGCAGGTCCACGATCATCAGGTTCTCGGCGCGGTTCTTGGTGTCTATCGACAGGTGGCGGGCCGTCTCGCTGTCGCCTTCGGGCGTGGTCACGCGCGTGGCGGTGCCTTTCATCGGCCGCGCCGTCAGCAGGCCGGCGTCGTGGCGCAAGAAGAGTTCGGGCGAGCACGACAGCACGTGGCTCACCGCCTCGCCGTCTTTCCCGCAGTCAGGCAGCGCGATCAACGCGCCATAGACCACCGGCTGGCGCGCGCGCAGGCGGCGGTACAGGTCCAAAGGGGTGCCGTAGGCCTGGCCGTTCAGGCGGTAGGTGTAGTTGACCTGGTAGGTTTCGCCGGCGCGAATGGCCTCGTGGATCTGCTCGATGGCTTGCGTGAACGAGGTCTGATCAACGCTCGGCTCGAGCTTCATCACGCCCGCTGCGCCGGGGGATTCGGCATCGCGCTTCAACCAGGCGCCGACCGCGTCGCTGGACAGGTGCGCCAGTTCAGAGAACATCAGCACGCGCAGCGAAGAAGGATCATCCGCCGCGAGCCGTTCGTCACCAGCGCCCAGCAGCTTGGCGCCCCATTCGTAATCAGCCAGCAGCAGCGCGTGCAGGCCGGTGTGCTGGTCGGCCTCGACGGCTTGCAACACCGCGTCCAGTCCGGCCGGATCGACGCAACGGTGTTCGCGCACGAAGCCGGTGTAGAGCCGGCTCGTTGGCCGATCGGGCGTGGCGCCGCGATCGTCCAGCAGCGCGTAGATGCTGTTCACGCGGCGTTCACGCCAGGGCGCCCGGAATCAGCTCCAGTCGTCCATGTCGTGCTTGATCTTGTGACGGTTGGCGATCAGCTCGTCCACCGACGGCTCGTTGTTCAGCGCGCGTTTGATGGCGAGTTTGGTGGCCTCGTGATTCGTGCGGTACATGTCCTTCTTGTCGAGGTTCGGGTCTTTCGCGCAGCGCGGGTCGATCCACACCAGGCTGATGATGCACAGCTCGTTGGCGATGGCTTTCGGAATCGTGCCGTCGATCAGGCAATCGACCACCGCATCGGCGGTGGCGCTTTGCACCACGCCGCCGAACAGGTCGATGTTGGCCACGTCTTTCAAGGTGACCTTGGGTACGACGATGGTGGCCGGCCGCACCAGCTGGTTGCAGGCGCGGATCGCGAACATCGCGGTGTGGCCCTTGCTCTGCGCCATCATGTTCGCAAAGGCCTGGCCGACCGGGCCGGAGGTCAGGCCGATCAGGATCTCGGGCATCGCATCGGTGAACTGGCCGTCGCGGGCGAGCACGGTGGCTTCACCAGCGTGAAAGAGGTACTTGTTGCTCATGGCATGGGTCCAAACAGAGTGAAGAAGAAGAGAAGATTCAGGCGACCAGAATCAGTTCGCCCATGCCACCTGCAGCGAGGTCACCGAGATGGCGCTTGATACGCCGCGTCGGCAGCGCGGCGAACGGCCCGCCGTGGCGTGCCAGGTCGCGGGCCAGCAATTGCCAGAACACGGCGGCGTCGACGAGCGCAGGGACGAAGGTCGGTGCGATCTCCGGCGCGGGGCCGGCCAGCACCACGCTGCCGCGCCGCATGCCGTAGCCGACGTGCGCGCCGGCCGTGCCCCCGATGGCCACCGTGCCGGCGACCATGCGCGAGGCCGCGAAGTCGCCGACGTTGCCGATCACCAGCGCACTGCCGCGCCGCATGCGGTCGGCGAATCGTTCACCGGCGTTGCCTTTGACGATGAACGTGCCGCCGCGCATGCCGTCCATGCTGCCGGGCAAGGTACTGGCGGCGAAATCGCCGACCTTGCCTTCGATGGTCAAGGTGCCGCCAGCCATCTCGCACGCCGCCAGGTCACCGGCGTTGCCACGCACGGTGATCGTGCCGCCGCTCATGCAGGCACCGGCGTAGTCGCCCGCGGGGCCATCGACGACGATCGAGCCGGAAGCCATCTGCCAGCCGATGCGGTCGAAGCGCGACAGGTCGCCTTCGAAGACGAGCTCATCGGCGGGCCCGCCGCCTTGCGTGATATCGAACAGTTCTGGCAACGCCAGCGTCTGGTTGCCGTGCGTCACCGTCAAGCGCTCAAGCTGCGCCGTCGGCGAGATGCCCCGCAGGTCCACGCGCAGGGTCGGCGCAGCAAGCAAACGCAGGCGCGTGCTCATGCCGCCGCCCCCTGCCCCATCAACTTGTGCAAATGAAAGTGAAACGGCCCGAGCTTGCCGCCGTAGTTGCCGGCCGAGATGCGCAGCAAGCCCCCTGCCGCACCGATGGCCACGCAGGCGTCCATGCCGGCGCGCATCGCCTTGCCGACATCGGCCTCGGTCAGGCCGTCGATCACGATCTCCATCACGCAGCGTGTCTGCGGCGTGAGTTCGGTCTTGGCCACCAGGCCGACCAGGCTGGGGCAGAACGCATCGTTGGTCGATGCGCCGAGCGCAGGGTACTTCGCTCCCACTTTCGATCCCGATCGCACCACGCCACCAGGGAACGGCATGATGACGTTGGGCAGTTGCTTCATCGCCGCCACCGCCGCTTCGGCCGCGGCGAGCGCGGCGTCGACGTCGGTGGCCAGCATCAGCAGGTTGCCGCCGCCCACGCCCTTGGTGACGGCCGTGGTCTCTTGCGCGACGAACTCGCCGTCCATCACAGGGATGCGCCAATAGCGCACGCCACCGATCATTTTCGAGATCTGCCAACCGTCGCCGAAGAAGCGCAGGTTCTTGCCAAGGGCCACCGCCTCGCCCTCCGCGATACCGGCGAACACCGCGGTGGTCGGGCAGGTCAGCACGCACTGGCCGACTCTGCGTTCGATCTGCTTGGCCAGCTCCTTGCCCGACATCGCGAACAGCAGGAAGCTGATGCCCGGCCGGCCGTCGGGCGTCTCTTGCTCGCTCAGTTCACGCTCGATGCCGGCTTCGCAACCGCAGGCAATCACCGACGTGGCAAAGCCGGTCGCGGCCACTGCGGCGTGGCGCGCCCAGGTCAGGTTGTGCGCGGTCACGACGATGCGCGTCGCCTTCATCGGAAAGGCTTCGGCGAAGCTGTCGTCGATGGTGACGCCGTTGAGCACGAGCGAAGTCACGACGCGCCCCCAAAGCAAGCCGTCGGCAACAGCCGGCCGCCGTTGCAGCAACTGCACAACTCGTCGCGCCCGATCGCGATGTGGTCGAAGTTCACCGAGCCGTGCGCGTTCATGTGCTTGCGCAACTGCAGCTCGATGCTGCGGTCGTAGTCGGGTTCGACGAAGTGCGTGCCGCCGGTCACGATGGCCGTCACTCGGCCGGCGCGCGAGACCAGGCTGCCATCCTTGAACACGTACTCGGGCTTGCTGAACATCACCTCGCGGTTCGCGTGTTCACGGTACACCGCGATGTCGGCCGCAGCGCCAAGGCCCAGGTGGCCGCGGTCCTTCAATCCGAGCAGCTTGGCCGGGCCGGCGCGCGTCATGATCGCGATTTCGTAGAGCGACAGCTCGCGTGTGATCGACTTCAGCGCCGCGTTCGCCGCCACGTCCGGGTGCAGCTTGGCGAGTTGCTCTTCTCGGAACGAGCGGTCCATCAGCAGCCGGATCAAATGCGGGTAGCTGGTGAACGGCCCGCCGTTCGGGTGGTCGGTGGTCAGCACCACTCGCCACGGGTCGTTCACGAGCAGGAAGATCTCGAGCCCGATCGCCCATTGCAGCGCGTTGACGAAACTCTGTTCGCGGTAGCGGAACGGCACCACGCCGCAGCCGGCGTCGCATTCGATGTCGGCGCCGATCCACTTGCGCGGGTTGGCCAGGTCGGCATTCGCGTGCTGGCGCATCGTGTCGCCCGAGGCGGTGACGGTCTGGCCGAACATGATCTGGCCGACGTCGATGCTGACGTTCGGGTTCGCGTTCACCGCCTCGGCCAGTTGCAGCGCGGCCGACGAGAACTTCTTCGGCCCCTCGGTGCCGTAGGCGTGGAACTGGATGTGCGTCAGGTGGCCTGGCAGGCCGTCGAGCGCGTTGATCGTGTCAAGCGTCGACTGGATGTTGCCCGCCACGCCCAGGTTGCTGCCGTGGATGTGCAACGGGTGCGGCACACCGAGCTCGCGCAATGCGCGCGCCAGCGTGTGCACCACCTGGCGCGGCGTGACCTGCCAGTGCACGTGGTTCTCATCCACGTCGAGCTTGCGCTGGTTGAACTTGAAGGCCGAGATGCCGCCCGGGTTGACGACCTTCACGCCCATCGCCTTGCTGGCGTGGAGGGTCCAGCCCATGTAGTCGCGAATGCGCTGGAAGTCTTGTTTCTCAGCCAGCATCTGCAGGAACAACTCGTCGTTGCCGAGCATCACGTAGGCGCCGTGGTCGAGGATGGGCACGTCGCCCATCTCCATGTGCGCGTGGCGCGCGTTGGCCGGCACCATGGCCGGCTCGAAGGCTGCCGTGTAGCCCATCTCGACGTAGCGGTAGCCGATCGCCAGCGTGCCCGGCGCGCAGGTGCCGCAGGACGCCAACTCCAGGGCGTTCTCGGGCCGCGCGATCGGGTTGCCGGCAGCGCGGTGATCTTCGGGCAGCAGCAGCCGCGCCAGGTTGACCTTGCCGCCACCGATGTGGGTGTGCATGTCGATGCCACCGGCCATCACGATGCAGCCGCTGGCGTCGATGTCTTGGTCGATCTTGGCGCCGGCGGCCGGCTCGATGATGCGGCCGTCGCGCATGCACACGTCACGCAGCTCGGAGTCGACGCCATTCGTCGGGTCGATGACGCGGCCGCCGCGCAGGCGAATGGTGCTCATGCCGCGGCCTTCGTGGGTCGCAGCGCTTGCACCGCCAATGTCAGCCGGCCCACCACGTCGGCCACGCTGGGCAATTCGTCGGCACGGACTGCGCTGAGCGGCATCAGCACCACACCGTCGGTGCGGAACACGTGGCCGACGGAGCCGATGCCGGGGGTCGAGACCGGTATGAACACCGTGTTGCCGTCACCCGGTGAGGGAGCGAACGCGGGGTGACCGAGCACGACCCGCGGCAGCGCCGTCTGCGGTGCTGTGGCTTCGGTGCCGAAGCTGGCGACCCACAACAGCGCATCGACCGCGCCATCGGCCAGCAGACAAGCGGCATCGAAACGATGCGGTTCGTGCTCGAGCCCGGCCGGCCCGAGCCGCGAACGCAACGGCAGGCCGCCGAGCCACGCAAACACCTGGTTGACCGTGGCGGCGCCGTCGCCACCACCGAGCGGAAACGACGCGGCGCGGGTGCTGCGATTGAGCGTGCCGACGAGGGCGTTGATCGCCTCGACGATCAGTGCGCCGTGTGCCGGCAACGCCGCGGCTTCCCAGACGATCACCGCATAACGTGCCGCGAGGAGGCGTGCCGAGAGTGCGGCGAGCGCCGGCGGCGCAGCGCGAACACTGCGGCCCGCCACCAGCGCGGCCAGCACCGAAGCAGTGGTGAACAAGTCGCCATGCCACGCCAGCGCCTCGCTCGTGACGCCGGACAGCCCTTGCGGCAAGGCCCGCTGCGCATCGGCGGGCGTGCTGCCGAACACGACCACGTGGCGGGCGGTCGGCGCGCCATCGGTCGCCGCGCCGATCCCGCAACGCCGGTAGAACTCAGGTTGCCGATCGGTCGGCGAGCCCGTCAGGCAGACGACCGCATCGGCACGCGCCTGCACTTCGGCCAAGGTGGTGGTGAACGCGCCGCGGTCCTGCAGCGAACGCAGGCCGTGCATCAGCGCGCGGCCGTTCGCGGCATCGGCGATGGCGCCGGTTTCGCAGGCCAGGCGGTACAGCGCGCGTGCGCCGGCCACGTCGGTGCCCAGGCCGCCGAACAGCGGCTGCTGGCTGGCGGCGAGCCACTGCGCGGCGGTGGCGATGGCCTCGTCCAACACGGCGACTCGGCCATTGATCAGCGCCTGCGCGGACGATGGCCGCGATGTGAAACGCGCCAGACCGGCCTGCGCGCGCGGGCAGTCGCTGCCGGCCAGGGCCAGCGGCGCACCGGGCGACGCCACCACCGTGAAGCGGTCACACAGCAGCGGGCAGAACGGGCAGGTCCAGGGCGCGGTCATCGAAGGATTGTCGGCCAAGGCCGGGTTGCGCAGTGAGTACAGGTAAGCGAGGGCTTGACCCGGTGGCTCAATCTCGAACGACTGAAGGACTCCTCACCGCCGCCTTCACCGCAGAGGCGCAGAGATCGCAGAGGGGACCGCAGAGGGAATCTGCTTTCTCTGCGGCCCTCCGCGCCCTCAGCGGCTCTGCGGTGAATGTATTGGCGCCGATGTCGGCACCGGCGGCAGGCGCAGATCGTGCAGTGCGCTGGCCACCAGCCAGGCGTCGGCACCGGCCGCGCCGGCCTCGGCCAGGTCGGCCGGGTGGCGAATGCCGCCGGCGCCGATCAGGGTGGCGCCGGGCGCCTTGCGGCGTACTTCGGCCAGGGTGTCCAAGTCGGGCCCGGCGTCGGCGCCGACGCGCTCCAGGGTCATCACGATCACCCGCGGCGGCCACAGCTCGGGGGAGTCCCAGCAGCCGGCCGCGTCGAGGCGGCGGCCGTCGCGGCGGTCGAGCGACAGCACGGCGTTTGGCATCCCGGCCACACCGAAGCACGCCGCCAGCGCCTCGCGCGAGCGCAGCGACTCGCTGCCGAACACCGGCACCACCCTGGCGGCGTGCGGCGCCAACGCCGACAGGACTTCAGCCGCCGCGCCCGCATCGGCAAAGCCCGCGTCGAGCCACAATTCGAGACGCGGTTCGGCGCCCAGCAAGGCCTGCAGCGTCGCAATTTGCGACACACCGCCCTGCAGCGCGTCCAGATCCGCAACGTACAGTCGAGCGCTGGCGCAGTGCTGGCACAAGATGCGCGCGACGCTGAGCGGCTCGCTGCTGGCGCACAGCGGCGAGACAATCGGCCGGTAGCTCTGGCGGTCGCCGCGCAACGCACGCACCACCTGGCCGTGCAGCAGATCGATGACGGGAATGATGTTCATGGTGGAAGTTTCGGGCGGTTCCGGGAGTATTGCGGCGGCGGCCGGCACCGAAGCGGGCGCTTCGTGGGTCGTCGGTTGGGACGTCGGCGGCGCGCACCTGAAGGCCTGCCTCTTGCAGCGCGGCCAGGTGTTCGGCATGGCCCAGCACGCCTGCCCATTGTGGCAAGGCCTGGAACACCTGGACCGCGCGGTCGAACAGGTGCTGGCGGCCTGGCCCGAAGCGGCCCACGCCCACCACGCCGTCACGATGACCGGCGAGATGGCCGACTGCTTTGCGAGCCGGCGCGAGGGCGTGCAGCGCATCGCTGAACGAATCGCCGAATGTTTGGCGCAGCACCAGGCAACACCACCGCACCTGTTCGCCGGTCATGAGGGATGGAGCAGCGTCGGCGACGCCGCCGAGCGCTGGGAGCACATCGCCTCGGCCAACTGGCTCGCGACCGCGCGCCACGCGGCGCAGCGCCTGGGCGACGGCGTGCTGGTCGACATCGGCAGCACCACCACCGACTTCATCGCCTTTCGCGCCGGCCGCGTGCTCGGCAGCAGCCGCAGCGACGCGCAGCGCCTGGCCAGCGGCGAACTGGTTTACCACGGCGTGGTGCGAACCCCCTTGTGCGGGGTGGCGCGACGCATCCGCTGGCGCGACACTCCCCACAACGTGATGAACGAGTTCTTCGCCACCAGTGCCGACGTGTACCGCCTGACCGGCGAGCTGAACGCCGCGCACGACCTGCACCCGAGCGCCGACGGCGCCGCCAAGGATGCCCCGCGCACGCAGCAGCGCCTGGCCCGCATGATCGGCCTGGACGCGCAGGACGGCAGCGAAGCCGATTGGCTCGCCTTCGCACACGCCTGGCGCGCCGAGCAGGTGGCCGAACTGGCCGGGCAGCTCAACCGTGTGCTGGTGGCTCACGCCGTGCGACCCGGCGCGCCGATCGTCAGCGCCGGTTGTGGCGACTTCCTCGTGCCATCGCTGGCCGCCGCGATGGGGCGCCCCTGTGCGCGCTACGGCAGCGAGGTCGCCCGCACCTCGCGCGAGGCGCCCATCGGCACGGCTGACTGGGCCCAGGTGTGTGCGCCCAGCGTCGCGGTAGCCACCTTGTTCGACGAGGAGAACAGATGACCTGGGTCGTCAAGCTCGGCGGCAGCCTGAACGCCGACCCGCTGCTGCCTCAGTGGCTCGATGTGCTGACGCAACTCGGCGGCGGGCGCGTGGTGCTGGTGTGCGGCGGCGGTGCGTTTGCCGATGCGGTGCGAACCCACCAGGCACATTGGCACTACAACGACCTGGCTGCCCACAACATGGCCTTGCTGGCGATGGCGCAGACCGCCCACTTCCTGCATGCGCTGAACCCTGCGCTGCAAATGGCCGGCAGCGATGCCGACGCGCAGCGCCTGCTGCGCCTGGGCAAGACCGCGCTGTGGTCGCCGCTGGCGCTGCTGGCCGAACACGCCGATGCGGGCACGAACTGGAGCGTCACGTCCGACAGCATCGCGCTGGCGCTGGCGCAACGGCTCGGCGCCGAACAATTGGTGCTGGTCAAGGCGTGTGCCATCGACCCGGCCGCCAGCCTGGAGCAGCTCGGCAAGGCCGGTGTGATCGACGCCCGCTTTGCGACGCTGGCGGCGCAGGGCACGGTGCCGGTGCGCCTGATGCCGCATGACCAGCCCCAGGCTATGCGCTCGGTGCTGCTGGGGGGCCCAGCGAGCGAGCCCATCCCCCCGGCAGCAGGCTGAGCCCGAGCGCGGCCACGGCGGCCAACAGCACCGCAGACACCACGATGCGCGGGTGGCCCCAGTCCACCTGCGCGGCAAAGCGGCTGAGCTGGAACGCCACCACCGGCAACACCAGCACCAGGAAGGGCGCGACGATGCGCACCCGGTCGCGGTCGTTCTCGCGCGCCATCGACAACATCATCAGCCCGAGCAGCCCGAAGTAGCCGCCCAGCGCACGCGCATTCAGCGGCGTGATCTTCCACGGTGCCGACGCCGAAAACCAGGCCGGGTACACGATCCCGATCAGCGCTTCGGCAGTGAACAGCCCGCCCAGCACCAGCAGGCCCGTGCGCTGCCAGCGCGCCAGTGGCTTGTCGAAGCTCATCGGCGCGGCGCGGCGCTGCTGCCACAGATAGCAGGCCAGGAACACCGGCGGCGGCAAGAGGTAGCTGGCGAACCAGATGTTGAACGGCCCGGTGCCCACCGCAAAACGGTCCCAGTGCAAAAAGGTCACGACCAGCTGCGCGAACGTGAACAGCATGCCGGGCAGCACGAACACGCGCACCATCTCCCAGCGGCGCGCAAAGATCACCAGCACGACCACCGGCGCCAGTGCAGCGTAGAACGAGCCGATCAGCGCGGCCATCACCTCGGGCTTGATCGTCCAGGCGAAGTTGGCAGCCGTCTGGGCCGGGTGCAGTGCCACGCTGATCGTTGCCGACACCGCAAAGAAGAGCTCGACAACGAACCAGGCCCGCAAAGGCCAGGCGATGCGCGTGCCGTTCGTCGGTGTGCTCATGAATACCTCCTGGCGAAAGCCCCATGGCGCAACGCCACCACGACCAGCGCCAACGACATGAGGGCCAGCAGCGCCAGACCGCCGAACCAGGCGCGCTTCGACACGCTGCCGGCCGCGAACAACCCCAAGTGCAGGGCCGAGCCCCACAGCGCCAGCAACGCGAACACGAGCATGCCGATCGACGGGATCAACGCCTCGGGCCAGTTGCGGCGCCGGGCCAGCAGCAGGCTGCCGATGCCGTAGCCCAGCACCGGGCCGGAATAGACCTGCGCAAGAAAGGTCGAGATCTTCCACGGCCACCACCCCGCCACCCAGGCCGGCACGGCAGCCAGCAACACCGCCAGCAGCACCAGCAAGGCCCCCTGCAGCCACAGCCACGCGGGCGCCCAGGCCTGGGTCATCAAGGCATCGCGCGGTACCGGGAAGCGCGGCCCGGCCCAGGCCAACCAGGCCGCAGCGAGCGGGAAGGTGATGTAGGCGACCCACCAGAACCACGCCTGCTCGCGCGCGAAGTCGAAGCTGCTCCAATGCAGCACGCTGACCAGCAGCAGCCAGCCGGTCCACACGAACGCGATGTCGACGATGCTGCGCACCTGCAGGCGCGAACGCGCCAACAGCGCGAGCAGCAGGAACACGCTGGCCGACAGGTACAGCGCACCGATGAAGCGCGCGTGCAAGGGCGGCACCGGCCACGACAGCGCGCGCTGTATGTCGCCGGGGCGGAAGAAGCCGAAGCAGCCGACCCACAGCGTGAACCCCGAGACGATCAGGAAGTAGAGGCGGTGCAACGCCAAGGTCGGCTTCATGGCAGGTTCCGTGAGAGAGAGGGGTGGCGGCGCGCCTTGAACGCACCGACCCCGGCTGCCAGCAGGCCCAGCCCACCCAGCAGCAGGTGAAAGGGGTGATCGAACGCCTGCAGGCCCAGGCAGAGTTCCGAACCGCTGACCCAGCCGCCGATGGCCAGCGCGACGTAGAACAGGCCGAAGCCGAGTGCAAATGCAGACACTCCGCGCGCGCCGCCCCAGCGCAGAACAGCGAATGCGAGCAGCGCGGTCACGAGGTGGAGCGTTGAATGCGCGGGCACCATGCGTGTCTGTTCGAGCAGCGCAGGGAAAGAGCGGTCCAGCGCCGGGACGAGCCGGAAAGCAAGTGTCGAACTGCCCTGCAGAAGGAGGAAGACGCCTGCGAACCAGGCATAGGCGCGTGTCACGCGCGTAACCCTTCAATCACATTGGCCCTTTTCATGTGCACCGGTCAACGTGGCAGTATCCATGCCGAACCGCCCCCTGTCACCCCCTCTTCTGCCGACCTCATGAACCCGCCCCAGCGCATTCCCGGCCACCGTTTTCTGCACTCGCCCGGGCCCACCCGCGTGCCCGAGGAGGTGATCGCCGCGATGAGCCGCCAGCCGATGGACCTGGCCGACCCGCGCGTGAACACCATCATCGCGGCCTGCGAGCAGGGCCTGAAGCGCCTGTTGCAAACCGAGCAGGCCAACGTGTTCCTGTTCGCCGCCAACGGCCACGGCGCGTGGGAGTCGGTGATCGTCAACCTGGTGGCGCCGGGCCAGGCCGTGCTGGTGGCCGGCACCGGGCACTTCTCCGAACAATGGGCGATCCAGACCGAGGCGCTCGGCGGGCGCGTGATCCGCACGCCGTACACCGAGGGCCTGCCGATCGACGCCTCGGCCGTCGAGCAGGCGCTGCGCGACGACCGCGAGCACGCCATCGTGGCAGTGTTCGTGGTCCACACCGACACCGCCAGCGGCGTCACCTCCGACCTGCCGGCGCTGCGGGCTGCCATCGACGCCGCCGGTCACCCTGCCCTGTTCGTCGTTGACGTGGTGGCCTCGCTCGGCGCCACGCCGGTGGCGATGGACGCGCTGCGTGCCAACGTGGTGATGGGCGCCTCGCAGAAGGGCCTGATGGTGCCGCCGGGGCTGGGCTTCGTGGCCGCCGACGCCAAGGCGATGGCCGTGGCGGCGCGCAACCCGATGCCGCGCTTCTACTGGGACTGGGGCCGGCGCGCCGATGATCTGTCGTACCGCAAGTTCTGCGGCACCCCACCGCACAGCCTGCTGCTGGGCCTGCAGGCCGCCCTGGGGCTGATCTTCAGCGAAGGGGTGGACGAGGTGATGGCGCGCCACCGCCGCCTTGCCGCCGCGGTGCACGCTGCCGTGGCGTGCTGGAGCGAAGCCGGTACGCTGCAGTTCTTCGGCCGCGTGGCGGCGGCACGTTCGGTGTCGGTGACGACCGTGCAGGTGGCGCCCGGCATCGACGTCGAGGCCTTGCGCACGGTGGCGCGCGAACAGTTCCAGGTCGCCATCTCCGGCGGGCTGGGGCCGCTGGCGGGCCGGGTGTTTCGCATCGGGCACCTGGGCGACCTGAACCCGGCCATGATCCTGGGTTGCCTGGCCGGCGTGGAAGCGGCGATGCAGGTGCAGGGCATCCGCTTCACGCCGGGTGGAACCCAGGCCGCGATGGCCTGCCTGGCGCAGGCGGCTGCACCTCGGTAGGGGCTGGCCACACCAGGGTCACGCACAAGCCGCTGCCGCTGGCACCGCCACCGCCCGGCGGGTCGGCCAGCATCAGTTCGATGTCGTGCCGGGCGCAGATCTCTTTCACGATCGCCAGGCCCAGGCCGCTGCCCTGCTCTTTCGCGCCGGCCACCCGATGGAAGCGTTCGAGCACCCTGCCCCGCTCTGCGGCCGGGATGCCCGGGCCGTTGTCGATCACCTGCAGCGTGACGCGCCCCAGCGGCCGCCCCGCCACCACGGTGACCCGCCCGCCTTCCTGCGTGTAGACCAGCGCGTTGTGCACGAGGTTGGTGATCAGCTCGCGCAGCAGCACGGGTTCGCCGCGCACGACGATGGCATCCACCCCTTCGAAGCCCAGGTCGATCGACTTGCCGCGCGCCAGGGCCAGCAGGTTGAAGCTGACCTCGCGCGCGAGCTCCGTCAGATCGACGTCCTGCACCTCCAGCGCGCGGCCGGGTTCGCTGCGGGCCAGGGCGAGCAGCTGGGCAACGAGGCGGCCGGTGGCGTCGGTGGTTTGATGCAGGCGCTGAACCACCTCGCGCATGTCCTGAAGGTCGGTCTGCATCAGCGCGTGGCCGACCTGGGCCCGCAGCACGGTCAACGGCGTCTTCAACTGGTGCGATGCGTTGGCGACAAAGCGAACCTGGGCTTCGCTGAGCTGGCGCTGGCGTTCGGTGTGGGCGTTGATGGCGTGGATCAGCGGCGCCACCTCGCGCGGCACGGCGCGCGTATCGACCGGCGTCAGGTCATTGGCGCCGCGGGCGCGCACCTCGTCGCGCAAACGCTTCAGCGGGGCCAGGCCCTTGCGCACGCCGAAGGCGATCAGCCCGGCGGCCAGCGCAATCAGCAGCAACTGCAGCACGGCCGCTTCGGCCACGATGCGGCGGGTCAGCTGGCGCCGGGCATCGAGCGTCTCGGCCACCTGCACGAGCAGCAGGCGTTGGCCCTCGCCGTCGAGCAGCGCATGCTGCACGGCCACGACGCGGATGTCCTGCTCCTTGAACACCGCGTCGTAGAAGACGGGGCCCTGCGCCGGCGGTCGCGGCGGCGCCGGAAGGTCTTCGTAGCCGGTGATGTAGCGGCCGTCGCGCAGATCGGCCACGCGATAGAAGATGCGGTCCTGGGCGTCGGTGCGCAGCATCTCAAGCGCGGCGTAGGGCAGGTCGGCCACCACGTCGGCCACCCCGTCGCCGTCCGCCAGGCCGATCCGCTCGCTGATGACCAGGGCCGAGCCGAGCAGGGTCCGGTCATAGGCTTCATGGGCCTGGGCCAGGCTGCGCACATAACCCGCTGCAAATCCCACCGCCCACAGCGCCAGCGTGGGCACCAGCAGCCAGCGCAGCAGCAGGCTACGCAGGCGCATCGCCGACGGCTTCGAGCACGTAGCCCAGGCCGCGCAAGGTGTGGATCGCGGCGCCGCTGCCGTCGAGTTTGCGGCGCAGGCGGTGCACATACACCTCCAGCGCGTCGTGGCTCAGCACGGCGTCGCTGGAGCACAGCCGGTCGGCCAGCAGGTTCTTGCCGACCGGCGCGCCGGCATGCGTGACCAGAGCTTCGAGCAGGTCGTGCTCGCGGGGCGGCAGATCCAGGGGGCGCGCTCCGACGGCGAAGCGGCGCGACACCGTGTCGAACTCCAGCCCGCCCACCCGCAGCACCGAATGCACCACCCCCAGGCCGCGCCGGTGCAGGGCCCGCAGGCGCGCTTCCAGCTCGGACAGGTCGAAAGGCTTGGGCAGGTAGTCGTCGGCACCCGCGTTCAGGCCGCGCACCCGGTCGTGCGTGTCGCCGCTCGCCGTGAGCACCAGCACCGGCACCTTGTCGCCGCGCTGGCGCAGGCCGCGCAGGATCTCGATGCCCCCCATGCGCGGCAAGGCCAGATCGAGGATGACCACGTCGAAGCTGTGCGGCTGCTGCAGCGTCGCGTCGGCCATCAGGCCGTCGGAGCGGGTCTCCACCTGAATGCCCAGCACGCCGAGCGACTGCGTCAGCGTCTGCACCAGTTGCAGATGGTCTTCGATCAGCAGGACACGCATGGTGAGTTCGACGGCTTTCGGGTGGGAGTGGCTGGAACGATGCCGACATCATCGCGCAGTCGCACCGATAATCCGCCAGCCCTTGCGCCGCAAGCGTCTGGGGGGCCAACCTGGGAGACCGAGGCATGCCGATGAAGCGCCGAGCGATGGCGGCCGCCCTGCTGGGGCTGGCAGCACCCCGGGCGCTGCCGACCGCCGCCGACGCGCGGGTGCGTGTGCTGGCAACCACCGACCAGCCGGCCGTGCAGCCGTTGATCGACGACTTCGAGCGCCGCCACGTCGGCCTGCGGGTGGACTACCAGCAGCGCGGCAGCGTGGAGCTGGTCGAGCGCTTTCTGGCCGACGGCGGGCGCTCGGCCGACGTGCTCTGGAGTTCGGCAATGGACCTTCAGATCAAGCTGGTCAACGACGGCCATGCCGCCCGCCACGAAAGCCCGCACGCGCGCCAACTGCCCGGCTGGGCGGTCTGGAAACACGAGGCCTACGGCACCACCTTCGAGCCGGTGGGCGTTGTGGTCCACCGCCAACGGCTCGACCCGGCCGAGGTCCCGCGCACGCACGCGGCGCTGGCCGCCCTGCTGCGGTCGGACCCGGCGCGGTTTCGCCAGCGGGTGGCCACCTACGACATCGAACGCGCCGGGCTCGGCTTCCTGATCGCGGCACACGATGCGATGGCCTCGCCGCAATCCTGGGAGCTGGTGCGCCTGCTCGGCGCCTGCCAGGCGAGCCTGCATGCCGACACGCGCAGCATGCTCGACAGCGTGGCCGCCGGCCGGGCGCTGCTGGCCTACAACGTGCTGGGCACGTATGCTGAAGCGTTTGCACGTGACCATCCCGAGGTCGCCGTCATCTACCCGAGCGACTACACGCTGGTGGTGTCGCGAGTGGCCTTCGTGGCCCGCCATGCGCCCAACCCGCGCGGCGCCCGCCTGTGGCTCGACCACCTGCTGTCTCCGCCAGGCCAGCAACTGCTGGCCGAGGGTGGGATGCTCTATTCGCTGCACAGCGGCGCTGCCCCGCCCCGTACGGCCAGCGCGCTGCAGCAACGGCTGGGCGCCGCGGCCCGGCCGATCGCGCTCGGGCCGGGCCTGCTGGCCCACCTGGACCGCAGCAAGCGGCAGGCGTTCCTGAAGCGCTGGAACGAGGCGCTGCGGCCCGAAGCGGCACGTTGAAGGGGCCGGTCAGGAGCGCGTCGCCCGCTCTGGCTGCTCGGGGGGAAGCGCACCGCGCCGGCGCATCTTGGCAATGCGCGGCAATACCAGGATCGCCACCACGACAACGATCAGCCCGGCCGACACCGGCCGCTCCAGGAACACGCCCCACTTGCCTTCGCCGATCGACAGCGCGTTGCGCATCTGCGCTTCGGCCAGCGGGCCCAGGATCATGCCGACGACGACCGGCGCGGTCGGGAAGTCGTAGCGCCGCATCACCACACCGAGCAGGCCGATGGCGTACAGCAGCACCAGGTCGAAGGCCGACTGGCGCATGCCGTACACGCCCACCGTGGCGAAGATCAGGATGCCGGCGTAGAGCTGCGGCTTCGGGATCTTGAGCAGCTTGACCCACAAGCCCACCAACGGCAGGTTCAGG
>JANOQS010000133.1:0-3960 GCA_031414975.1 Methylibium sp. | reverse complement strand
ACAACAACAGGGAGAGTCTTCATGTCATTGCGCTTCGCCGCCGCCACAGCCCTGGCGCTGTTTCTCGCCGGCTGCAGCAGCCCGCCGATGCTGCTGCGCACGACCACGACGGGCGGCGACGCCCACCCCAAGGTCTTGCTCGACCCGACCGGCCAGCCCGACCTGGCGGGCATCAACGTGGGCGACACCATCGCCGTTTCGCCGGGCAGCATGCGCTCGGTGGTGGGCTCGCCCGAGGTCAAAATAGTGCTGTTCGAGCCCGGCAGCGTGACCGAGGCCGAGGCCAAGAAGTCGCTCGCGATGAACCGGCGCGAAGGCGCGAAGATCGAGGTGATGAAGGGGCAGTTGCTCAAGGGCGACTTCTTCATCCAGCAGATCGGCATCGACCTGCAGTCCAGCGACCCGAAGAAGTTCGACATCGACCTGGTGCTGCTGGCCTTCAACCGCGGCGAGAAGCCGTTTCGCGGCGACCTGACGGTCTACGACCTGCTGCCGCCCGAACTGGCGTTCAAGGCCGTCGACATCGCGGCCAAGTACAACGACCGCCGCAACATGAAGGGCGCGCTCACCAGCATCCCGATCTTCGGCCTGTTCGCGATGGGCATGGACAACTTCTCGCGCAGCAGCGAAACGGTCGAGATGCAGCACGAGCGCGTCGGTGAGATGCACAAGTACAGCTTCCGGCGCCTGGTGCTGGAGCCGGGGCAGGCGGTCGGTTTCACGATCCGGCTGCGCTACATCCCGCCGACCGAAGACGAGCTGATCGAATTGCGCCAGGACGCCAAGCGCTTCCTCGGCCCCGGCCAGCAGTGACGGCGGACCCTTGATGCGCACGCCACCTGTCACTGGCCTGGCACGCCGCTGCCGCTCGGCACTGCTCGCGCTGGCGGCCGCCGTGTTCGCGCACGCGGCGGTCGCGGGTTGGGGGTCGAAGTCCGAGAAGGAGCTGATCAAGGAGGCCGACGCCTTCATCAAGAACAAGCCCGAGGCCCTGAAGCAGTTCTTCCACACGCTTTACATGGAGGGTGAGTGGAACGCCGTGCTCAACCTCAACCTGCTGGCACTGGCGGCGCTGGAAGTGACCCGGCACGACATTGCCGAAAAGGCGCTCGACCAATCGACCGCGCGCATCCTGCGCATCTACGCCGACGACCCGAACGCGGCAAAGGCCAAGTCGCTGTGGTCGGCCGAGGGCGTGAAAGACTTCAAGGGCGAGCCCTACGAACGCGCGATGGCGTTCTACTACCGCGGCCTGCTGTACCTGCGCGAGGGCGACTTCCAGAACGCGCGCGCGGCCTTCCTGCAGTCGGACCTGCAGAACGCGATGGGCCAGACTGAAAAGTACGACCGCTCCTTTGCGCTGCCCACCTACCTGGCGGCCTGGGCTTCGGCCTGCGACGGCGACGCCCAGCGCGCCGACGAGCTGCTGGCGGCGATGCAGAAGTACGCGATCGACCCGTACTTCAAGCTCGCCCACCCGGCCTTTCCGCGCCACATCACCTTGTTCGACCGCGGCATCGGCCCCGAGAAGGTCACGCTGGGTGACGCCAAGAACATCCTGAGCTTTTTTCCCCAGCCGGACGTGAGCCAGGGCGTGCAGGTGAACTACGCCCGGCCGCCGGCCGAAGCGGCGCGCCAGGGCGTGGCTGCCAACCTGGACTGGCTCGCGCTCACGCGCGGCGGCCGGCCGATCCAGGGCCTGCTGGACGGCAAGGTGCAGTTCAAGGAAACGACCGCAGCCCTGTCCGACATCAGCAGCTCGGTCGCTTCGGCGGCGCTGTACGGTTCGCTGTCGACACTCGGCTCCGACAAGCTCAGCGTGGCCAAGAACCTGGGCATGCTCGGCGCCGGCGCGTCGCTGATCGGGTCGTTCGCGTCGCTGGCCTCGAGGTCGACCAAGACCGAGGCCGACACGCGCTATTGGGGCTCGCTGCCGAAGTACGTGTTCATCGAGGCCTATGGCACCGAGATGGGCCTGGAGCCCAAGGCCTTCGTCACCACGGCCACAAAGAAGCCGCGGCCGGCACTGATCGCCGCGACCCATGCTGACAAATGCTCCTTCGCCTACAGCCGCGAATTTTCGGCGCTCGATGCGACGCAGGGCGGCATCGGCAACCCGTCGCCCTGGCCAGCCGAGCCGATGGAAGACGACCGCGACAAGCCCAACGAAGCCTTCCGGTTGTTCCTGCGGGCCTCGTTCTGATCTCGTTCCGCCCCCTCCCCACACCACCCGAGAGGCCCACGCCATGACCCCACATTCCCGATTCCTTGCTGTGCTCGCCTGCGCCGCACTCGGTGCCTGCGCCAGCGCGCCCGCCCCGGTCAACAGCAGCGGCCTGGGTGTGCAAGAGGTCGCCGTCGGCTCGCGCGGGCCCGTCCAGGGCGTGGGTGTCGGCGGCCGTGACATCGCCGCCATGACCAACCAGATGGCGCGCGACATCCTCAGCTCCAAGGGCGTGATGGGCGACGGCGGCCCGGCGCCGCGGGTAATCATCGACGCGCAGTATTTCAAGATCGACGGCAGCCAGCCGATGAACCGCAACCTCATCTCGCAGCGCCTGCTGGTCGAGCTCAACCGCGCGGCGGCGGGCCGGCTGATGTTCGTCGGCCGGCGCCACGCCAGCATGGTGGCGGCCGAACGCGACCTCAAGCGCGACGGCGTGACCGACAGCGGCAGCAAGCCGATGAGCAAGGCCCAGCTGGGCGCCGACTACCGCCTGGCCGGCACCTTCTCGACGCTCGACTCGGTGCAGGGCAAGACCGGCATGCAGCAGCGCTACAGCCAGTTCGTCTTCGAGCTCGTGGACGTGGAGACGAGCAACATCGTCTGGACCGGCCTTTATGAAGTGGAACGCGCCGGGGCCGACGATGTGGTCTATCGCTGATCGCCGGCCGGCGCGTGCGGCCTCGGCGGCGGTGCTGCTGCCGCTGCTGGTTGCAGCGGGCCTGTCGGCCTGCCAGTCGGCGGCGCCGCCCGCGTCGGTGAGCTGCCGGCCGGCGCGTGCGCAGACGCAGGTCGGCAGCGCGTTCATCGCCGCCACCGGCACGGCAGTGGCTGCCAGCCGCCCCGGGGTCGATTCGGTGCTGGTGTCGCCGCTGCTGGGCGAGCGGCTGTCGATCCGCAGTGTCGAGATCGGCACGTCGCCGACCGGGCTGGCCACCTTGCAATCGGAGCTGGCCAACTGCACCGACAGCGCGATGTGGGTCCGCCTGCGCACCCGGTTCCTGGACGCGCAGGGCCGGCCTTCGGAACCCGTGTCGATCTGGCGCGACGTGCAGATCGGGCTGCGCTCGGTGGCGTTCTACGAAGAAAAGGCGCTGAGCCCGAACTCGCGCCACTTCCTGCTCGAGGTGGACGGGCCCTGATTTCGCGCCGCGCCGGGCCGCAGCGGGCCGCGACCCGCCGCTCAATGCACCGCGGCGCCGTCTCCGTTCGGGTACAGCAGCGAGTCGGCGTGCAGCACGGCCTGCCACAGGTGCGCCGGCATCGCCAAAATCTGCTCGGGAGACGAGTTCACCATCACGTAGGCGGTGATCTCGAGGTACTGTTCTCGCGTCAGCAGGCCCAGGCTGCGCATCGTTTCAAGCGTCTGCATGGTGGGCCTTTCTGTGGGGATCGGTGAGGATCCGTTGCGGTTCGGGCACGCGGTTCGGCTTGGTTCGGCTTGCGCGCCCGGCCTGACCATACCATCGTCGCCTGATGGCCATCAACCCTGAACCGCGCCCCGATGCCAGGGGTGACCGCACGGATGCCCCCACGCCCGGCCGCTTTCGCGCTCGCCTCACGCTGCAGACGCTGACCCGCGGTGACGGCCTGCTGGGCCTGCGCGCGATGGAGGGCTTCGGCCCGCGCAGCACGCAGCTCACCGTGGCCCAGGTGCGCTGGACCTACACCACCGAACAAGGCCTGCGCTGGGACACGCCCGCGCCGACGCGCCTGGTGAACAGCCGGCCCAAGCC
>JANOQS010000132.1:0-2594 GCA_031414975.1 Methylibium sp. | reverse complement strand
GGGTCGCCGTTGCAGAAGCGCTCGGGGAAGATCTGGTACCAGACGGCGTGGCGCGCCCACGCGGGCGTGAATGCTTCCAGCGGCGGTTCCGCGTCGGGCCCGTTCTTCACGGCTTCTTGTCCAAGGTCAACGTGTCGTTCTCGCGCTTGAGCTGGAAGCGGGTCAGGAAGCTGTTGCCCAGCAGCACCTGCTCCATCTGGGCCGGCAGCACGGTGGCGTCGACGTTGTAGACCTGCACGTCGCCCACGCGCACCACGTCGAGCGTCACGCGGTGCACCGGCACCTGGCCGTTGGCGGTGTTGCTCATGCCGCGCTGGCCTTGGCGGTAGGCCAGGCCGATGCTGTCGGCCACCATCTGGCTCAGCGCGATGTGCGTGGCGCCGGTGTCCACCACGAAGCGCACCGACTTGCCGTTGATCGAGCCGCTGGTGAAGAAGTGCCCGCCGCTGCCGGCCGTCAGCACGATCTGCGAGCCGCCGCCCGCGCTGGCCACGCCGCCCAGGTTGACCTGCGCGGCGCCCATGCGCAAGGTCACGCGCTTGCCGGCCACCTGCACCGTGGCGTCGTCGCCGTTCACCGCGAGCAACTTGACACCCTGCACGGTGCTGCCGACCGCCACGGTGCGCGGTGTGCCGTCGATCACCAGCAGCGCCTTGCTGCCCAGGCTGCCGCTCATGGAGACAGTTTGGGCCAGAGCGGCGCCGCAGAACACAGGGGCCAGCACTGACACCAGCAGAGAGGCCAGCAGCCCGATGGTCGAGCGCAGGCCTTGCCGCACGCTCAGTCCCGGAAGTTGTCGAACGACAACGGCGCGTCGGCGACGTCCTTGCGGATCAGTGCCATCGCGGCTTGCAGTTCGTCGCGCTTCGCGCCGGTCACGCGCACCGTGTCACCCTGGATCGCGGCCTGCACCTTCAGCTTGCTCTGCTTGATGGCGGTCTGGATCTTCTTGGCGGTGTCGCTGTCGATGCCGCTCTTCACGATCAGCACCTGCTTGACCTTGTCGCCGCCGATCTTCTCGATCTTGGCGCTGCGGTCGATGAAGCGCGCATCGACGCTGCGCTTGGTGAGCTTGGCGATCAGGATGTCCATCACCTGGCCGATCTGGAAGTCGCTGTCGGCCCACAGCGTGAGTTCCTTCTCCTTCAGCTCGACCTTGGCGGAAGAACCCTTGAAGTCGAAGCGCGTGCCGATTTCCTTGGCCGTCTGGTCGACGGCGTTCTTGACCTCGACGAGGTTGGGGTCGAGCACGGTGTCAAAGCTGGGCATGTGCGGATTGTCGCCTCAAGGCGCGGGTAATCGGCCAAAATTCTGCCATGCACATCGAGTCGGGCGTCAGCCTCAAACCCTACAACACCTTCGGCCTTCCGGCGGTGGCGCAAACGCTCGTGCGCATCACCGGCGACGCCGACGTGCGCCGGGTGGTCGACGACCCGGCGATGGGCCGCGCGCCCAAGTTCGTGCTCGGCGGTGGCAGCAACATCATTCTCACGCGCGACATGCCGCAAGTGGTGCTGAAGGTCGAGGTGCGTGGCATGCGGCTGGTCGAAGAACGGCCCGACGCCTGGATCGTCGAAGCCGGTGCCGGCGAGGACTGGCACGCGCTCGTGGCCTGGACGCTGGCGCAGGGCTGGCCCGGGTTGGAAAACCTGGCGCTGATCCCCGGCACCGTGGGCGCGGCGCCGGTGCAGAACATCGGCGCTTACGGGCTGGAGTTGCAAGACCGTTTCGAGAGCCTCGACGCGGTCGACCTGGTCACCGGCCGCAGCGTCACCTTGCACCCCCAGATCTGCGCCTTTGGCTACCGCGACAGCGTGTTCAAGCATTCGCTCGCCGGCCGCAGCGTCATCACCCGCGTGCGCTTTCGCCTGCCGCGGCCGTGGAAGCCGGTGCTGGGCTACCTCGACATCGAGCGCAAGATGCACGAGACCGGCATTGCCTCGCCCAGCGCGCAGCAACTGTTCGACTGGGTCTGCGCCATCCGCCGCGCCAAGCTGCCCGACCCGGCCGTGATCGGCAACGCCGGCAGCTTCTTCAAGAACCCGCTGGTCACGCCCGAACAGTGCCGCGACATCATCGGCCGCGACCCGACGGTGGTGCACTACCCGCTGCCCGACGGCAGTATCAAGCTCGCCGCCGGCTGGATGATCGACGCATGCGGCTGGAAGGGCAAGACCGTCGGCCAAGCCGGCGTCTACGAAAAGCAGGCGCTCGTGCTGGTGAACCGCGGCGGCGCCATCGGCTCCGAGGTGATGACCTTGGCGCGTGCGATCCAGGAAAGTGTTTACGGCCGGTTCGGCATCCGCCTGGAGCCCGAACCGGTGGTGGTGTGAAGGCGGCAGTCCAAGGAGAATCCGATGGCACAGTGGCGCAAGAAATCATCCTCCAACGAGGTCTACACGCTTGAAGAGATCGAAGCGCGGCTGAAGGCCGAGCTGCCGCACTGGTACTTCGAAGACGGCTGGATCCGCCGCAAGTACAAGACCACCGGCTGGAAGAGCACCCTGATGGTCGTCAACACCGTCGGCCACCTGGCCGAAGCGGCCTGGCACCACCCCGACCTGACGGTCAGCTACGCGTTTGTCACCGTCAAG
>JANOQS010000131.1:0-10311 GCA_031414975.1 Methylibium sp. | reverse complement strand
ACTGACGGAGATCGGCCGGCAACTGCTCGACCATTGCCACGGCATCCTGCACCTTGTGGCGAAGGCGAAGGAAGACCTGGCCGCGCGCCGGGACGAACCGGTCGGCTCCAGCATTCCGGTGATCCTCGATCTCGTGGCCGCGGGCATGGGTCATGCGGCGCTCGCCGAAGACGCCATTCGTCCGTACCAGCATCTCAAGCGGCTGGCGGTGACACCCATCGGCAGCCCGGTATCAAGTACACCTTGTGCCTGGTCACACCGGCGCAGCGCCGTGCGACGCCATGGCGACAGGGCACGGCGGCGCTGCTGGAACAGTTGGCGCGTGGCGCATAAGGGCTGCCGTTCAGGCCGGGCCTCAGGGCACCGCCACCGCCTCCACCTGGATGCGCAGGTTGACGTCCATGTTGAAACCGTACTCCTTGCCGACGCCCAGGCCGAACTCGTCGCGGTTGAAGGTCGCGGTCGCGTCGGCGCCGCACAGGTCGCGCTTGAACAGCGGGTGCGGGATGCACTTGAACAGGTTGATCTTCAGCGCCACCGGCCGCGAGACGCCGTGCAGCGTGAGCTCGCCCAGCACCTGCGTCGGCATGCCGCCGGCGGCGCCGTCGAAGCGGCCCTTGTAGGTGGCCTTCGGGTGCTTGCGGGTGTTGAGGAAGTCGGCGCCGATCGCCCAGCGGTTCAGCTCGGGCAGGCCGAAGTCGATGCTGGCCAGGTCCATCACGATGTCCACCGTGCCGCTGCCGGTGGCCTTGTCCAGCGTGACGGTGCCGCTGCTCTTGTTGAGCTTGCCGCGCCACACCGAGATGCCCATGTGGTCGGCCTCGAAGCTGGGGAAGGTGTGGGCCGGGTCGACCTTGTAGGTCACCGGCGCGGCCGTGGCGGCGCCGGTGGCGAGCAGGGCGGCGGCGAGGGTCGGCAGGAGAAGTGTCATGGGGCTCATCTTGAGTGGATTCATTCTGACGACGAACGAACGTCAGCGGTTTCGACACGCAGCGCAAAATCGCCATCCCGAAGGTCGGGCCGGCGCGGCCCAGGAGTTCGACGATGCATCTCGACGGTTCATGCCATTGCGGCAGCGTGAAGTTCAGCGTGCAATCGGCACAGCCGTACCCGTTCATGCGCTGCTATTGCTCGATCTGCCGCAAGACGGCGGGTGCCGGCGGGTATGCGATCAACCTCGGCGCCGATGCGGCAACGCTGAAGGTGCTGAAGGGCAAGCGCCAGTTGCGCATCTACCGTGCGCTGGTCGGCGAGGGGGAGCAGCAGCGCCAGAGCACCGGCCACCGCCACTTCTGCAGCCGCTGCGGCAGCGCGCTGTGGTTGTGGGACCCGACCTGGCCGGAGCTGGTGCACCCGCATGCCAGCGCGATCGACACGCCCCTGCCCAAGCCGCCGGAGCACGTTCACTTGATGCTCGGCTCCAAAGCCGCGTGGGTCGAGCCGGAAGGCCGGCCCGGCGATGCGCGTTTCGATGAATACCCCGACATGTCGCTGGCGCAATGGCATGAGCAGCGCGGGCTCACATCGTGATCAGGCGACGCTTTCCCAGCGCTGCGACGCTGCCGAGCGCGTGCAGGCATCGAGCATCACCTGCATCAGCGCGCCGCGCGCGATGTCGGGCTGCTCCGGCTTGCCGGACTTCACGGCCCGCACGAAGCGCTGCCACACGGTCGGGGCCGGCTTGAACTCGCGCGCCTTCCAGTGCCCATGTTTCACGTCGCGGCCCAGGCAGACGTGCAGGCGCTCTTCGCTTTCGTCCAGGTCGAAGCGCAGCGCGCCATCGGTGCCATTCACTTCCACACGCAGGTGGTTGATGTGCCCGGTGGCCCAGCGCGTGGCCTGCACCACGCCGGTGGCACCGCTGGCGAAATCGAGCTGGATCAGTGCGGTGTCGTTGGCGTCGAGCGGCTTGCTCTGCCATGTGCTGTGAGCCTTGCCGCCGTGCAGCTTGTCGAAGCTGCGCAGGTCGCAACGCACGCGCGCCACGTCGCCGGCCACGAAGCTCGTCAGGTCGAGGATGTGCACGCCCACGTCGCCCAACACGCCGCCCGAGCCGGCGGCGGTCTGCAGGCGCCACAGAAAAGCCTCGCTGCTCCAGTGGCCCCACAGGTCGCTGGCCAGCCACGACTGCAGGTAGTGCGACTGAACATGGCGCAGCGCGCCGAGCTTGCCCGCGGCCACCAGCTTGGCCGCAGCCAATGACGCCGCCGAACGCCGGTAGCTCAGGTTGACCATGCCGATCAACTCCGGCCGCGCGGCCGCCGCGGCGGCGACCCGGCGTGCTTCGTCCACCGTCACCGTGAGCGGCTTTTCGCACAGCACGTGTTTGCCGGCCTGCAGCGCAGCCAGCGTGGGCTCGGCATGAAAGCGGTCGGGCGTGACGATGCTGACGGCGTCGACCGCAGCAAACAGTTCGTCCGGATCTTCGGTGGCGAGCGGTATGCCGTGGGCCGCCGCGAACGCCTGGGCGCGGCCCGGCACCACGTCCATGCAGGCGGCCACTCGCACGCCGCGAATGGCCTGGAACGCCGCCACATGCGCGCGCGCCATGCCGCCGGTGCCGACGATGCCGATGCGGAGCACCGCCATCAGTGCACCGACGGGCCGTGTTCCTTCAGCGGCTCGAGCGACGCCTCGATCGGCCGGTTCGGCGCGCCCCAGGCGAATTGCCCCTCCGGCCGGGCCCACTTGACCGCATTGCGCAGCACCTGCTGCACCACCGCGTGGTGGTAGGTCGGGTAGGTTTCATGGCCGGGGCGGAAGTAGAACACCTTGCCGGCGCCGCGCCGGTAGGTCACGCCGCTGCGGAACGCTTCGCCGCCGGCGAACCACGACAGGAACACCACCTCGTCCGGGTTCGGAATGCCGAACGGCTCGCCGTACATCTCTTCGTGTTCGATGTCGAACCACGCCGGCAGCCCCTGCGCAATCGCATGGCCGGGGTTGCAAACCCACAAGCGCTCGCGCTCGCCGGCCTCGCGCCAGACCAGGTCGCAGTTGTGACCCATCAGGCGCTTGAAGATCTTCGAGTGGTGGCCGCTGTGCAGCACGATCAGGCCCATGCCTTCGAGCACGCGGCGCTGCACGCGGTCGACGATCGCATCGGCCACCTGTTCGTGAGCGGCGTGGCCCCACCAGGTCAGCACGTCAGTCTGCGCAAGCACCGCCTCGGTGAGGCCGTGTTCCGGCATGTCCAGCGTGGCGCAGCGGGCGGTGATCTCCTGGTCGGTGTTCAGCGCATCGGCAATGCAGGCGTGCATGCCTTTCGGATACAACTCGGCAACGGCCTTGTGCTTCTTTTCATGGACGTTTTCGCCCCAGACGGTCACGCGCAACGGCATTCTGATTTCTCCTCTTTGCGGGGGGTTGATCGCGACGCCGACCGGGCTCAGGCGTCGGGGCTTTTCGTCAGCTCAAGCCGCAGTCGCTTCAAGGTGCGATCCGCTTGGCCTCGGCCATGACTTCATCAGCGTCATAGAGCACAGCCTCGCCACGTTGGTACGCGGCAACCCTGCGTCTGATCTCTTGGCGCCACGCCTCTTCAACCTGCGGGTCTGGGGACTCGACAAGCGAGTCGAGGAGGAGGTCTACAAGCCGTTCACGGTCCTTCGCGTCCAGGGCGCGACCGCGTTGGGCCAGTTCAGCGACGGTGTCGGGCATGACAATGCTCCAGCGATTCGCAAAGATACAAGGCCTGCGAATCAGTCTTCAGTATGCTGGGCATGAAGTGAACTGTTTACGACCCCTACCGCGCCGCGACCCCGACCGCCGCCTTGGCCCGCTTGTGAACCCCCAGCCGTTCGGCCGACACATACTGCTGGCGGTAGATCTCGAACGGCAGGCTGTCGAGCGACTCGATCTTCTTCTGCTCATCGACCGACGCTTGCGCCAGGCGTGCGAAGTGGGCCTGCACGTCGGGCGCCAGCGGCAGGCCGAGCAGCTTTTTCTTGGTCGCTTCGGACTGCGCGCGGGTGAAGCGCACGTAGGAGCTGTCGAAGTCTTGCGCCATCGCCTGCAGCACGTGGGCAGAGGGCAGGCTGTCGGGTTCGCGCAGGCCGGCGGTGGCAGTGTGCAATGCGTCGCGGTAGTTCGAGCCGCCGTGCAGTGTGTCGAGCGCTTCGGCAATCGGGTGGCATTGTTCGACGATCTGCAGCCCCCAGTCGACCAGCGGCATCGGGCCGCCGTCGCGCTCCAGGCGCAAGCCGGGCTCGCGCCCGCGCGATGCGGTGAGGTGCTGGTTGCGGCCGAGCGCCTGGATCTCCTCAGGCGTGTCGGGCGGGCTGTCGGTCAGCAGGCAGTGGAGCAGGAACACGTCGATGAAGCGCGTGGTCTGGGCCTGGATGCCGACCGGCACGAACGGGTCCAGGTCCATGCAGCGCACTTCCACGTACTCCACGCCGCGCTCGCGCAGCGCATGCAGCGGGCGCTCGCCAGGGAAGATCACGCGCTTGGGGCGGATCGTGCCGTAGAACTCGTTCTCGATCTGCAGCAGGCTGGAGCTGAGCTGGTTGTAGTCGCCGCCGGGGTTGCGGATGCCGACCTTCTCGTACGCCGGGTAAGGCCGCGTCAACGCGGTCTGCAGCGACGCGCCGTAACTCTCCAGGCTGTTGTAGCTGACGGCCAAGGTCGCCTGCGCGTCGCTCTGGTAACCGAGCCGCCCCATGCGCAAGGTGGTGCCGTGCGGCATGTACAAGGTGTGGTCCTTGAGCACCTGCAACTCGTGCTCGCGACCCGCCACGAAGGTGGAACAGACCGCTGGCGACGCGCCGAACAGGTACAGCAGCAGGAACGAATGGCGCCGGAAGTTGCGGATCAGCCCGAAGTAGGCTTCGGTCGACACGCCCGGCATCGACCAGTTGTAGTGGATGCCCGAGATCGTCTGCATGCGCCGGCCGTAGCGGTGCCCCAGCCCCATGCGGTACACGCTCTTCGCGCGGCCGACGTTCGACGAGCCATAGCGGCCGATCGGAATGGTTTCATCGGTGGGCAGACCACAGGGCATGCTGCCGACCCACAGCATCTCGTCGCCGATCTCGCGGTAGACCACCTGGTGCACGTGCCGCAACTCGGCAATGCAGGCGTCCACGTCGCCATGCACGCCGGTGATGAGCTCGAGCTGCGATTCGCTGTAGTCGGTGGTGATGTGCGGGTGCGTCAGCGCCGAGCCGAGCCCGGCCGGGTGCGGCGTGAGGGCCAAACCGCCACCGGGCAGGGCACGCAGGCTCTCCTTTTCGATGCCGCGGCGGATGCCCTTCAATTCGGCGGGTGACAGCGCACGCAGGCGTTCTTGCAATCCGCTCATGCGAAGTCTCCAAGGGATGATTTGGGCAGAACGGTACCAGAGCAGCAGGTTTCCCGCTGCGTGCAGGAATCGGCATTTTGTGCCATGCGCAGGCGGGGTGGGCCAGGGCCCGCGGCGCGGCCCTCAGTGGCCGAAACCCACCAGAGCGGCAGGCAAGCCTTGTGGCAGGAAGCTCGATCCGGGCGAAGGCGCGGGCACCGCCAGGAGAACCTCTTGCGCACGCGCCAGGCAGGCGCGGTGGCTCATGGGCGGCGGCGCCGCTGCAGTGGTGTGCCGTGCGCCGGACCGAGCCACCAGCGCCAGCAGGCCGGGCTGGGCCGTATCGAGCGGGTGCGACCACGCGCCGCTGTGCCAGTCGAACTGGTAAAGCGCGATGAAGCGCTCGCCGTTGTCGGCGATGAGCTCGATCGCGTCCTGCACCGTGCCGGCCCACGAGAGGCCGGCTGTGCGACATGCCATGAAGAGGCAGCGGCAGCCCAGCAGAGCCAGGCCGTCCAGGCCACGTGGCTGGGGTAGTGCGCGCCGCGCGCCACCTGCGCCACACCGAACACCAACCCGAGCGCGCACACGCCGAGCAGCCAGCCCCGCGCAACCCGGGCCGACGCACCGCGCAGCACGAACCAGCCGGTGACGAAGCTGAACGCACCCGATGCATGGCCCGACGGAAAACAGCGGCCGGGCCCACCATCGCCCGGGCCGACCCAGGCCTGCATGGCCGAGTGCGGCAGGTAACGCGCGGCGCCGCCGAACTGCGCCAGGTCCCACGGGCAACTGACCAGCGAGCGGTTCTTGACGAAAGGGATCAGCAGCAGGCACGCCAAAGTGGCCAGCAACCACCACAGCCGCTCGGCGCGCTGCATGCGCGGCGCAAACGGCAGCGGGCGCCACAGGTGCGCGAGCATGACCAGCAGCAGCGCCCCGCTCAGCACGCGGCCTCCCCCATGCAGAACCTGCGCGGTCAGCCAGTGCTGCTGCCACGCAAACCCGCCGGTCGTGCCGAACATTTGCGCCACGCGAAGGTCGGCACCCGAGGCGTCCCAGGCCAGCAGCAGCAGCAGCGCCACCGCCGTCACGCCCAAGTCCCAAACCCACCAGGCCCACCCGGGCCGGCGCGATATGTGCTGCACCGGGCTCAACCCGAGCGGCAGGCGTGCGACACGTCGAGCGCCTGCCGGTATTCGCGGCTGGTCACGCCCACCAGCCCCATCACGGTATGGAACAGGTGGTCGTGCGTGAGCACCGCGTCCTGCTGCGTGCGCAGGCAGTCGGCCCGCACGCCTGTGGCCACCTCCGTCTGCGGCGGCAGCCACATCAGCCACGGCACATGCTTCTGCTCACGCGGGGCCACGGCGTAGGGCAAGCCGTGCAGGTACAGGTTGTTCTCACCCAGCGATTCGCCGTGGTCCGACACATACAGCAGTGCCGGTGCGAAACGGTCCTGCTGCTGCGCCAGCCAGCCGATGCCGCGCGCCAGCACATGGTCGGTGTAGGCGATGGAGTTGTCGAAGGCATTCACCAGTTGCTCGTGCGCGCACTGCTGCAGCACGTTGGTGGAACACTCCGGCAGATAGGGCTTGCGCTGCGGCGGCGAGCGCTTGTAGTACGCCGGCCCGTGGCTGCCCATCTGGTGCAGCACCAGCACCACGCCGCGCGCGCGCTGCGCTTCGGGCAGTGCGGCCAAGCGCTGGTCCAGGCCGGTCAGCAGGGCTTCGTCCAGGCATTCATCGCCGTCGCACAATCCGTCGGCGTGGCGGGTTCCGGGCGGCGCGTCGCGCGCCATCGCGTTCGGCACGCGCACGCACAGGCCCTTGCAGCTCGCCTGGTTGTCCAGCCACAGCACGGCCAGACCGGCGTGCTGGAGCAGGTCGAGCAGGTTTTCATGCTCCTGTTCGCGGGCCAGAAAGCCTTCGCGACCGAGGTGCGAAAACATGCAGGGCAAGGACGCCGCGGTGTTCGTGCCGCAAGACGTGACGTCGTGAAAGCTCACCAGCCCGAGCGGCGCTGTCTCGGCGTTCGTCGGCCGTGCGTAACCGTTGGCCGAGAAGTGATCAGCGCGGGCCGTTTCGCCCACCACCAGCATCAGCAGCGGCGGCGGTGCGCCGGCCGGCCGCGGCAACAAGGTGGCGTCGGTGCCGATCGCCAGCGGCGGCCCCACCGGCCGGGCCTGGGCCTGCACGGCCAAGCGGCCCAACGCATAGAACGAGTTGGCCGGGTTGATCAGGTAGCGCAAGGACTTGTGGTTGCGCAGGGTCGAAGACAGGTCGGCAAAGCTCAGCACCGCCAGCGTGACCAGCAGCGTGAGCGAGCCCACAAGCACCATTGCATTGCGCCAGGCCTGGCCGCCCGCGCCCACGCGCGCCGGCCGCACACGCCGCAGCAGCAGCAGCGGCACGCCGGCCAGCACCGCCACGCCGGCCAGCAGGCGCCCGTTGAGCAGGTCGAGGATTTCGTGCACGTCGGTGCCCAGCACGTTGACCATCATCGTCGGGTCGATCACCGCGCCGTAACTGCCCATGAAGTGCGCGCCGAACGCAGCCGCCAGCACCAGCACCCCGATGGCCGGCTTGATGCTGCGCCGCCAGGCCAGCAGCGCCAGCACCGCGGCGGCCAGTGCGGCGATCATCAGCCCCAGGCAGAGCAGGAACAGCAGGCCGCGCGGCGATTGCATTTCGGGCAGGGCCCACAACGCACGCCACAATGGCCAGTTGCACACGCTGGCCAGCCACAGGCCCGCAAAGACGGCCAGGGTGGCGGGGTTGGGTGCAGTAGCGGTCATGGCCGCGTACCGTAGTGATGCGACCTTAAGAGAACCTTAGCGGCGACCCCATCGAACCCCCATGCGCCTCCTGATCGTCGAAGACGACCCACTGCTCGGCGACGGCCTGGCCCAGGGCCTGCGCGCGCTCGGCTTCGTGGTCGACTGGGTGGGCGACGGTGAACAGGCCGACGCGGCGCTGGCCGCTGGCGCCTTCGATCTGGTGCTGCTGGACCTGGGCCTGCCGGGCCGCGACGGATTGCACTGGCTGGCGCGCTGGCGCACCCGCAGCGAACGCGTGCCGGTGCTGATCCTGACCGCGCGCGACGGCACCGAGCAGCGCATCGCCGGGCTCGACGAAGGCGCCGACGATTACCTGGTCAAGCCGGTCGAAACCGCCGAGATCGCGGCCCGCGCGCGCGCCGTGCTGCGCCGCAGCCACGGCCGGCCCGAACCGGTGTGGCGCCACGGGCCGCTCGCTTTCCAGCCCGCCACGCGCAGCGTGGAGTGGCACGGCCAGCGCGTCGAACTGGCACCACGCGAGACCACCTTGCTGGAATTGCTGCTGGCGCACCCGCAGCGTGTGATGTCCAAGGCGCACCTGCAAGACCGGCTCTACGCTTTTGAGCAGGACATCGACAGCAACGCGCTCGAAGTGCACGTGCACCACCTGCGCCGCAAGCTCCACCCCAAGCTGATCCGCACCTTGCGCGGCGTGGGCTATGCGCTGGGCGCCGAAGCCGACCTGAGCTCGCCATGACCTTGCAACGCCGCTTGTTGATCCTGCTGCTGTTGAGCGCGCCGCTGGTCTGGGGAGCCGGCCTGCTGTTCGGGCTGAACCGCGCGCGTTTCGAGATCAACGAGCTGTTCGACACCCAGCAGATCCGGCTGGCGCGCCAGGTGCTGTCCACCTTGCCCTCGGCGTCGCTGAACGACACGCCAGCAGTCGCCGCACCGATCTCGCCCGGCTCGCTGGGAGACTCCGAACTGGACGACCTGTCGATCGCGGTCTGGAACCGGCGCGACCAGTTGTTGCTGGTCGATCGCGAAGGCGTTCTGCTGCCGGCGCGGCGCGGCGCGCAAGGCTTTGTCGACCTCGTGCTGGACGGGGAGGCCTGGCGGGTCTACTACGTGCCCTCGGCCTCGGGCGACTGGCAGATCGCCGTCGGCCAGAAGCAGGAGGAGCGCGAAGAGCTGGTCTGGAACCTGCTCGCCAGCCAGCTCGTGCCCTGGGTGCTGACCTTGCCGGTGCTGCTGCTGGTGATGGCCGGTGCGGTGCGCCAGGCGTTGAAGCCGGTGCGCGCACTGACCGCCCAGATCGACCGGCGCCCGGCGAACGACCTGCAAGCTCTGGCGGCCGACGACCTGCCCACCGACTTGCAGCCGCTGCTGCGCGCCACGAACACGATGCTCGCGCGGATTGCCGACAGCCACGAGCGCGAACGCCGCTTCATCGCCGACGCGGCGCACGAGTTGCGCACGCCGCTGGCCGCGCTGCAGGCGCAATGGGACGCGCAGCGTCTGCAGGCGGCCGCAGGGGTGCCGCCACAACCGACGCAACCGCCACCACCGACGCAGCCCACGCCCGACAAGATCGCCCAAGGCCTGGCGCGCATGGGCCGGTTGGTGGCGCAGCTGCTGTCGCTGTCGCGCCTGGACCAGCCTGCCTCGGCAGACGCCCGGCAGGCGGTGGCTTGGCCGGCGCTGGTGGAGCGGCTGTTCGGCGAGTTGTTGCCGCTGGCCGATCGGGGCGGCGTCGAGCTCGAATGCGTGTGGCCGCCGGCCGGCGAAACGCCGCTGGCGTTGCAGGGCGACAGCGAACTGGTGGCCGCGATGCTGCGCAACCTGCTCGACAACGCGCTGCGCCACTCGGCCCGCGGCCAGACCGTGAGCCTGCGCCTGCTGCACGACCGCATCGAGGTCATCGACGACGGCCCTGGCGTGGACGATGAACACCTCGCGCGCCTGGGCGACCGCTTCTTTCGCACGCCGGGGCAGGACACCTCGGGCAGCGGCCTGGGCCTGTCGATCGTGACGCGGATTGCCGCGCTGCACGGCTTGCGCGTGAGCTGGGCCAACCGCGGTGGCGTGCCGCCGCGGCGCGGCTTCGTGGTTCGTTTGATGCGCGCCTGACGACGCCGCAGCAGGGGGCGGCCCTCCGGTCGATTAGGGATGCGCTTCCGCGGCGTTTGGACGTACCTTCACGGTCCACACCTGCCCGGGAGATGGCCATGATCGATCCGAAGGACTTTCC
>JANOQS010000130.1:0-4271 GCA_031414975.1 Methylibium sp. | reverse complement strand
CTGACCCACAGGCCGAAACGTTCGCTGAGCGAGATCTTTTCTTCCACCACCTCACCCGGGTGCACTTCGCCGTTGTCGAGGTGCTTGTAGCTGAGGTTCTCTTTCATGTACTCGGGCAGCAGGTGGCGGCGGTTGCTGGTGGCGTAGATCAGCACGTTGTCGCTGGCCTGCGAGATCGAACCGTCGAGGATGGACTTGAGCGCCTTGTAGCCGGGCTCGCCTTCGTCGAAGCTCAGGTCGTCGCAGAACACGATGAAGCGCTCGGGCCGCTCGGCCACCAGGTCGACGATGTCGGGCAGGTCCACCAGGTCGGTCTTGTCGACCTCGATCAGGCGCAGCCCGCGCGGCGAAAACTCATTCAGCACGGCCTTGATCAGAGAGCTCTTGCCGGTGCCGCGCGCGCCGGTCAGCAGCACGTTGTTGGCGCCGAAACCGGCGACGAACTGCTCGGTGTTGCGCACCAGCCGCTCCTTCTGCGGCTCGACTTCGACCAGCGCGTCGAGCCGGATCGTCGCCACATGCCGCACCGGCTCGATCAGCCCCGAGCCGCCGCGCTTGCGGTAACGGTAGGCGATCGACGCGGCCCAGTCGGGTGCTGTCAGCGGGTGCGGCAGCACCGCTTCGAGCCGCCCCAGCAGGGCTTCGGCGCGGGTGATGAGTTGCAGCAGCGGTTCGGCGGGCTTGGACATGGCAAGGGGCAGGCGCAATGAGCAGTGTCAGGGGTAAAAAAGTCAAGCGGCAGTGTAGCGGCGCGCTGTCAACAAGGCGCCCATCAACAAGGCGCCCGCATCGGTAGCTGGGTCACCGAGTCGCCGCCAACCACGAACACCCGGTCGCCTTCCTGCGCACGAATGCCGTGCATGCCGGTGAACGCGCCGAAGGCCGGCAGCACGCCCACCTGGGGCCCGAACCAGAAGCACGGCAGGCGCAGGTGGTCGCGTGCCCGGCCGCCCAGGTGCATGCAGGGATGCAGGTGGCCGGCCAGCACATAGGCTCCGGGCACCGGCTGCGGGTGGTGGCACAAGGCCAGCGCGCCGAGCATCAACGGTTCATCGACACATTCGAACTCCAGGGCCGCGGGCGGATCGCCGGCGCGGTCATCGTGGTTGCCGCGCACCAGGGTGAGCTCCAGTTCGGCGTGGGCCTGGCGCCAGCGCGCCACCGCGCCCAGGGTTGAGGCCGCGTGCGAGCGCGCCGAGTGCAGGAAGTCGCCCAGGAACACGATCCGCCGCGCACTCAGTTGCGCGACCAGGTCGGCCAGCACGCTCAGGGTCTCGGTCGTCGTTCCACGCGGCACCGGCACACCCAGCTTGCGAAAGCTGACCGCCTTGCCGATGTGCGCATCGGCCACCAGCAGCGTGTGCGAATCAGGCAGGAAAGCGGCCTTCTGCGGCAGCAGGGTCAGCGGCTGGCCGCCGACCGGGATCGTCAACATCGATCGTGAAGAAGCGTCGAAACCGCTGTCAGCCCACCAGCATGCGCAAGGCGCCGTCCAGCTGTTCGGTCGGGCTGCGCTTGAAGCCCGAGCGCGTGAAGCGCTGCAGCCGCCCGACCACGAACGCGGTGAGCACCGATGCGCGCAGGTTGGCCTCGACCGTCGGCTGCGCCGAGCCGGCCGCTTCGGCCGCCACGCGCAGGCTCTGGCGCCGGTGCTACTCGATGCGGTCGAAGAACTGGTTGATGCGCGCGAGCTGGCGGGCGTTCTCGTACACCAACGCGTCGCCCACCATCACGCGCGTCATGCCCGGGTTCTTTTCGCCGAACTGGAGCAGCACCGTGAGCACCTTGTGCACCTGTGCCGACGGCTGGGGCTCGCGTTCGTTGATCTGGTTGACGAGCGTGAACACGCTCTGTTCGATGAACTCGATCAGGCCCTCGAACATCTGTGCCTTGCTGGCGAAGTGGCGGTACAACGCGGCCTCGCTCACATCGAGCTTGGCGGCCAGCGCGGCGGTGGTGATGCGCTCGGCGCCCGGCTGCTCCAGCATGCCGGCCAGCGTTTCGAGGATTTGCACCCGGCGCTCGCCCGGCTTAGGCCGCTTGCGCACCGCCGGAGCGGCGGCCACACCGATCAGTGCCTGCGGTTCACGGTCTTCTTCAGAGTCGGTGGAAGGCAGGTCGGAAGTGTGGGTCATCGCAGGTGGCGCAGCGCTTGCAGCGTCTTGATTTTGGCACACACGTACGAGGGCTTCCGGCAAGGGTGAACACCAACTTCAAGGTGTTTGACGCCGGCGTTGTGGCCGTCGCGCAACGTGCCACCGCAGCTTCCACGATAGCGTCCATCAAGGTAGCGTTGCATCCAGGCGGTTTTCATGCCGATGCCACGTGCCGCCTTCTGGTGTTCGAGCGTGTCTTCCACCAGCACGCAACGGCTCGGGCGCAATTTCAGGCGCGCGCAGACGTGGCGGAACATGCGTGCGTCGGGCTTGGGGCGCAGATGGCCGAACATGTGCATGTCCTCGATGCTGATGACGCCTTCGAAACAGTCGGCCAGCCGCAAGGTGTTCAGCACCCGCAGCGCGTACGCGCGCGGCGCGTTGGTCAGGATGAAGCGGCGGCCCGGGAGCCGCTTCAGCGCGGCGCGGTCGTGCGCGCTGGTGCGCAGGCGCTGCTCCAAGCCGGGCAGGCGGTGGGTCTCGTGCAGAAAGTGGCTGGCCTTCACATCGTGGTGGCGCATCAGCCCGAGCAGGGTGGCGCCGTAGCGCTGCCAATAGTGCTGGCGCAGCGCCACGGCCGCGTCGGATTCGAGGCCGAGGTGGGTGATCATGTACTCGCTCATCGCGCGGCTGGTCGGGCCGAACGCGGCGTGGCTCGCGTCGTGCAGCGTGTTGTCCAGGTCGAACAACCAGACCGGCGGCCGGCGCGGGTTCGGCGGATTCAATGCCGTGCCGCCTGCGCGCCCGGCCCGATGCGCCGGCCCAGGCCCCAGATGCTGCCCAGCAGGAGCGCGCCGCCCAACCACTGCCAAGGCCCGAGTTGCTCACCCAGCAGCAGCGCGGCCAGCAACACCGCGGTGAGCGGCTCGACCAGCGTGGCCACCGTCAGCGCGGTCGGGCTCAGGCGCGCCGCGCCCCAGCTGAAGGCGAGCAGCGCCAACGCCGCGGTCACGACGCCGAGGTACAGGAACCACGCCTCGGGCGCCACCTCCACCGGCCAGTGCAGCGGCCGGTACAGCGCGGTGAGGCCCATCACCGCGGCGGCCACCACGGTCAGGCAGGTGGTTGCCGGCCCGGCACCCAGGCTCGTCGACAAACGCCCGCTCACCAAGGTGAAGCCGGCGTAGAGCACCGCCGAGGCGACCGAAAAGGCGACACCGAGCAGCAGATCGTGGCGGCTCGCATCGGCCGACGCGGCGCCGTGCCTGGCAACGATCAACACCGTGCCGATCAACGCTGCCGCCAGCACCGCCACCAGCGACCCATCGAGCCGCTCCTGCCCGCGCGCGACCGCCACCAAGGTCACCAGCACCGGCGGCAGGCACAGCGCAATCAAGGTCGGCACCGCCGCGCCGATGCGCTCGATGCCCAGAAACCAGCACAGCACGTACAGCGCCATCGCCGTGCCGGCGCCGATCACGAGCGGCAAGTGCGGCCGCACGGCCTGCCACAACGACATGCGCCCGAACACCGCCAGCAACACCCCCGAGCCGACGACGAAGCGCCAGAACGAGATGTTCTCGGGCGTGAAGCCGTGGCGCGCGATCAGCACGTTGACGACCAGCGCGCCGGTGCCCCACAGAAAACCGGCGCCGCAAGCGGCGGCGAGTGCCAGGCGCGCGACCTGCGGGCTGGTGGCGGCGAGAGAGTTCAATGGGAACGGATCATCGTTCCGTAGGCCTGCTCGGTCAGCACCTCCAGCAGCATCGCGTGCGGCACGCGGCCGTCGATGATGTGCACGGTGTTCACGCCGTTCTTGGCGGCGTCGAGCGCCGACGAGATCTTGGGCAGCATGCCGCCGCTGATCGTGCCGTCGGCAAACAACTCGTCGATCTCGCGCGCCGTCAGGTTGGTGAGCAGCTTGCCGTTTTTGTCGAGCACGCCGGGGATGTTGGTCAGCATGATCAGCTTCTCGGCCTTCAACACCTCGGCCAGTTTGCCGGCCACCACGTCGGCGTTGATGTTGTAGTTTTCGTTTTCCGAGCCAAAGCCCAGCGGCGAGATGACCGGGATGAACTGGTCGTCCTGCAGCGCCTTCACCACGCTCGGGTCGATCGACACGATCACGCCGACCGAGCCCACGTCGTGCTCCTTGGTCGGGTCGTCGCGGTCCAT
>JANOQS010000129.1:0-1816 GCA_031414975.1 Methylibium sp. | reverse complement strand
CAAGGTGCCGGCCAGTTGCGCGCGGCGCTCTTTCAGGCGCGGGAACAGGGTGAACACTTCATCGAGCGTGTCCATGGCCTTTTTGTTGCCCAGGCGCACCTGGCGGTAGGCGCCGAGCAGCAGGTTGTCTTCGACCGGCATGGTGCCGAACAGCGCGCGGGTTTCGGGCACCAGCGCCATGCCCTGCATCACGCGTTCCTCAAGCGATTGCAGCGCGATGGAGCGGCCTGCGTAGGCCACCTGGCCGCGAGCGGGCAGCACGCCCATCAGCGCGTTGAGCAGGGTGGACTTGCCGGCGCCGTTCGGGCCGATCACCGTCACCACGCTGCCGGAGCGGGCCTGCAGGTTCAAGCCATGCAGGACTTCGGCGCGGCCGTAGCCGGCGTGCAGGTCCTTGACGTCGAGGAGGAGGTCGTCGGTTGGAGTTTTCATTTCATGGGGCTCCGACGGTTGAGACGTCCTTGGGGAGTTTGCGCGGCTCGCGGCGGGCGGTGCCTGCATCGAGGGTGCCTGCATCGAGTGCACGCTGCAGGCGTTTGCGCGGCTCGCGACGGGCGGTGCCCGGCGGGGGCTCATGCTGGGACGGTCTGCGCTGGCGCTCCGACTGCGCTGTGGTGCTCGGTCTCGCGGCCCGTCGCCGAACTCGCTCCGCTTGCTTCGCCGCGCTACGCTCAAACAGGCGGCGACAAGTCAGTCTACGAACGCGCTCCGCGCGGGGCCGCAAGCCCTGTGCTCCTCGCCGCCCCAGAAATCGCCCCCGCCGGGCACCGCCCGCCGCGAGCGGAACCGGTTTCGCTCTTTGCCGCAAATAGAAAAGCCGGTGCCGCAAAGGTGCGTTCGGGCAGGTCGGAGACCGCCGAAGCGAAGCCCTCCGGCCTGCCCGGACGCGCCTTTGCTCGCTCAAGCCGCAGCAGGACGTTCTCACCTCAATGCTCCGTCCCCAGGTAAGCCGCCCGCACCGCCGGGCTCGCCTGCACCACCTCGGGCGTGCCTTCGATCAGCTTGGTGCCGAACTCCATCACCACAACGCGGTCGACCAGGCCCATCACCAGGTCCATGTCGTGTTCGACCAGCAGGATGCTCAGGCCTTCGCCGCGCAACTGGCGCAGCACATCGGCCAGGCCCTGCTTTTCTTTCAGGCGCAGGCCGGCGGCGGGTTCGTCCAGCAGCAGCAGCATCGGGTCGGCGCACAGTGCGCGGGCAATTTCCATCAGGCGCTGCGGGCCGAGCGCCAGGTTGCCAGCCAGCTCGTGCATCGAGTCGCGCATGCCGATGCGGGTGAGCTGCTTTTCGGCTTCGCGCAGCAGCGCGCGCTCTTCGGCGCGGTCCAGGCGCAGCATCGCCGAGGCCACACCGCGGTTGCCGCGCAGGTGCGCGCCGAGGGCCACGTTTTCCAGTACCGTCATGCCGGCGATCATCTTCACGTGCTGGAAGGTGCGCGACACACCCCGTTGGGCGATCTGGCGCGACGGCATGCCGTCGATGCGGTGGCCTTCGAGCCGCACCTCGCCCTGGGTGGCCGGCAGCACGCCGGTCACCAGGTTGAAGGTGGTCGACTTGCCGGCGCCGTTCGGGCCGATCAGCCCCAGGATCTCGCCCGAGCGCACCTGAAAGCTCACGTCGTTCACCGCCACCAGGCCGCCGAACTCCTTGCGCACGGCCTGCACGTCGAGCACCACCTCGCCCAGCGGCGGGCGGGTGCGTTGGGGCAGGGCGGGTGCCTCAAGCCAGTCGACCACGCGCTGGCGCTTGGGCAGGCGGGCCTCGACGAAGGCCCATATGCCGTCACGCGCGTACTGCAGCACCAGCACCAGCA
>JANOQS010000128.1:0-5665 GCA_031414975.1 Methylibium sp. | reverse complement strand
GGCCGCTTCCGACCCCGACCTTTTTAAAAATTTCCGCCTGTGTCTGAAGCAGGCTATCGACGTCAAACTCCCCCAGCCAACCGAATTGGCGCTGGCCCCCGTCGGCGCCGACGCCCGGCCGTCGACGCGCATGGTGCTGGTCAAAGGCTTCGACGCACGCGGCATCGTCTGGTACACCAACTACCAGAGCCGCAAGGGCCGGGAACTCGCCGGCAATGCGTATGCCGCGCTGCAGTTCCACTGGGTCGAGCTCGAACGGGTGGTGCGCATCGAAGGCAAGGTCGAGAAGACCAGCGCCGAAGAGTCCGACGCCTACTACCAGACCCGCCCGCTCGACTCGCGCGTGGGGGCGTGGGCCTCGCCGCAGAGCGAGGTGATCACCTCGCGCTCGGTGCTGGTGGCCAACGCGGCAAAGTTCGGCGCGCAGTTCCTGCTGCAACCGCCGCGACCGCCGCACTGGGGCGGCTACCGGCTGCAGCCCGACCGTTGGGAGTTCTGGCAGGGGCGCCGGTCGCGCCTGCACGACCGGCTGCGCTACCGGCTGCACGAGGGCGCGAATGAAGGCCAGTGGCTGCGCGAGCGGCTGGCCCCCTGATCGTTCAGAAGTTGAGCCGCAGGCCTGCCATCAAGCCACGCCCCGGCAGCGGCGACAGGTTTCGCACCGTGCCGATCGAGGCAGCGTTGAAGGCCAGTTGATTGCCCAGGTTGGTGAGCTTGGCAAACAGCAGCCCGTCCGAGTCGCCCAGCTTCAGCGCATGACTCATCGACAGGTTGATCAGCGTGTAACCCGCGGTCGGCACATCGTCGGCCGGCACGCGCGTTTGCGCGGCCGCATGCACGAGCTCGGCGCGCGCCGTCCACGCGCCCTGCCCCCAGTTGAGGCCGAGCGTCGTGCGCATCGGCGCAATGCGCGGCAGCGCTTCGCCGGTGGCGCGGTTGGCGGCACGCACGAGGTCCAGCTTGCCGTCCAGGTCGATGTGCTGCGGGCCGTCGAGCAGGCGCCACTGGCCTTCGAACTCCAGCCCCGCCAAGCGCGCCGGCACCCCGGTGAAGGCGTACACCGGCAAGGCCTCGCCTTCGTCGGTGACGAAAGCCGGCTCGCCAGTGGCCCGCAGGGTGATGTAGTTGGCGAAGCGGCTCGCGAAGGCGCCGACCTTGAAGCGGTTATCGCCCGCTTTCCATTCCAGCGCGACATCGACATTGGCGCCCTTCTCCTCAGGCGTGTCGGCATGGCCGCGCTCGAACGCCGCGGTGGCAATGTGCACGCCGTTCGCGTACAGCTCGGCGTAGGTGGGTGCACGTTCGGTGTAGGCCGCGTTGCCGCTCAGTTGCCATTGCGGCCACTGCGGCGCCAGGCTCCACAGCCCACCGACGGCCGCGCTGCGCGTGCTGAAGCGGCGCGATGAAGCAGGGCCGAACTTCGGCTGGGCGGCCTCCGGCGCGTCGCCGGACGAGTCGACCCGCGTGCGTTCGACTCGGGCGCCGGCCGTCACCTTCACAGCGCCGAGCGCGAACTCCTCGAACACGAAACCGGCCGTCTGCGCCGTCTTCGTACTGGGCAGGAAGGCCTCTTCGCCGAGCGCCGAAAAGCGCGCGCTCTCGGCCTGCAGCCCGAACACGCCGTGCAATCGGCCGCCCGCCAGCGCCACCGCGGCGTGCTCCAGTTCCAGGCGGCCGTCGCTGCCCTTGTTGCTGAAGGTGGTGCCGATGGCACCGCTGCCTTCGATTTCCTGGTGCTGGTAGTCGGTGCGCTGCCATTGCCCGCGCACGCTGCGGATCGGCCCGTCAAGGCTGCGCAGTTCGCCGGCCACGGCGAACTTGTTGCGCCGCATGCGCAGGGTCACGTCTTCTTCGGCCACGGTGCCGTAGGTGTTGCGGTAGCTGTCCACCGAAGCGCCCAGAAAACCGTGGTCCCACACCAGCGAGCCGCCGAGCGCGCCGCCGTCGGCCCGGCTGGCCGAGTTGACGATGCGCTCGCGCCGCTCGGTGCCGCCGTCCACCGGGCGGTCGAAGGCCGGCACACGCAGGTCGTGTGTACGGCGCCAGAAAGCGTCGGCGTGCACCGCAAACCCGGCGCCACCGGCCTCGACCAGCGCGCCGGCACCGCGTTCTGCTGAAGCGCCGCCGACCCTCAACTCGGCCGCGCCGCTCGGCGCGCCGACGGCCACGCGCGGAATGCGGTTGTCGATCGCGTTGACGACACCGCCCACCGCACTGCCACCGTACAGCAGCGCGGCCGGCCCGCGCAGCACCTCGATGCGCTCGACCACCAGCGGGTCGATCGGCACGGCGTGGTCGAAGCTCAGGCTCGACGCATCGAGCGACGCGCCGGCGTTGCTGAGCACGCGAATGCGGTCGCCGTCCTGGCCGCGGATCACCGGCCGGTTCGCATTCGGACCGAAGTAACTCGACGACACACCGGGCAGGCCGTCGAGCGTTTCGCCCAGGGTGCTGGCACGCCGCAGCACCAGGCCTTCGCCGCTGAGCACCGACGAAGGCGAGGCGATCTCGCCCGAGCGCATGGGATTGCCGGTGACGACGACGGGCGCCAACTGGGTGGTCGTGGGCGCATCGGCAGATTGGGCCGCTGCGGGCGATGAAGCGAGCGCCAGCGGCGCCACCGCGGCGCTCAGCGCAGCGGTGAGCGCGCGGCGCTTCAGAGAGTTCTTGGGAGTCATGGCAAGGGTCCGGTCGAGGGCCCGACAGTGCAGGCCCATGGGCTGAAGCAGGCCACGCGGCCGAACGGCCGCGGGCCATGCCGGGCCGCAGCGTGCGGGCCGGCAAACGGAGGGACCGCACGGGCTTGACCCGGCGCGGCCCGGTGCTTCAGGCCAGGCGGGGTGGCCCGCGGGCCAGGTACCCGGCAGCCTGGGCAGCGAGCTGCCAGGCCGGGTGGCGCGATGCCGCCACACCCGGCAGCGCGAGGCTGCAAAGCTCGGCAGGCGGGGCCCACAGGAAGTCGGCGTGGGCCAACTGATCGTAGGACGCACAAGCCTCGGTGTCGTGGGCCGCGAACAGCCGGTCGAGCCCGAGGCCGACGACCTTGGATGGCGCCGCAGAAGCTGCGACCGCCACCGCATGCACCGCTTGCCCATCTTGCGGCGCATGCACGACGCGGTGCAGCAGCCCGAGCGCCTGCGTGATCAGCAACGCCGCCGACACGATCAGCAGGATCGCGCGGCTGCGCAGGGAGGGGGTGTTCAGGGCGCGGGGCATGGGCGCGCGCAGTCTAAAGCAACACTGACCAAGGCGTTCAGGCCGCTTTCGCCTTGCTCGCAAACGTCTTCCTGAACTTCTCGACCTTCGGCCCGACGACGAACGCGCAATAACCCTGGTTCGGGTGCTGTGCGAAGTAGTGCTGGTGGTAGTCCTCGGCACGCGAGTAGTTGGCCTCGGGCAGCAGCTCGGTCACCACACGTCCGCGGTGGTGCGCGTTCGCTTCGGCCAGCACCTCGCGCGCCACGCGTTCCTGCTCGGCGTTGTGGAAGTAGATGCCCGAGCGGTACTGCGTGCCGCTGTCGTTGCCCTGGCGGTTCAAGGTGGTCGGGTCGTGCACGACGAAGAAGATCTCCAGCACTTCGCGGAGAGAGATCCGGGCCGTGTCGAACGTGACGCGCACCACCTCGTTGTGGCCGGTCGCGCCGCTGCACACCTGCTCGTAGCTGGGACTGTTGACGTGGCCGTTGCTGTAGCCCGACTCGACGGCGGCCACGCCCTGCACTTGCTCGTACACCGCTTCGGTGCACCAGAAGCAGCCGCCGCCGAGGGTGATGGTGTCAAGGGTCGCGCTCATGTGAACTCCGCTGTGGATGGCCCGGCCGCCATTGTCCTGCGGCCGGCACCATTCAGTCGGCCGCGCGCGCGAAGCCTTACAGCCGCAGCTACAGCGACGGCTGCAGGGTCACTGCCACTCGTACTTCGCCGTCAGCACCGCCATCCAGTTGCGGGGCGGCGCCGATTCGAAGAAGCGCTGGTTCGCGTCGTTGACGATCACCGAGCCGGCATACACCTTGTCGGCCGCGTTGTCGACGCGGATCAGCTGGCTGAACTTCCACGGCCCACTGGCCTGCGCAAAGCCGGCGCGCAGGTTCACCACCGTGGCGGCGGGCGCGGCGTCGGAGTTCACGTCGTTGACGAACAGCTTGCCGGTGTGCACCAGCTCCAGGCCGCCGTTGAAGCCGCCCCAGGCGCCCTTCGGTGCCCAGGCCAGTTCGGCAAACGCGCTGCGCTCGGGCGTGCCGGCCAGCCGGCTGCCGGCGGCCACCGGCACCGCGGCGGCACCACTGCCGCTGACGAACGCCTCGACGAAACGGGCGCGCAGCGCGGTCAGGCTCAGCGTGGTGCGCCACTCGTCGGTGAGCTGGCCGAGGTAGGACAGCTCGGCACCACGCCGCTCGGTGCGCCCGGCGTTCTTGAAGGTCGAACGGCCGCCAGCGTTGGTATCGACCACGATCTCGTCGCGGGTGGCAATGTCGAACAGCGCCGCATCGAGGCGGTGGCCGTCGGCGAGCTTCCATTTGGCGCCGAGCTCGGCATGCCGGCTGGTCGATGCCTTCAGCTCGGTGTTCAGCCCGGTCAGGCCGCCGGGGCGGTACGACAGCTCGGTGAAGGTCGGCGTCTCGAAGCCCTTGCCGGCGTTGACGTAGACGTTCAAGGTGGGGCTGGCGCGCCAGCTCAGCCCCAGCACCGGGCTGGTGGCGCTGTAGCTCAGGCTGCCGCTGTCGTCGGGGTTGCCGGCGGCGATGAAGTTGTCGCTGCTCCTGAATCGCACGTGGCTGGAGCGCACGCCCAAGGTCGCGGTCCAGTTGGTGGCAAAGTCGTACGCGGCTTGCGCAAAGGCGTCGCGGTTGTCGGCCCGGTTGCGTTCGTCACGCTTGAGCGCACCCTGCACACCGCCGTTGTTGAGGTAACCCTGGCGGTCTTCGTCACTCTGGTCCACATCGACGCCGCCGACGACGCGAAGGGCTTGCCCATCCCCCAGCTTCACGGCATGGCTCAGTTGCGCCCCGAAGCCCATGTAGCTGCGCGAGAAGCTCACGATGCCGCCACTCGACGTGGCTGCCGTCTGCGCCGCGGGCGGAATCGACAAGGCGTTGTCCAGGTCGCGCTGGCCGAAGTACAGGCGTGCGGTCAGCTGCGTGGCGTCGCCCAGCTTGTGCTCCAGCACCGTGCCGATCTGGTCCTGCAGCACGGTCTTGCGCGCGTCTTGCGTCTTGGCCAGCGCCACGGCCTGCTTCGGGTCGGCCTGCCACTGCGCGCGCGTCAGGCCCAGCGGGTCGAGCGAGACCGGCTGGCTCAGCGAGTTGACCACCACGCTGAAGCGCGTGTCCGCACTCACGTCGTGCTGCCACTTGCCATTGATCTGGTCGCGCCGGGCCTGGCTGTGCTCGCGGTAGCCGTCGGTGCGGAAGCTCGACGCGTCCAGGCTCACCGCGTCGGTGCTGTTGCCGCCGGTGAACTTGATGCCGCCCTTCTTCTGGCCGAACGAGCCGGCCGCGCCGGTCACGGTGGTGGTCGGGGTGGTGCCGTCCAGGTCGGTGAAGATCTGCACCACGCCGCCGGCCGCGTTGCCGTAGAGCTGCGCCAGCGGGCCGCGCAGCACCTCGATGCGGCCAGCCGAAGCGAGCGCGATGTTGGAGGCCTGGCCCTGGCCGTCGGGCATCGA
>JANOQS010000127.1:0-2246 GCA_031414975.1 Methylibium sp. | reverse complement strand
CGGCCGTCGGCGCCCCACATCTTGCCGCCGTTGCGGATCATCGCGGGCATCGAGGCGTCGACGATCACGTCGTTGGGAGAATGGAAGTTGGTGATGCCCTTGGCCGAGTCGACCATCGCCAGCTCGGGGCGGTGCTCGTGGCAGGCGTGCAGATCGCGCTTGATCTCGTCTTGTTTGCTCTGCGGCAACGTGGCGACCTTGTTGTACAGGTCGACCATGCCGTTGTTGACGTTCACGCCCAGCTCGTCGAACACCGCGCTGTGCTTGTCAAACGCGTCGCGGTAGAAGATTTTCACGCAGTGGCCGAACACGATGGGGTGCGACACCTTCATCATCGTGGCCTTCACGTGCAGCGAGAACATCACGCCGGTCTTGTACGCGTCGTTGATCTCTTTCTCGTAGAACTCGAGCAGGGCCTTGCGGCTCATGAACATCGAGTCGATGATCTCGCCGTCCTTCAACGCCACCTTGGCCTTGAGCACGGTGGTCTGGCCGCTCTTGCCCACCAGCTCCATCTTCACGTCGCGCGCCTTGTCGAGCGTGATCGACTTTTCACCGTGGTAGAAATCGCCGCTGTGCATGTGCGACACATGCGAGCGCGACGCCTGGCTCCAGTCGGCCATGCTGTGCGGGTTCTTGCGGGCGTAGTTCTTCACCGCCAGCGGGGCGCGGCGGTCGGAGTTGCCTTCGCGCAGCACCGGGTTCACGGCGCTGCCGGTGCACTTGGCATAACGCGCGCGGATCGACTTCTCTTCGTCCGTCTTCGGGTTCTCGGGGTAGTCGGGGATCTTGTAACCCTTGCCCTGCAACTCCTTGATCGCCTGCATCAGCTGCCCCACCGATGCACTGATGTTGGGCAGCTTGATGATGTTGGCGTCGGGCTGCAGGGTCAGCTTGCCCAGTTCGGCCAGCGTGTCGGGCACACGTTGCGCTTCGGTCAGGTACTCCGGAAACTGGCCCAGGATGCGCCCGGCCACCGAGATGTCGCGGTCGATCACCTGAATGCCGGCCGGCGCCGCAAAGGTGCGCACGATCGGCAGGAACGCGAAGGTGGCCAGCGCCGGCGCTTCGTCGGTCAGGGTGTAGATGATGGTGGGTTGGGGGGTCGTCATGGGGTTCTCCTTGGGTGGAGGCCACGGCGTGGGCCTCCTGGGCGCGTGTGAAGCATGTCGCGTGCCGCAGCACATCCGCGGACTTTACAGGGCAGCCGCTCAGGGCAAATTTTCGCGCAGCACGATGCTGATGCGCAGCGGCTCCACGCCGGCCGGGGCGCTGCGGCCGTCGCGCAGGTTGGTGAAGATGCGCACTCTGTTCAGCAGCATTGTCTGCGGGTGCTGGTTGATCACCGCGTCGAGCGTGCCGTCGATCAGCAGCGCGCGGGTGTCTGGTGTCAGGCCGTGGGCCACGAACACGGTGTGCGGGCCGCGCCCGTGTTCCTTCAGCGCGCGGCCCACGCCCTCGGCGCCACCACCGATGTTGTACAGGCCCACCAGGTCGGGGTGCTGCTTCAGCAGCGCCAGCGTGTGGCGGTAGTTCGTCTCGGCATCGTCGCGGCCCTCGCGCACGCCCACCACCTGCAGCGCGGGAAATTCGTCCTGCATCAGGCGCAGGAAGCCCATCTCGCGTTCCTCGTGGCCGCGGTAGCTCAGCGAGCCGGCGATCATCGCCACCGGGCCGCTGCGCGGGCCCAGAAAGCGGCCGATCAAGGTGGCTGCGGTGCGGCCGGCAGCACGGTTGTCGATGCCCACGCAGGCCACCCGGCGCGACTGCGACAGGTCGGAGATCAAGGTCAGCACATGCACGCCGCGCTCGGTGAGTTGCTCCACCGCCTCGCGCACGCGCGGGTGCTCCAGCGCCATGAAGGCCAGGCCCTGCGCGCTGCGGCCGTGGCGCAGCAGGGCCGCAGCCACGTGGGCCGGGTCGAAGCTGTCGATGAAGTGCGCGCGGCAGCGCACGTTGTAGGGCGCGAGCGCATCGCCTGCGCCCTGGATGCCGTCGCCCAGCATGCGCAGGTAGCGGTTGGTGCCGGCCGGCAGCAGGAAGGCCAGTTCCATCGGCGCCGGCTGCAGCGCGCGCCACAGATCGGCCTCGGGCAGGTACTGCAAGCTGGCGGCTGCCTTGAGCACGCGTTGCGCGGTGGCCGGGCGCACCGGCAGGCGGCCGTGCAGCACGCGGTCGACGGTGGCGGTGGACACGCCGGCGGCGTGGGCGATGTCGGTGATGCGGCTGCGCGCGGTGTCCATCAA
>JANOQS010000126.1:0-7494 GCA_031414975.1 Methylibium sp. | reverse complement strand
CTTGTCGACCGCGCCGATGCCTTGGCCACAGCCCCAGATGTCCTTCCACGCCTTCGTCGAGGCACCCCCGAAATTCATCTTGCTCGGGTCGCTCACCGCCAGGTTGTCAGGGTCCAGCCCGGCGTTGCGGATCGAGCCCTTCAGGTAGTTGCCGTGCACGCCGGTGAACAGATTGCTGTAGACGATGTCGTCGCTGCTGCTCTCGACAATCATCTGCTTGTAGCCGTCGGCCGCGCGCGCTTCTTCCGTGGCGATGAAGGCCGAGCCGATGTAGGCGAAGTCGGCCCCCATGGCCTGCGCTGCGAGCACCGCGCCGCCGCTGGCGATCGCGCCGCTGAGTGCCACCGGCCCGTCGAACCACTGGCGGATTTCCTGGATCAGCGCGAACGGGCTCTTTACGCCCGCATGGCCGCCGGCGCCGGCCGCCACCGCGATCAGCCCGTCGGCGCCCTTCTCGATCGCCTTGCGCGCGAACGTGTTGTTGATGATGTCGTGCAGCACCACGCCGCCCCACGCGTGCACCGCCTCGTTCAGGTCGGTGCGTGCGCCCAGCGAGGTGATGACGATCGGCACCTTGTACTTCGCGCACACCTGCAGGTCGTGTTCGAGCCGGTCATTGCTCTTGTGCACGATCTGGTTGATGGCGAACGGCGCAGCCGGCGAATCGGGGTGGGCCTTGTTGTGGGCTGCGAGCGCCTCGGTGATCTCGGCCAGCCATTCATCGAGCTGCTCGGCGGGCCGTGCGTTCAACGAAGGCATGGAGCCGACAACGCCGGCCTTGCACTGCTCGATCACGAGCTTGGGGTTGCTGACGATGAAGAGCGGCGCGCCGATGATCGGCAGCGGCAGATTGCGCAGGACGGCGGGCAGCGGCATGGGTCTGTCTTTCTCAGTTCGATTTCAGAAGGATTCGAGCGCCAGCGCGGTCACGCTGTCGGCACCGTCGACGATGGCGTCGCGCAGGCCGGGCAACTTGCTCAGCACATGGTCGGCGTAGAAGTGCGCGGTGACGATCTTGGCACGCAGGAAGGCGGCGTCGCCCTCGCCCTTGGCGAGCTGGTCTTCGGCCACCAGCAGCGCACGCGCCAGTTGCCAGCCAGCCGCCAGGTTGCCCGCCAGCATCAGGTAAGGCACCGAACCGGCGAAGGCCGCGTTCGGGTTCGCCTTGCTGCTGCCGGCGATGAAGTCCACCACCTGCTCGAAGGCTTCGCGCCCGGCCTGCAGGCGCTTGTGCATCGCGCGCGCGGCGGCGCTGCTGCAGGGAGCCAGCGCCTTCTCGGTGGCCGCGATCTGCGCCGCGATGCCCTTGGCCGTGCGCCCCCCGTCGCGCGCCGTCTTGCGGCCCACCAGGTCGTTGGCCTGGATCGCAGTCGTGCCTTCGTAGATCGTCAGGATGCGCGCGTCGCGCAGGTACTGCGCCGCGCCCGTCTCTTCGATGAAGCCCATGCCGCCGTGCACCTGCACGCCCAGGCTCGCGACCTCGATGCTCATCTCGGTGCTGTAACCCTTCACCAGCGGCACCATGAATTCGTAAAAGGCCTGGTTCTGCTTGCGCACCTCGGGGTCGGGGTGGTGGTGAGAGGCGTCGAACGCCGCCGCGGCGACCAGTGCCATCGCACGGCAGCCCTCGGTGCAGGCGCGCATCGTCATCAGCATGCGCTTCACGTCGGGGTGGTGGATGATCGGGCCACTGCCGGGCAGCGAGCCATCGACCGGGCGCGACTGGATGCGGTCGCGCGCGAACTGGGCTGCCTTCTGGTACGCGCGCTCGGCAATCGCGATGCCCTGCATGCCCACCGCATAACGCGCGGCGTTCATCATGATGAACATGTACTCCAGGCCGCGGTTTTCCAGCCCGATGAGGTGGCCCACCGCCCCGCCGTGGTCACCGAACTGCAGCACCGCGGTCGGGCTGGCCTTGATGCCGAGCTTGTGCTCGATGCTGACGCAGTGCACGTCGTTGCGATCACCCAGCGAACCGTCGGGCTTGACCAGGAACTTCGGGCAGATGAACAGGCTGATGCCCTTCACGCCCTCGGGCGCACCGGCCACGCGCGCCAGCACCAGGTGCACGATGTTGGCGGCCATGTCGTGCTCGCCGTAGGTGATGAAGATCTTGGTGCCCGACAGCTTGAAGCTGCCGTCGGCCTGCGGCTCGGCACGCGTGCGCACCAGCGCCAGGTCGGAGCCGGCCTGCGGCTCGGTCAGGTTCATCGTACCGGTCCACTCGCCCGAGATCATCTTCGGGATGTAGAGCGCCTGCTGCTCGGGCGAGCCGGCGGTCAGCAGCGCTTCGATCGCGCCGTCGGTCAGCAGCGGGCACAGCGCGAAGCTCATGTTGGCGCTGTTGAGCATCTCGATGCAGGCGGCGCCGATGGTCTTGGGCAGGCCCTGGCCGCCGAATTCGCCCGGGTGCTGCAAGCCCTGCCAGCCGCCTTCGCCGAACTGGCGGAAGGCTTGCGCGAAACCAGGGGTGGTGGTGACCTTGCCGTCCTTCCACGACGACGGATTTTTGTCGCCTTCCCAGTTCAGCGGCGCGAGCACGCCTTCATTGAACTTGGCGCACTCTTCGAGCACGGCCTGTGCGGTCTCGATGCCGGCCTCTTCGAAGCCCGGCAGCTTGGCCACCTGGTCGAGGCCGGCCAGTTCCTTCATGCAGAACAGCATGTCGTTCACGGGAGCGAGGTAGGTCACGGTGAGGTCCTTCGTCTGGTCAACAAAAAGCCCGTTCGCCGAAGTGATCGGGCAAACGGGCTTGTCGGTTCGCGGGCTCTGGCTTTGATCGTTGCCGGCTCAGAGCGCCTTGATCAACTCCGGCACCGCGACGAACAGATCAGCCTCCAGCCCGTAGTCGGCCACGCTGAAGATCGGCGCCTCGGGGTCCTTGTTGATCGCCACGATGACCTTGCTGTCCTTCATGCCGGCCAGGTGCTGAATCGCGCCGCTGATGCCGCAGGCGACGTACAACTGCGGCGCGACGATCTTGCCGGTCTGGCCGACCTGCCAGTCGTTCGGCGCGTAACCCGCGTCGACCGCGGCGCGTGATGCACCGAGCGCGGCGCCGAGCTTGTCGGCCAGCGGCGTGAGCACCTCATTGAACTTCTCGGAGCTGCCCATCGCGCGGCCACCCGAAACGATGATCTTCGCTGCGGTCAATTCGGGCCGATCGTTCTTGGCGATCTCGCTGCCGACGAAGGTGGACTTGCCGGCATCGGCCGCGGCAGCCAGCACTTCGACAGTGGCCGAGCCGCCCGTCGCCGCCGCCGGGTCGAAACCGGTGGTGCGCACGGTGATGACCTTGGTCGCGTCCAGGCTCTGCACCAGCGCAATCGCATTGCCGGCGTAGATGGGCCGCTCGAAGGTGTCGGGCGACACGACCTTGGTGATGTCGGAGACCTGCCCCACGTCGAGCCTGGCCGCCACGCGCGGCGCGATGTTCTTGCCCGACGCGGTGGCCGGGAACACGATGTGGCTGTAGTTCGATGCCAGCGCCAGCACCTGCGCGGCCATGTTCTCGGCCAGGCCGTGCGCAAAGTACGCGGCGTCGGCGTGCAGCACCTTGGCGACGCCGACGATCTTCGCGGCGGCGGCGGCAGCAGCGCCGGCATCGGCACCCGCGATCAGCACGTGAACGTCGCCACCACACTGGGTTGCGGCGGTCACGGTGTTCAGGGTCGCGCCCTTGACAGTGGTGTTGTCGTGTTCGGCAATGACAAGTGCGGCCATGGTCAGATCACCTTCGCGTCGTTCTTGAGTTTGGAAACCAGCGTGGCCACATCGGGCACCTTGATGCCGGCGCTGCGCTTGGGTGGCTCGCTGACCTTGAGCGTCTTGATGCGCGGCGCCACGTCCACGCCCAGGTCGGCCGGCTTGAAGATCTCGAGCGTCTTCTTCTTGGCCTTCATGATGTTGGGCAGGGTCACGTAACGCGGCTCGTTCAGGCGCAGGTCGGTGGTGATCACCGCGGGCAGGCCGATGGAGATCGTCTCCAGGCCGCCATCCACTTCGCGGGTGACGCTGGCCCGCTTTTGTCCGTTCACGTCGGCGACTTCCACCTTGCTGGCAAACGTGGCCTGCGGCAAGTCGGCCAATGCGGCGAGCATCTGGCCGGTCTGGTTGCAGTCGTCGTCGATGGCCTGCTTGCCCAGGATCACCAGGCCCGGCTTTTCCTTGTCGATCAGCGCCTTGAGCAGCTTGGCCACGGCCAGCGGCTGCAGTTCTTCGGCGGTCTCGACCAGGATCGCGCGGTCGGCGCCGATGGCCATGGCCGTGCGCAGGGTCTCCTGGCACTGCGTGACGCCGCAAGACACCGCGATCACTTCGGTGACCGCCCCCTTCTCGCGCAGACGCACCGCTTCTTCCACGGCGATCTCGTCGAACGGGTTCATGCTCATCTTGACGTTGGCAATGTCGACACCCGTGCCGTCGGACTTGACCCGCACCTTGACGTTGTAGTCGACCACCCGCTTGACTGCGACGAGGACCTTCATTACATGGGCTCCTGAATTGACGTGAGTTCGAATTCGATTCTAGTTCGCGGGGTCGGTGCGGCCCCCTGCAGCGGACCGCCGGATCAAGCCGCAGACACCAAATAGAACGATCGTGCTATTTTAGTTTATCACGGGGACGGCACCGAAACCCGCGTCCCGCGCCCGCGCCGCGCGCGCTCCGCGTTCTACGTTCAGCGGCACCAGCAGCACCAGCCCGACAACGAAGAACATCGCGGTCGAAAGAATTGCCAGCCGGTGATTGCCGCTGGTCAGCAGGGTCACCAATCCGTACGTCACCGGGCCCACGATGGCGGCCAGCCGCGTTGCAAAGGTCCACAGGCCGAAGAACTCGGCGAGCTGCAGCGCGGGCGCGAACAGCCCGGCCATCGCGCGGCCGGCCGACTGGCTCGACCCCATGCACAGCCCGGCGATCACGGCCGCGACCCAGAACAACGCCGGCCCGGTGGCCAGGTAGGCCAGTACCGTCATCACCACCCAGCCGACCAGGGTGACCGCCAGCGCGCGTTTGTGCCCCACCTTGTCCTGGAAGTAGCCGAAGGCAAACGCGCCGACGGCCGAGGCGATGTTGACCAGGAACACCAGCATCATCGTGTCGGCCTGCTTGAAGCCGAGCACTTGTTCAGCGTAAACCGCCGCCAGCGCAATCACCACCGAGATGCCGGCCTGGTAGAACGCGGCGCAGGCCAGCAGCCAGCAGAAGTCGCGATGCTCGCGCGCGTTGCGCCAGGTCTGCCCCAGGCGAGCCAGGCTGGCCCCCAGGCCGCTCGTCCGCAGCGCCTCGGGCTGCGGCACGGCGCGTTCCTTCAGCAACATGAACGTGGCCACCGACGCCAGCCCATACAAGGTGGCCGTGATCAGCATCGTCACCGGCACGAATTCGGTCGCCGGGATGCCCTTGCCCTGCGCCCACAGCACATACGCCAGGCACAGGCCGAGCGACAACATGCCGCCGAAGTAGCCGAAGCTCCAGCCCCAGCCCGACACCCGGCCCATCGCCTCGCGCCGCGCCAGCTCCGGCAGGAAAGCTGCCGTGAGCGACTCGCCGTACGAGTAGAAAACGTTCGACACGACGATGGCCGCGCCGGCCAGCCAGATGTCGCCGCGCCCCACCAGCGCCAACGCGGCGGTGGCGACCACGCACGCGGCGGTCGTGAACATCAGCAGACGCTTCTTGGCCGCGTGCATGTCGGCATAAGCGCCGAGCGCGGGCATGCTGACCATCACGATCAGGCTGGAGAGCGCCAGCACCATCGTCCACGCGAACGTGCCCCAGCTCGCGCCGGCCGCCGCCACACCGACGAAGTAGGTGTTGAACACCGCGGTGAGCACCACGGTCGTGTAGCCCGAGTTCGCGAAGTCGTACATCGCCCACCCGAACACCTCGCGCTTGCGCACGCCGTCGTTGAGCGAGTCTTGCGAGAACAGGGCCATGGTGTCTCCGTGGAACGCAGCGCAGCGTGGGTGGTGCCCAGGACGGGGATCGAACCCGTATGCCCTCTTGCAAGAAGCGGCGGATTTTAAGTCCGCTGTGTATACCAGTTTCACCACCCGGGCTGGGCGGGATTATCGGCGCCGGCGGGACGCCAGCGCCCAAGAAAAAAGCCTTGCAGCGCGGGTCTGCAAGGCTCGATGAGTGCTTGGATCAATACACTGGAGGCGCGACCCGGAGTCGAACCGGGCTGAACGGATTTGCAATCCGGTGCATAACCGCTTTGCTATCGCGCCGTGAGGGGTCTGATTGTGGCAAAAAAAGGGAAGCCGCAGCTTCCCTTTCTTCTTGTCCACGATGTTCTGGAGCGGGAGAAGAGTCTCGAACTCTCGACCTCAACCTTGGCAAGGTTGCGCTCTACCAACTGAGCTACTCCCGCAAAACTTCAACAAGCCGCTTCAACAACGATCTGTCGATATTTGTCGAAGCCCTGATTATAGATCGAAAAACGGCGCCGCCCACCTCACCCGCTTCAGTGCGTCAGCAGATCGGCGCCAGCCGCCGGCGCAGCGGGCTTGGCCACCGCTTCGGCTTTCACCGGCTCGTCCTCGGGCAAGGGCTGCGGCAGGGTCTCGAGCGCCACCTCGAGCACCCGGTCGATCCAGCGCACCGGCACGATCTCGAGATTGTTCTTCACGTTCTCGGGGATCTCTTGCAGGTCCTTGACGTTCTCTTCCGGAATCATCACGGTCTTGATGCCGCCGCGATGGGCTGCGAGCAGCTTTTCCTTCAAGCCGCCGATGGCCGTGACCTCGCCGCGCAGGGTGATCTCGCCCGTCATCGCCACGTCGGCACGCACCGGAATGCCGGTGAGCGCCGACACGAAGGCCGTCGTCATCGCGGCACCTGCGCTCGGGCCGTCTTTCGGCGTCGCGCCATCGGGCACGTGGATATGGATGTCGCGCTTCTCGAACATCTCGTCCTTGATTCCCAGGCGGCGTGCGCGGCTGCGAACCACCGAGCGCGCGGCCTCGACCGATTCCTTCATCACGTCGCCAAGCTGCCCTGTGCGGATGATCTGGCCCTTGCCGGGCATCACCGCGGCCTCGATGGTCAGCAGATCGCCGCCCACCTCGGTCCACGCCAAGCCAACCACCTGGCCGACCTGGTTCTTCTTCTCGGCCTGGCCGTAGTCGAACTTGCGCACGCCCAGGTAGTCGTTCAGGTTGTCTTCGACGACCACGACCTTGCCGTTCACCTGCTTCAGCTGGATGGCCTTGACCACCTTGCGGCAGATCTTGGAGATCTCGCGTTCGAGCGAACGCACGCCGGCTTCACGCGTGTAGTAGCGGATGATGCCGCGCACCGCCGACTCGGTGACTTCCATCTCTTCGGGCTTCACGCCGTTGTTCTTGGCCTGCTTGGGCAGCAGGTAGCGCAACGCAATGTTGGTCTTTTCCTCTTCGGTGTAGCCCGAAAGGCGAATCACTTCCATCCGGTCCAGCAGCGCCGGCGGAATGTTCATCGAGTTCGAGGTGGCGATGAACATGGTGT
>JANOQS010000125.1:0-3104 GCA_031414975.1 Methylibium sp. | reverse complement strand
GTTGGCGCTTCATGCCGGCCCACAGCCACTGCGCGTTTGCGCAAGACCCCCGGGGTCATCAAACTGCCGTCGGCAAGGCGCAAGTCGTCGGGCGGCAGACCTCGAAACAGTTCGGCATGCAACCAGGTCAGCGCTTCGGTTGAAAACAACCGGCGCGCACCGTCGTCACCGCGGGTCGCAAGCCAGTCACCCACCGCCTCCTCGCACGCTTGTTCAGTGCGAATGTGCGCCACAGCCAGACGCTGCTTGCGCGCCAGTTCGCTGTTGGCAGAAAAATCTTGCTGCAGTGCGCGTTCGATGTCGCTCGGTCGGGTGTGTTCGCCCTCGATGCGGTTCGTGTAGTACGAATTCATGCTGCGCAGCAAAGCGCGCAGATCCAGTTGGACTGACTTGCCCGAAACCGTGCCGAGCGCGGTGGCCGCTCGGGCCAGATCGCTGGCGCGCTCCAGCAGCGGGCCCAAGACAGCTTGCGCAGGCATCAGAGGCTCGAACTGATGAGGGGCGTCGTAGTGCTGGATAGTCTGCGTGCTCACGTGCGAGATTATGCGCTACCAGAATCTCCTATGTGAATGGTGAAAATCAGCGACATATTCTGCGAGATGTTCTGCGTCCGAATCGGGGTTCGCATTCGTCTCACATCTTGATCATCACATGCCGCGCCACGGTGTAGTCCTCCAACGCGTACATGCTCAGGTCTTTGCCGTAACCCGACGACTTCATCCCGCCGTGCGGCATTTCGTTGACGAGCATGAAGTGGGTGTTGATCCAGGTGCAGCCGTACTGCAGCTTCTTGGCCACGCGCATCGCTTTGGCCACGTCTTGCGTCCACACTGATGACGCCAGACCGTAGTCGCTGTCGTTGGCCCAGGCGATGGCTTGTTCGGTGTCGGTGAAGCGGGTCACGCTGACCACGGGGCCGAAGACCTCGCGCTTGACGATCTCGTCTTCCTGGCGCGCCCCGGCCACCACGGTCGGTTCGTAGAAAAAGCCGCTGCCGGATGGGCCGCTCCAGGCCTTGCCGCCGGCGGTGATCTCCATGTGCCCGGTCATCTGCGCACGTTCGACGAAGCTGGCGACGCGGTTGCGCTGGCGGTCGCTGATCAGCGGGCCGATCTCGGCGTCGGGGTCGTCTTGCAGGCCCATCTTGATGCCCTTGACGGCGCTGGACAGATCGGCCACCAGCTTGTCGTAGACCTTGCCGCCCGCGTAGACGCGGCACGCGGCGGTGCAGTCTTGCCCGGCGTTGTAGTAGCCGAAAGTGCGCAGGCCTTCGACGACCGAGGCGATGTCGGCGTCGTCGAACACGATCACCGGCGCTTTGCCACCGAGTTCGAGGTGGGTGCGCTTGAGCGTGCCGGTGGCGGCCTGCAGGATCTTGCGGCCGGTGCTCACGTCGCCGGTCAGGCTGACCATCGCGACTTTCGGGTGCTCGACCAGCGGCTGGCCGACGGTCGCGCCGCGGCCCGTGATGACGTTGAGCACCCCTTTCGGAAAGATCTCGGCCGCGACCTTGGCCAGCAGCAAGGTCGTCAGCGGCGTCTGCTCACTCGGCTTGATGACGACCGTGTTGCCGGCGGCCAGTGGCGGTGCGATCTTCCACGCCGCCATCATCAGCGGGTAGTTCCAGGGTGCGATCGAGCCGACCACGCCGATCGGGTCACGCCGGATCATGCTGGTGTGGCCGGCCAGGTATTCGTTGGCGACGGTGCCGCTGACGCAACGCGCCGCGCCGGCGAAGTAGCGAAAGCAGTCGGCCACCGCCGGAATCTCGTCGCCCAGCGCACGCGCATAGGGCTTGCCGCAGTTGAGCGATTCGAGCCGCGCGAATTCTTCTCCGCGCGCTTCGATCGCATCGGCCAGTTTGAGCAGCAGGCGGGAACGCTCCATCGGCGTGGTTTCGCTCCAGCTGTCGAAGGCACGGTGCGCGGCCGACACGGCCTTGTGCACCTGGTCGACCGACGCTTCGGGCAACGCGATCAGCAGTTCGCCGGTCGAAGGGTTCAACACTTTCTCGGCGTCGCCCTCGCCGCGCACGAAGGCGCCATCGATCAACAGTTCGGTCGGCAGGGTGAGATCGGCCATGGGGTTCTCCTTGAAATTGCGGTTCGGTTGCAGCGTCAGCGGTGCGTCGGTTCGTCCGCGCGGGTGAGGTAGTAAGCGGCCAGGATCGGCACGAAGGTCAGCGCGATGATCACCACCGCCACCACGTTGGTGACGGGCCGCTGGCGCGGGCGGATCAGCTCCTGCAGCATCCAGATCGGCAAGGTGGTCTGCTGGCCGGCGGTGAAGGTGGTGACGATCACTTCGTCGAAGCTCAGCGCAAATGCCAGCAGCGCACCGGCCAGCAAGGCCGAGCCGAGTTGCGGCAGCACGATGTAGCGCACGGTCTGGAAGCCGTCGGCGCCGAGATCCATCGACGCTTCGATCAGGTTCGGATTGAGCCGCCGCAAGCGCGCGATGGCGTTGTTGAACACCACCACGACGCAGAAGGTGGCGTGGCCGATCACGATGGTCCAGAACGAGAACGGGACGTGCAGCGTGCCGAAGGCCGAGCGCAACGCAATGCCGGTGATCACGCCGGGCAGCGCGATCGGCAGGATCAGCAGCAGCGAGATCGCATCGCGACCGAAGAAGCTGGCGCGTGCCAACGCTGCGGCGGCCAGGGTGCCCAGCACGATGGCGATGGCGGTGGACCAGGCGGCCACCTCGAAGCTGAGCTTGATCGCTGCCCACACGTCCTCGCGCTCCCAGGCCACGCCGAACCACTGCGTCGTGAGGGCGGGCGGCGGAAAAATATAGCTCTTGTCCTCAGCGCTGAAGGCATACAGGATGATCAGTGCGAGCGGGATGTGCAGGAAGGCGATGACAGTCCAGGCGGCGGTCTTCAGAGGCCAGGGTGCGCGTTGAGTCACTTCGCCAGCTCCGATTTGCCGGGAGTTGCATTCCGCTGCTGACGTCTGCGCGCGGCAAAGGCGCGTCCGGGCAGGCCGGAGGGCTTCGCTGAGGCGGTCGGCCGGGTACAGCCGACTCCGCTGCGGTGCTCACTCTGGGGTCGCGCCGCCGAACTCACTCCATTCGCTGCGCTCATTTCGTTCAAACAACCG
>JANOQS010000124.1:0-2623 GCA_031414975.1 Methylibium sp. | reverse complement strand
AGGCGCCGGTTCGTGCTGGCCGGCTTGCTGCCGGCATGGCGGGCGACCGCGTATTCGCGCAGCAGCGCTTCGGTGCTGTCGTCCAGGCCGCGCCGGGCTGCCTCGGCCAGCCACTGGGCGTACAAGGTCAGGTCACGCCGGTAGGCGGCCAGTGAGTTGGCGGCCAGCCCGTCTTCGATCCAGAGCGCGTCGATGAAGGCGTCGACCGCCGCCAGGCTGGCTTGCAGCGGGCCCGAGTTCAAGCGAAGGTCAATCTCGAAGATCAGTCGATCTTCAGCTTCTGCTGTTCGACCACTTTCTTGTAGACCGCGAACTCGGCCGCGATCTGCGCGCCGAACTGCTCGGGCGTGTTGCCCACGATCAGCGAGCCGGTGTCTTCGATGCGCTTGCGCACGTTCGGATCTTCCAGCGCCTTCTTGACTGCCGCGCTGACCTTGTCGACCACGTCCTTGGGCGTTCCCTTGGGGCCGAGCACGCCGTAATAGGCCATGCGGTTCACCGGCTCCAGCCCCACTTCCTTGAAAGTGGGCACGTTGGGCAGCACGGCCAGGCGGTCGGGTGCCGCCACCACAATGGGAATCAGCCGCCCGTCCTTGATGAATGGCAGCGCCGACGGAATGTTGTCGAAGATCACGAGTACCTGGCCGGCCACCGTGTCGTTCAGGGCCGGGCCTGCGCCGCGGTACGGGATGTGCGTGATGAACGTGCCCGACAGGCTCTTGAACAGTTCGGTCTGCAGGTGGCCGATGCCACCGGTGCCCGAGCTGGCGTAGGAGTATTTGCCCGGGCTCTTCTTGATCTCGGCGATGAAGCTCTTGTAGTCGCGCGCCGGGAACGAGGGGTGCACCGCAATCACGTTCGGCGTGGCGGCGATATTGATGATGGGCGTGAAGTCGGTGAGCGGGTCGTAGGGAATCTTGGGGTTGATGGCCGGGTTGGCGGCCGTGGTCGACACCGTGGCCATGCTCAGCACGTACCCGTCGGCGGGCGACTTGATCACCTCCATCGCGCCGATCGTGCCGCCGCCACCGGCCTTGTTCTCGACGATGACCTGCTGGCCCAGCGCAGCCCCCATCTTCTCGGCCACGATGCGGGCCACGATGTCGGTCGTGCCGCCCGGCGCGAACGGGACCACCAGGCGCACCGGCTTGTTCGGGAAGGCCTGCGCCCAGGCGCCGGTGGAGGCACACGCCATGAGGAGCGCGCTGGCGGTGATCAGGGTTCTGCGTTGCATCAAAAGAGTCTCCTTCTGGTGGGGGGAAAGGGGTGGTGCCGCCTCAGGCCGGCGTGGCACCAAGCAGCCCGGCCTTGAGCTGCTTGTCCACCGGACGATCGCCGATGAACACCTTGAGCAGGCTGGCGTACAGATCTTCGCCAGCCACCGGGCGGCCGCGCGCCGACCCGTTGACGGACAGTATCAGGCCTTTGCCGGGAATGAAATCCAGATTGACCACGTCCCCCTTGCGAACCACGCCGATCTGCTCGAGGTTGCGGTTGAACTGCGCAACGCGGTCTTTCAGCCCGACGCGCTCGGCCTCGGTGTTGTTGCGGCTGAGGCTCTTGTCGAAGGCCTTGATGAACTCCTTGGTCTCGACGTCGAGGATCATCTTCATCTGCAACCGCTTGGGGCCGGGCTGCGCCAGCACGCCGGCCGGGGCGCTGGCCTTCTCGCGCAGGTACAGGCCGGCGGCAAAACCCTTCAACCACGCCACCGAGCGCAGCCCGACGCCGTTGAGTACCAGCTCGGTACCGGCCACGCGCACCTGGTCGTCGAAGCTGATCTGGTCGATGCGTGCGGCCGAGGCGCCGAACGAGGCCAGCAACAGCAAGGCCGCGCAGGCGAATCGCCAGGCGGCCGGGAAGGTTCGGGTCATGAGAGCGGCGTTCACGGGCGGCATGGTGACACAACGCCGGCTGCGCTCAGCACGATGACCCGGGCCCGGATGGCAAACTCGCTCCATGTCGAACGCGCTGCTGCTGTTGCCGGATTTCCTGTTGATCGTGGTCGGCTGGCTGGTGTGCCGCCACACGCCGCTGAACCGGCCGGTCTGGGACGCGGCCGAGCGGCTCGTCTACTACCTGCTGTTCCCGGTGCTGCTGTTCAACTCCATCTTGAAGAGCCCGCTGCAGCCCACGCAGACCGCGGCGCTGGCCTTTGCCGGCGTGGCCACGATCGGCTGCGGCATCGTGCTGGCCTACGCGCTGCGGCTGTGGCCGGGAGTCGATGCGCGGCTGCACGCGTCCGGCTCGCAGACGGCGTTCCGCTTCAACTCCTTCATCGCGCTGGCACTGGCGCAGCGGCTCGGCGGCCCGCAAGGTGTCGCTTGGGTGGCCTTGCTGATTGCGCTTTGCGTGCCGCTGTGCAACGTGGCCGCGGTCTGGCCGCTGGCGCGCCAGGGGGGCCACTCGTACCTGCGCGAACTGGTGCGCAACCCGCTGATCCTGAGCACCGTTGCCGGCCTGCTGTGCAACCTGGCCGGGTTGCGCTTTCACGAGTCGGTGGACACCACCTTGCAGCGCATCGGCCTGGCCGCGCTGCCGGTGGGGCTGATGGCGGTGGGCGCCGGGCTCAAGCTCGGCGGGCTGAAAGAAGCGCCCGGCCTGGCGGCGGCACTGATGGCGA
>JANOQS010000123.1:0-76877 GCA_031414975.1 Methylibium sp. | reverse complement strand
GGCCGCTTCCGGGCCGGCGACGCCGCGGATGTTGCCCTTGCCGAAGGCGGGTTCGCCCGGCCGCATGCGCATCTTCTTTTCCACCGTGTAGGCGGCGAAAGAGGCCAGCAGCGCGCCGCCGCCCGGCAGCACGCCGAGGATCGAGCCGAGTGCGGTGCCGCGCAGCACCGCGGGTGCGGCGTCCTTGAAGTCCTGCTTGGTTGGCCACAGGCCCTTCACATCCTTGGTGAAGACCTCGCGGTGCTCGGCCGGCCGGGCGAGGTTCATGATGATCTCGCCGAAGCCGAACACGCCCATCGCGATGGCGACGAAGCCGATGCCGTCGGTCAGCTCGGGGATGTCGAAGCTGTAGCGCGGCGTGCCGGAGATGACGTCGGTGTTGATCTGGCCGATCAGCAGGCCGAGCAGGATCATGCCGATCGCCTTGACCAACGAGCCCGAGGCCAGCACGACCGCGCCGATCAGGCCGAGCACCATCAGCGAGAAGTACTCGGCCGGGCCGAACTTGAAGGCCAGTTCGGTCAGCACCGGCGCGAACGCGGCGATCACGATGGTGCCCACGCAACCGGCAAAGAACGAGCCCAGGCCCGCCGCTGCCAGGGCCGAGCCGGCGCGGCCCTGGCGCGCCATCGCGTAACCGTCGATCGCTGTGACGACCGAACTCGACTCGCCCGGCACGTTGATCAGGATCGCGGTGGTCGAGCCGCCGTACTGCGCGCCGTAATAGATGCCGGCCAGCATGATGAGTGCGGGCGCGGCGTCGAGCGCGTAGATCGACGGCAGCAGCATCGCGATGGTGGCCACCGGCCCGAGGCCCGGCAGCACGCCGATCAGGGTGCCGAGCACGCAGCCGAAGAACGCGTACATCAGGTTCTGCAGCGTGAAGGCCACGCCGAAGCCGAGCGCAAGGTTGTTCAGGAGTTCCATCGTGCTGCCCTCAGGTGCCGGCCAGGAAGGTAGGCCACAGCGGAATGATCAGGTTCAGGCCCTTGATGAAGATGAGCCACGACCCCAGGGTGAGCACCACGCAACTGACGATCACTCCCTTCCAGCTGAACTCGTCGCCGGCGTAGCTCGCGATCACGATCAGCAGCGGCAGCGAGATGATCATGCCCAGCTTCGGCAGCGCAAAGCCGAAGACGACGACCGAGAGCACGATCAGGAACAGCGGCTTCCAGCCGATCGCACCGATCGGATCGCCGCCTTCGGATTCGATCGTCAGTGCCTTGAACAACACGATCGCACCGAGCACCGCCTGGATGAGCCCGAGACCGAGCGGAAAGAAACCCGCCCCCGGCTTGGCCGACAGTTGCATGAAGCGCGCCCACATGCTGGTGGCACACGGATCGTTCGGCGGGCACGGCGGCCCCAGGCTGTAGTCGGAGGCGCCGATGGCAAAACCCAGGCCGACCACGATGAACATGACCCCGGACCAGAAGTCCTTTTCGCTCTTGATTTTCAAAGCGTTGCTCCTCGCTTGTTTTGTCGTCGATTTCATTCTAGGCAGGCAGACCCCCTCGACCTCTGTGGTTTACACGTAGCAGCAACGCCCTCGGCGCGGCCGGCTCACTCCCACTGCGGGGTGCTGCGCAACACTTCGTCGATGGTGGTCACGCCTTCGGCCACCTTCATCGCACCGGCCAGGCGCAAGGGGCGCAGGCCGTCCTGCACCGATTGGGAGCGCAGCTTGGCCGTGTCGGGCACCGGATGGATGCACGCCAGCGCATTCGGCGTGACGGTCAGCAGTTCGTACAGGCCGGCCCGGCCGCGATAGCCGGTCATGCGGCATTCGAGGCAGCCCACCGGCTTGTAGGCGCGCACGTTGCCGTTCAGGCGCCAGGGCTTGACGACCTCTTGCAGGGTCTCGCGGGTGGTGTCGGCATCGGGCTGTTTGCACGCCGGGCACAAGCTGCGCACCAGCCGCTGCGCGAGCACGCCGATGACGGTGGCGCCGATCAGGTAAGGCGGCAGGCCCAGGTCGATGAGCCGCGTGATCGCACTCACCGAGTCGTTGGTGTGCAGGGTGCTGAACACCAGGTGGCCGGTCAGCGCGGCCTGGATCGCCATCTCGGCGGTGTCGAGGTCGCGGATCTCGCCGACCATGATGATGTCCGGGTCCTGGCGCATCAGCGCGCGCAGGCCTTCGGCAAAACCCAGGTCCACCGCGCCCTGCACCTGGGTCTGGTTGAAGGCCGGCTGGATCATCTCGATCGGGTCTTCGATCGTGCAGACGTTGACCTCGTCGGTGGCCAGCCGACGCAAGGTGGAGTACAGCGTGGTGGTCTTGCCCGAGCCGGTCGGCCCGGTGACGAGGATGATGCCGTGCGGCCTGGTGACCAGTTCTTCCCAGCGCTTGCCGTCGTGGCTGCCGAAGCCGAGCGCTTCGATCGGCTTGACGGCGGTGTCGGGGTCGAAGATGCGCATCACCATCTTCTCGCCGAACGCGGTCGGCAAGGTGGACAAACGCATCTCGACTTCGTCGCCCTCGGGGTTGCGCGTCTTGATGCGGCCGTCGAGCGGGCGGCGGCGCTCGACCACGTCCATGCGACCGAGCACCTTCACGCGCGCGATCATCGCGTTCATCACGCCGGGCGGGAGTTGGTAGACCGTGTGCATCACACCGTCGATGCGGAAGCGGATCGCGGAGAGATCCCGGCGCGGTTCGAGGTGGATGTCGGACGCGCGCTGGTCGAACGCGTATTGCCACAACCAGTCGACCACCTGCACCACACCCTGGTCGTTGGCGTCGAGCTGCTTGTTGCTGCGACCCAGCTCGACCAGTTGTTCGAAGCTGGCGAGTGCCGCCGTCTCGCCGGCCTTGGCGGCGGCGCGCACCGAGCGCGACAAGGTGTAGAACTCGGTCGTGTAGCGCGCGATCTCCTGCGGGCTGGCCAGCACCAGCTTCACGCTCTTCCGCGTGTGGGCCTCGATCTCGGCCACCCAGCCGATGTCGAAGGGTTCGCAGGTGGCGATCGTCACGTCCTGCAGGCCCAGCTGCACCGGCAGCGCATGGCGGCGTTCGGCGTAGTTGATGGACATGACTTCGGTGACTCTGCCGACGTCGACCTTGAGCGGGTCGATGCGCAGGTAGGGCAGCTTGCAGCGCCCGGCCAGCCATTCGGTCAGGCGCTCCACGTCGAGCGCCTTGTTCGTGCCCTGGCGCAGCAAACCAGCGCTGCCCAGCCGCACCAATGGATGCTGCGCGCTGTGGCCGCCGGCAAAGCGGCGTTCGGTCTGGTCGGCGTCTTCGGCGCTGATCACCTTGTCGTGGCGCAGCCAGTTCAGCAGCACGCGCCAGTCGAGCGCGCCGGTGTGGGCCGGCGGCGCAGCGGCGGTTGCAGCGGTGGGAGCGGTGGCGGGTTTCATGCGGGCGGCAGAAGGGGCAAGGGCGGCAGGGGCCGGATCATCCGAAGCCATTTTCGCGCCGGCAGGCCGAAGCGAGTTTCAATGTTTTGGGCGCGTGCGGCAAGCGTGGTGCGGTCGGGCATCGCCGCAGTGTCGTCTGCACCGTCTTGCCGCAGCGCGACGACGATGGTGTTGCCCTCCTTGGTGGGCTGCAGGCTCCACACCCTGTCCGCACCAAACGCCGCGGCGATGCGCCGGGCGCTGCGCTCGAAGCTGGCATCGCGACCGAACAGGTTGACCGTCATCACGCCGCCATCGTCGAGCAGGCGGCGGCAGCGGCGGTAGAAGAGTTCGCTGTCGAGCACCGGGCTGGCGGCTTCATGGTCGTACAAGTCCACGCACAGCACCTGCGCGGTCTGGGCGCGTTCGGCGTCGGCCACGAAGTCGGCCGCGTTCATGTTCAGCACCTGCAGGCGCGCCGAGTCTTGCGCCAGGCGGAAGAACAGGCGGCACGCGTCGATCACGCTGGGGTTGAGTTCCACCGCGGTGCTGCGCATGCGCATCATGCCGTGGCAAAAGCGCGTGATGGCGGCGGCGCCCAGGCCGAGCTGCACCGCATGGCCGCGGGTCAGCTCGGCCTCGGGCCGCAGCAGCATCCAGACCATCATGCGCTGGATGTACTCCAGCTCCAGCACCTGCGGCTTCTTGATGCGCATGGCGCCCTGCACCCACGGCGTGCCCAGGTGCAGGTAGCGCACGCCGTCGGCTTCGGACAGGGTGGCCGGGGCCAGGTCGAGGGGGCTTGCACTTCGGCTCATGCGATGTGGTGTTCTTCAAAGACGCTGCGCCAGGCGGCCAGCTTGCGCTCGAAACACCAGCTCGCGTTGGCCGGGCTGGTGGAAGGAAGGCGGTGCACGGCCAGGCCGAGCCCGCGAGTGTGGCGCATCGCGCGGGCGGACTCGCCGCCGTTGTGCGCCACGGCCTGGAGTTGCGGCGCGATTCGCTTCAGCCCGGCGAGGTCGTTGAACTTTGCCTGCATGATCGCGCTGTCGAGGCTGCCTTCGCGTTCGCAGGAGGCGTACACGTCCCACAGCCCCAAGCCGCGCACGAGCATCTGCTCCAGCCGCTCGGCATAGGGCAGCGCTGTCAACTCGATGTTCCACAGCGCCGACAGAACCGGCCAGAAGTGGTTGCGCGGGTGCGCGTAGTACTGCCCCGCCTGCAGCGACGCCACGCCGGGAAAGCTGCCCAGCACGAGCAAGCGCGTCGATGCGTCGACGACGGCGGTCAGCCCCTGCAGCACGGCGCTCAATCCAACGCCTTCAGACCTGGCAGGGCCACACGTGCATTCGCCGACGTCGCCTCGGCCACTTCCTGCAGCGACAGGCCGCGCAATTCGGCCAGGGTGACGGCGATGCGCGGCAGCTCCGCGGGCTCGTTGCGCGAAACCTCGCCCGCGGCACGCTGCGGCGCCGTGCGGTAGAGCCAATGCGGCGGGATGTCGGGCGCGTCGGTCTCGAGCACGATGGCCTCGATCGGCAGGCGCTGCGCCAGGCGGCGGATCTGCAGCGCCCGCTCGAAGGTCATCGCCCCGCCGAAACCGAGCTTGAAGCCGAGCCCCACGAACGCCAACGCCTGCTGCTCGCTGCCGTTGAAAGCGTGCGCGATGCCGCCGCGCACCGGAATGCGGCGCAAGTGCTTCAGCAAGCCATCGGCCGAGCGGCGCACGTGCAGGATCACGGGCAGGTCGAACTCGGCGGCCAGCTTCAGTTGTTCGGCATAGAAGTGCTCCTGGCGGGCGCGGTCGAGCCCGGGCACGAAGTGGTCCAGGCCGATCTCGCCGACCGCCACCAGGCGCGGGTCCGTGCGGTGCGCCTGCAACGCCAGGCGCAGGCGCTGCAGATCGCCGTCCTGCGCGCGGCCCACGTACAGCGGGTGGATGCCCAGCGCGTAGGCCAGGCCATGTTCGTGAGCAAGAGCGCGCACCGTGTCGAAGTTCGCCACCTCCACCGCCGGCAGCACGATCTGCGTGACCCCGGCGGCGGCAGCGCGCGCGAGCACCGTGCTGCGGTCGGCATCGAACTCCGGCGCGTCGAGGTGGCAATGGCTGTCGGTCCACATGGCGGCATCATGCCTCGGCCCGAGCGCTTTCAATGCCAGGGCCCTGTGACAGGAATTGCGCACCGTGCTACCGTGCGAACGCGTTGGTAGCCCGGTCATTTTCGGGGTCTGCGCGACGGGTCGGGTCATAGGCGCCAACGAGGATGCAGATGATGAAAAGGGCACCGCTTTACAGTCGTTCGCGCCGGCCCGCTGCCGAGACCGATATCGCTCCCGGCGCTGCCTCGGTGGCAACGCCACCGTCTCCGGGCCGCAGCGCCCGGCTGAGCGCCTGGGCCGGCCGTCACGAGCGGCGTCTGTGGGCCGGCTCCCTGGCGGTGCTGTTGCTGGCGGCCATCTTCCAGCCCCGGCTGGTGCCGCGCCCGGCCAACTGGACCTGGGAGCAGATCGACACCGCGATGCGCAAGTCGATCGACGAGGAGCCGCTGCCTTCGGCCGCCGCCAAAGCCTATGAAGCCGTGCTGCCCTCGCTGGTGCGCGTGGTCGGGCAGACGAATGACGCCGACGACGGCAGCGACGACAAGGAAAACCGCGGTGTGGGCAGCGGCGTGGTGATCGTCGACAGCGGCATCATCCTGACCAACCTGCACGTGGTGCAGGGCGCCAAGCGCATCAAGGTGACGTTTGCCGACGGCACCGAGTCGGATGCGGTGGTCACCGGCGTGCAGGCCGAAAACGACCTGGCCGTGCTCAAGGCCAGCAAGATCCCAGACGACCTGCAGGCCGCCACGATGCGCTCCACTGGCGACCTGATGCCGGGCGACCACGTGGTGGCGGTCGGCTTCCCGTTCGGCATCGGGCCCTCGGTGTCGAGCGGCGTGGTGTCGGGGCTGAAGCGCGAATTCCGTTCGCCCGAAGGCGACAAGGTGCTGACCAACCTGATCCAGTTCGACGCCGCCGCCAACCCGGGCAATTCGGGCGGGCCGCTGGTGACGATGGACGGCGCGGTGGTGGGCATCGTCACCGCGATCCTCAACCCGTCGCGCCAGCGCGTCTTCATCGGCATCGGCTTTGCCGTGCCGATCGAGAACGCCGCCATGGCCGCCGGCATGCCGCCGTTCTGAATTTCAATCCTGTCATCCATCGAGACCCACCCTGCCATGGAAAACCCAAACAGCATCAGCGCCCAGGCCTCCAGCCTGATGGAAAGCGTGCTCTACGAAGTCAAGAGAGTCGTCGTCGGACAAGACCACTTTCTGGAACGCGTGATGGTGGCGGTGCTGGCGCAAGGCCACCTGCTCGTCGAAGGCGTGCCCGGCCTGGCCAAGACGCTCACCGTCAAGACCCTGGCGCAGACCCTGCGCGGCACGTTCAAGCGCATCCAGTTCACCCCCGACCTGGTGCCCGCCGACCTGGTGGGCACGCGCATCTACAGCCCCAAGACGGGCGAGTTCGCCACCTCGCTGGGGCCGGTGTTCACGCATTTGCTGCTGGCCGACGAAATCAACCGCGCACCGGCCAAGGTGCAGAGCGCGCTGCTCGAGGTGATGCAGGAGCGCCAGGTCACGATCGCCGGCGAAACGCACAAGGTGCCCGAGCCCTTCCTGGTGATGGCGACGCAGAACCCGATCGAGACCGAAGGCACCTACCCGCTGCCCGAGGCGCAGGTCGATCGCTTCATGATGAAGGTACTGGTCGACTACCCGAGCGAAGAAGAAGAATTCGTCATCGCGCAAAGAGTCACCGGCACGCCGGTGGTGGTCTCGGCCGTGGCCAGCATGAGCCAGCTCGCCGAATTGCAGCAGGAGTGCCGCAAGGTCTACGTCGACCCGTCGCTGGTGCAGTACGCGGTCAAGCTGGTCAGCGCCACGCGCCGGCCACAGCGTTTCGGGCTGGACGACCTGGCCAAGTACCTCACCTACGGCGCCAGCCCGCGCGCCACCATCGGGCTGATCGAGGGCGCACGTGCGCTGGCCTTCATGCGCGGGCGCTCGTACGCGCTGCCGGAAGACATGACCGGCCTGGTCGGCGACGTGCTGCGGCATCGCCTGGTGCTGTCTTACGAAGCGCTGGCCGACGGGCTGGACGCCGACCAGGTGGTGCAGCGCGTGATGAAGAAGATTCCCGTGCCCGACAAACCCCTGGCCACGCACGCCAATGCAAGCACCGGCAGCAACAACACCTGAAACCGGGCCGGGCACCGAAGCCTCCGAGGCGCTGCTGAAGCGCCTGGAGTGGACCGTGCTGCGCCGTCTGGATGGCCTGCTGCAAGGCGACTACCGCACCCTGTGGCGCGGCGCCGGGCTCGACCTGGCCGACCTGCGCGAATACCAGCACCACGACGACGTGCGCCACATCGACTGGAACGTCACCGCCCGGCTGCAAACGCCCTATGTGCGCCAGTTCACCGAAGACCGCGAGCTGTCGGCCTGGTTCCTGGTCGACCTGAGCGCGAGTGTCGACTTTGGCTCCGACCGGCTCACCAAGCGCCGGGTCGCGCGAGAGTTCGTCGGCGTGTTGTCGCGCCTGCTCACGCGCCACGGCAACCGGGTCGGTGCGCTGCTGTACGGCACCGCGGTGGACACGGTGATTCCGGCCCGCAACGGCCGCATGCAGGTGCTGCACATCTTGCAGCGCATGGCGCAGCGGCCGGCCGAGACCGCTGCCGGCGCGACCCAGTTGCGCGACCTGCTGCTCGCCGGCCAGCGTTTGGTCAAGCGCCGCAGCACGGTGTTCGTGGTGTCCGACTTCATCAGCGCCCCCGGCTGGGAGCGCGCGCTGGCGCAACTGGCGCAGCGCCATGAGGTCACGGCCGTGCGCCTGTACGACCCGCTCGAGATGGAGCTGCCCGACCTCGGCCTGGTGACCATGCGCGACGCCGAAACCGGCGAGCAGATCGTGGTCGACACGCACGACAAGGGCTTTCGCAAACGTTTCGCGGCCGCCGCCGAGCGGCGTGAAGCCGCGCTGCGCCAAGGCCTGGCGCATGCCGGCGTGGACACGCTGGAGCTGGCCACCGACGACGACCTGATGGACGCCATCCTTCGTTTTGCCGACCTGCGCCGCCAGCGCAGCCGCGTAGCCACCGGCGGCGGCGCGCCGACCCATCTTTCCGCATGGAGGTCTGCAAAACCATGAACAACTCCGCGCCCATGAGCTTCATCTGGCCCGACATGCTGTGGGGCCTGCTGCTGGTGCCGCTGCTGGTGGCCGGTTATGTGTGGCTGCTCAAGCGCCGCAAGAAGACCGCGTTGCGGTTTGCCAACCTGAGCCTGGTGAAAGAGGCGATGGGCAAGAGCAACGCGTGGCGCCGCCACCTGCCGCCCGCGCTGCTGCTGCTGGCCATCACCGCCTTGCTGCTGGCGGCGGCCCGGCCGGCGGCGGTGATCACCCTGCCGCTGCAGGAAAAGACCATCGTGCTGGCGATCGACGTGTCGGGCAGCATGCGCGCCACCGACGTCAAACCCAACCGCATCGTCGCTGCACAGGAAGCGGCCAAGACTTTCGTGGCCGAATTGCCGCGCAGCGTGCGGGTGGCAGTGGTGTCGTTTGCCGGCACGGCCGCGGTGGTGCAGGCGCCTACCCTGAGCCGCGATGACGTGTACGCCGCGATCGACCGCTTCCAGCTTCAGCGCGGCACCGCCACCGGCAGCGGCATCGTGCTGTCGCTGGCGACGATCTTCCCCGATGCCGGCATCGACCTGGCGCAGATCACCGGCCAGCGCAACATGCCGCCCTCACCGAACGACAAGCCCAAGGTCCCGTTCGAACCCGTCGAACCGGGCTCGTACGGGTCGGCCGCGATCATCATGCTGACCGACGGCCAGCGCACCACCGGCCCCGACCCGCTGGACGCGGCCAAGATGGCGTCGGAACGCGGCGTGCGCGTCTACACCGTCGGCGTGGGCACCAAGGAGGGCGAGACGATCGGCTTCGAAGGCTGGTCGATGCGCGTGCGGCTCGACGAAGACACCTTGAAGAACATTGCCGACCGCACCCGCGCCGACTACTTCTATGCCGGCACCGCCGAAGACCTGAAGAAGGTCTACCAGTCGCTCAGCAGCCGCCTCGTGGTCGAGAAGAAAGAGACCGAGATCAGCGCGCTGTTCGCCGCGCTGGGGGCGCTGCTGGTGGTGGCGGCGGCCGGCCTGTCGGTGTGGTGGTTCGGGCGCGTGGCCTGAGCGAATCGCTGAGGCCCGCTCAGCCGCCGGCCGCGAGGCGCTGCGCACCCAGGCTGGCGTCGCCGTACAGCGGCCGGTTGACGTCGGCAAAACCCAGCATCGCGCCCATCCTGCGGTCGGCGGGCGACTCGAAGCCGCATTCGCCGTCAAAGCGCTTCGGGTTCACGAAGCTGCCGAACAGCATGTCCCAGAGCGGGAAGTCGCCGTAGTTGCGCGCATGCACGCCCTTGCGGTGGTGCTCGCAGTGGGCCTCGGGGCGCTGGATGAACCAGCCGATCCAGTGCGGCGTGTGCACGTTCCAGTGCTGAAACATGCCGTGGAAGGCGGCCACCACGCCCACCAGCGCCGCGGCCAGCGGGTCCAGTCCGAGCACGACGACGGTCACGAACAATTGCAGCGAGGTCTGCGCGACCATGTCGAGCGGGTGAAAGAGGGTCGAGCCCGAGATGTCGACCCGCTGCGGGCTGTGGTGCATCTGGTGCGTCAGGCGCCACAGCAGGGGCAGCGCGTGGGCACTGCGGTGGTAGACGTAGGCCACCCCCGAGAACACGATCCAGCCGAGCACGGTGCCGCCGATCACGCCCAGACCGGTGCCATCGATCCAGCGGTGCGCGGCCATCCACTCCAGCGGCAGCAGCAGCGGCACCACGCTCCCGACCGTGGCGATCAGCAGCAGGAAGCCGATGCCGATCCAGCGCCAGCCGCGACGCGGTGGGAAGCTTCGTGCCGGCCAGCGCGCTTCGATCGCCAGCATCGTGAAGTACAGGGTCGGGATCAGCAGCCCGACGAGTTCGACGGTTTCCATGGTGAAGGCTCCTTGCACAGTTGAGTCCAGGTGACTGAGGGATGCCGCACGCCGCGGCTTGGCAAAGTCGCTCCGGCCAGCGCCTTTCTTACGCCGTAAGTCCGTCGCTGAAGACTAGTCTTTACGCTGTAAGATTGCAAGCCATGGCGAGCTCCGAGAAAACCCGAAGTGCGCGGCCTGCGCCCGTCAGGCGCCGCGCTGCGGCCGAACCCCTGTCGCGCGAACGCATCCTGGCCGCAGGGCTCGACCAGGTCGCCTCCGAAGGGCTGGCGCGCCTGAGCACACGCAAGATCGGCGAGCGCCTGGGCTGCGAGGCGATGAGCATCTACCACCACTTTCCGAGCAAGCAGCACCTGCTCGACGCGATGGTCGACCACGCGATCGGCTCGGTCGCCATGCCGCCGGCCGAGCTGGCACCGCTGGAGCGGCTGCGCCGCGTGTCGCATGCCTACCGCGCCATGGCCCGGCGCTTCCCGGCCCTGTTCCCGCTGGTGGCGGTGCATCGCCTGAACACCCCCACCGGGGTGCGCTTCATCGAAGCCGTGCTGGCGCTGGTGCAGGCGGTGCTGCCCGACCCGGAGCTGTCGGCACGCCACTTCCGAACCCTGGGCTACTACCTGGTCGGCGCCGGACTGGACGAAACCGCCGGTTACGCCATGGGCCCGTCGGCAGCCGAACCGGTCGACGATGGCTTGATCGCGCGCGAGTGCCCGCGCCTGGTCGGGGTGGCGCCGTACTTTCAGCCGGCGCACTGGGACGCGACTTTCGATCTCGGCGTCGATGCCTTGCTGGCTGCCATGGTGCGCGATGCGCAAGCGCCGCTGCTAGACTGAGCCCCGAGTCCCGCCCGCCGCCTTGATGCACTCCGACGCAGCTGCCTTGTCTTCCAGCGACACCCGCGTGGGCACCTCCGCGGAGCCACCTGCGGTTCCGCTGGATGTGGCGCTGCGCTTGCTGGCGCATGCCGGCTACGAACTTCCGGCGCTCGACGCCGTGAGCCGCGACGCCTGGCTGATGTGTGTGGTGACGGGTCTGTGCGAGTTGTCCAGCCGCGACCCGCTCACCGGGCTGTCCAACCGGCGCCAGTTCGAGCTGGCGCTGGCGCGCGAAGTGGACCGCGTCGCGCGCACCGGTGAGTCGGCGATGGTGCTGATGATCGACATCGACCACTTCAAGAAGGTCAACGACAACCACGGCCACGCCGCCGGCGACCTGGTGCTCAAGGCCGTGGCACTGGTGCTGCAGGACTGCATCCGGCCGATGGACACGGTGGCCCGTTTCGGCGGCGAGGAATTTGCGATGGTGCTGCCCAATTGCGCGCCTGGTTTCGGCCAGGCGGTGGCCGAACGGGTGCGGCTGCAGGTGGAGGCCCTGCGGATTGCGACCGCACCTGGCAAGGAGATCTCGGTCACCGTCAGCATCGGCGGCGCGTTTGCGCCGCAGTGGGTGCGTTCGTCGGCGCCGCTCTGGCTGGAGCGCGCCGACCAGATGCTTTACCGGGCCAAGACCGCCGGCCGCAACCAGGCCTGCGTGGAACAGCCATTGCTGTCGCCCGTCAGCGCCGAAGAACGCGGCATGCTGTTCGGCACCTCGACATTTCAGGAATTCGAATGAGCACCGTGCCCGACCCCGTCGTGAAAGCGGCTCCGGCCTCGACCGGCCCCAGCGGCCCGCGCGCCCGCGTTCTGGCCATCACCAGCGGCAAGGGCGGCGTGGGCAAGACCTTCGTGGCGGCCAACCTGGCGGCGGCGCTGGTGCGCCAGGGCCTGCGTGTGCTGGTGCTGGACGCCGACCTGGGGCTGGCCAACCTCGACGTGGTGCTGAACCTGGCGCCCAAGGTCACCCTGCACGACGTGTTCACCGGAAAGACAGCGCTGGACGACGCCATCCTGCCGGCGCCGGGCGGTTTTTCGGTGCTGCTGGCGGGCTCGGGCCTGGTGGAGTACTCGCGCCTGACGGTCGAGGTGCGCGACCAGTTGCTCAAGATCGTCGAAACGCTGGCGCCGCGCTACGACCGCATCCTGCTCGACACCGGCGCCGGCATTTCCGACGTGGTGCTGTTCGCGGTGTCGCTGGCGCAAGAGGTGCTCGTGGTGGCCACACCTGAGCCCACGTCGATGACCGACGCCTACGCCACCATCAAGGTGCTGGCCGTGCAGCAGCAGCGGCGCGACATCCGCCTGGTCGTCAACCAGATCAGCCGGGCCGGCGAAGGCCGCACCGTTCGGGGGCAGTTGCAGAAGGTGGTGGACCTGTACGTCACGCCGCTGACCGCAGACCCGGGGCAGCCGGTGGAGCCGGTCAGGCTCGACCTGCTGGGCGAGATCCCGATCGACCCTGCCGTGCGCGAGGCGGTGCAAAAACGCCGCCTGCTGCTGGAGCTGGTGCCCGGCTGCCCGGCCGCGCAGGCGATCGGCGCGATCGGCGCGCGGCTGGTGGAAGCCACTGACGCCCGATGATCGCCAACATCACCCTGCGTCTGGCCCGGCGCGGCGACGCCCAGGCCATTGCCACCTTGTCGCGCGACCTGATCGAACGCGGCCTGGGCTGGAGCTGGACCGCGCGGCGCGTGCTGCGCAGCATTGGCGACGCCGACACCAACGTGCTGGTGGCGCTCGACGGCGCCGGCCGCCTGCAGGGGTTTGCCATCATGCGTTACGGCGACGACGACGGCCACCTGCTGTTGCTGGCGGTGCAGCAGGCGCAGGGCCGGCGCGGCATCGGCAGCAGCATGATGGCCTGGCTCGAAGCGGCCGCGCTGGTGGCCGGCGTGCGCCGGGTGCTGCTCGAAGCGCGCGAAGCCAACGCCCCGGCGCGCGCCTTCTACCGCCGCCTGGGCTACCGCGAGGTCGAATTGCTGCCGGGCTACTACCAGGGCCGCGAAGACAGCGTGCGGCTGCTGAAGGATCTGTGGTTGCCGGCCGGCAGCGGCTTGGCGCCGCAGGCCGGCGATCGGCTGGATTGACCGCGGACGTTGCTCACGCAAACCGCCCCTGCAAAAACCACCCCTGCTGGCCTGCGGCCACCGACAGCGGCAGCCGCGCGCGGTAGATCCACACCAGCGCGCCTTCGGGCGTCTGGGCGATGAAGTAGTCGCGCTCGGCCAGGCCTCCGTCCCACCAGCCGGCTTCGACGCGTTCGGGGCCGCTCAGCAGTTGCAGCGCCTGGCCGTTCAACACCGGGCGTGAGTGGCGTTCGGTCAGGGGTTCGGGGGGGTGCAGCAACCACACGGGGCAGGACGGACGCAGCGCTGAGGGCGCGTTGCTGCCCTTGGCGGCCAAGCTGGCGGTGCCGCTCCTGGCTGGCCCCTTGGCTGCGCTGTTTGGCGCGCTGTTTGGGGCGTTCTTGGCCACGCTCTTGGCCACGCTCTTGGCCACAGACTTGGCCTCAGACACTGCGATGCCCGTCAACCCGGCCACCAGCAGCTCGCTGGCGCGTTCGGGCCGGTGGTCTTCGACCCGCACCAGGCGCTGCACCTGCTCGGGCCCCAGGCGCGCCTGCAGGCGTTCGATCAGGCGCGTCAGGCCTTCGGATTCGCTGCCCGGCGTGGGGAACAGTTCGGTGTTGGGCGGGGCGCGCCGGGCGATGTCGGCGGCGTGCAATTGCAGGTCCAGGGTGGGCGCGGGCAGCTGCAGCGCGGCCAGCCGCTCGCGCAGCAGCACTTGCAGGTGGGCGGCGTCGCGCGAGGGTTCGGCCAGCGCGATGTCGAGCCGGGTGGACGTGGCTGCCTCGGGGCCGCTGCGGCGGCGCGGCTCGTGCTGCATCACCAGGCTGAAGCGGCGCACGAACGCGTGCTGCGCGCTCAGCCAGGCCACCAGGCGCTGCAGCAGCACGCCGGCACCGAACAGCACCTGCTCGGTCGTGTCGGCGCGGGCAAAGAGTTCGAGCCGGCTTTCGAACGCCAGCGGCAGGGTGATGGGCTCGCGCGGGTCGGGCCGGGTGCCGAACGCACGGTCGAGTTCGTCCAGCAGCGTTTCGCCGAAGCGCCGCGCCAGGCCGGCGCGCGGCAGGCGCTTCAGGTCGCCCAGGGTGCGCAGGCCCATGCCCTGGAGCGCGTCCCAGTGTTCGCGGCCGGGGCCGAGCAGCCACACCGGCGCGGCGTCGAGCGCAGTGTGCAGCGTGTTCAGGTCGCTGCCATGCCACTCGCGGTGCACGCGCGCCAGCAGCGCCGCGCCCTGGGCCGTGGGCGCGCTGACGGTGTGAATGCGGTGGCCCAGCGGCGCCAGCGCCTGCTGCAGACGCTGCTTCAGGGCCTGCAGGCCGCCGAAATAGCGCAGGCTGCGCTGCACGTCGAGCAGCACGGTGTGGGCCGGCTGCGCCGGGTCGTGCGCCGGCTGCAGGGCCACGCCGGGCGTGAAGGCCAGCGCCGCATGCGCCACCGCCAGCAGCGCCTGGGCGTCACGCGCCGGGTTGGCCTGGCCCAGCACGAGGCGCGGCGCCAGCGCCAGCGCGGTGGCACGCTTCAGGCCCGGCTTGACGCCCAGCGCCCGGGCCGCCGGGTTGGCGCTGACGATGCAGCGCGCGTCCATCAGCGCCAGCGGGGGGTCGGTGGTGGGCGTGGGGGCAGGTTCAGTCGCGGGGTCGGGGGTGGGTTTGTTGGCCTGGAGCTCGGCATGCAGCGTGGCCGCAAACGATTCGAGCGACAGCAACGGCAGATGCAGGGCAATCCAGAGCACGGGCAGACTCAAACAGGCTGGTGGGACAGGCTCGGATCAAAGAGAAGACGCAGCGCATCACGCCAGATTGACGAAGGTGGCGGCCTGTAGGCTGGCGGTCTCTTGCGCACGGTGGGCTGCCTCGCGGTGCGCGCCGTCTTGCGCACTGTTCAGCACCCCCGCCGCCGCGCGCTGCCGCGCCACGCCCGACAGCACCGGCGGCAGCGCCAGTTGCAGCGGCGACGCCAACGGCGGGCCACGGCGCTTGAGCACGCTCAAGCGCAGCACGTCAGCCCCCCCGGGGCGCAGTTCCAGGCGCAGCGGCGCGGCACTGGGGCGCTGCTGGGCGGCCATTTCACGCAGCACGAAGGCCGGGCCGTCGTGCGCCTGCGCGGCCAGTTGCAGGCGGCGCAGGCGCTCGGCGCGCAGGCGCGGCGGCAACCAGGCCACCAGCGCACCCACGTGGCCGCTCTTCAAGGCCTGCTCGAAGGCCCACAAGCTGTCGCTGCCCGGAATGACCCGCGCGCGGGTGTTGATGACCAGCAGTTGCTCGACGTCGAAACCCAGCGACGCCAGCGCCAGGCCGACAGCGCGGCCGGCGGGTCGAACAGCATCACCAGCCTGCCGGCTGCCTGCGTGGCCGCCAGGCTGGGCGCGAGCAGGCGGATTTCGCCCACGCCGGGGTGCGCCAGCAGCAGCTCGGTGAGCACGCGGCGCGGCCAGCCGCCGCCGGGCAACTGGGCGTCGAGCGCGGCAAAACCGCTCGCCACCGCGTGTTCGGCCTGGCGCCCGAGCTGGTGGCCGAGCCACAGCGCGGGGTGCAGGGTTTCAGGGCTTAGCCTGAGTTTGGCCGGCGCGGGTGGCGGTGCAGGAAGCGCCACCTGCTCGCCCCGCGTCGCCGGGAGCACCGGCGCGGGGGAGAAAACGGCAGCGGGCAGAAGGTCCATTTGAAGACTGTAGTTTTATACAGTCTTTGATGCAAGCCCCTCTGTTTCGAGGGGTGCGACCAGCAAGACGCAAGAACGTCAAAGCAATCTTTAGGCAAGTAATAAGTTGCTTTTGGCAAGTAGATGGGAAAGAATGCCCACCGTGACACCCGACCCCGACCCCCTGCCCGCCCGCATCGAAGCCGTGCGCGAGTTCAACCGCTTCTACACGCGCCGCATCGGCGTGCTGCACGAAGGGCTGCTGGACACGCGCTTCTCGCTGACCGAATCACGCCTGCTGTGGGAACTGGCGCACCGCGACGGCCCTGGCGGCCCCAGCGGCCCAACCGCCACCGAACTGGCGCGCGAACTCAAGCTCGACCCCGGCTACCTGAGCCGCCTGTTGAGCGGCTTCACGCAGCGCGGGCTGATCAAGCGCGCACGCTCCAGCGACGACGCGCGCCAGCAGCGCCTGAGCCTGTCAGCCGCCGGCCGGCGCGCCTTTGCGCCGCTGAACACCCGCTCGCAGGCCGACGTGAGCAGCCTGCTGGCCGGCCTGACCGAGCCGCAGCAGCAGCAACTGCTGCAAGCCATGGCCACGCTCGAAAAACTGCTCGCCACCGACGCCGGTGGCAGCGGCAACAGCAGCGCGCGCCACAAGCCCCCGTACCTGCTGCGGCCGCACCGGCCCGGCGACATGGGCTGGGTGGTGTCGCGCCACGGCGCGCTGTATGCCACCGAGTACCACTGGGACCTGCGCTTCGAGGCGCTGGTGGCGCGCATTGCGGCCGACTTCATCGAGCGTTTCGACGCCGCGCGCGAGGCTTGCTGGATCGCCGAGCGCGACGGCGCCAATGTGGGCAGCGTGTTCCTGGTGCAGGCGCGCGACGACGCGACCCAGACCCCGCTGCCGGGCGTGGCGCAACTGCGCATGTTGCTGGTCGAGCCGGCCGCGCGCGGCTTGGGGCTGGGCCAGCGCCTGGTGGATGAATGCGAGCGCTTTGCGCGCCAGGTGGGTTACCGCAAGATCGTGCTGTGGACCAACAGCGTGCTGCTGGCCGCCCGCGGTATCTACACCCAGGCCGGTTACCGGCTCGTGGCCAGCGAAGCGCACACCAGTTTCGGCCACGCGCTGGTGGGCGAGACCTGGGAGCTCGAACTGTCATGAGCGCAGCCACCACCGCCGACCCCGGCCCGTGCCCCTGCGGCAGCACCGCCGCGCTCGCCGCCTGCTGCGGCCGCTACCACGCCGGCCCGCAGCACCTGCAGGCGCCGACCGCCGAAGCGCTGATGCGCTCGCGCTACAGCGCCTGCGTGCTGGGCCGGCGCGACTACCTGCTCGCCACCTGGCACCCCGGCACCCGGCCGCCGGCACTCGAAGCCGACCCGCCGGCGCTGAAGTGGCTGGGCCTGGAAGTGCGCCGCCACGAACCGCAGGACGACGCGCACGCGGTGGTCGAATTCATCGCCCGAAACAAGCTCGCCGGCCGCGCGCAACGCCTGCACGAAACCAGCCGCTTCGTGCGCGAAGGCGGGCGCTGGTTCTATGTGGATGGTGACGTGGACGGCAATTTGCGCTGACGCGCAAGGCAACCCGGGCGCCCGCTCAGGCGAACTCTTGCAGGATGCTGGCCGACATCAGGCGCCGGATAATCCAGGCCAGCACGGCGCAGGCGCACAAAGTCATCACGATGGCCATGACCTTGGCCGCGGTGACGAAGCCGCCGAACACGTCGAGCACCTGGGCCGGGATCGGCGCGCTGCTGAGCGTGCTGCTGACCACCGACTGCACCACCTCGTGCTGCAGCCACATGCCGGCCAGGTTGGCCACGATGGCAAACACCAGCATGCCGATGAACACCCGGCGCGCCCAGTTCAAGCGCAGCAGCAACCCGATCGCCGAGGCCAAGGTGGCAAACGACACCACCAGCCCGGTGCCCACCACCCACGGCAGGTAACCCACCAGCAGGCCGGTCAGCAACGGCAGCGACGGCGCCTTGCGCTGCAGGCCCGGCAGGATCGACGTGACCGCCGCGTTCTGCACCAGCGCCGACACGCAGGCCAGCGCCGCCAGCACGATGAAGACCCAGGCGGTGGCAGTGACGAAGCGCGAACGGGCGCCGACGTTGTAGGTTTGCGGCATGAGAACCACATTCTGAAACGCCGAGCTCGACAAAACATCCCCCCGTAGGGGGAGCATTTATGGGATGTGTGTAAAAAGTTGTGATAGCGCAGAGGCGTGGCCACGCCGACGTGACCAAGCCACCTCGGCGCCCGATGATCGGACCTGCCGAACCCACCCGAGGAGCCCCCATGAACCGCACCGCCTTTCGCCGCCTGATCCTCATCACCCTGCTCGGCAGCGCCACGCTGGCAGCGCAGGCCCAGGGTGCACCGCCCATCAAGCCCGGCCTGTGGCAGGTGCAGAGCGAACGCGAAATCAACGGCCAGAAAGCGCCCGACCCGATGGAGCAGATGCAGAGCCTGCCGCCCGCGGCGCGCAAGCAGATGGAAGCGATGATGAAGCAGCGCGGCGTCGACATGGGCCAGGGCGGTGGCCTGCAGAAGGTCTGCCACACCCGCGAGTCGCTCGACCAGGGGCGCTGGAAAGGCGACGGCGAACGCTGCAAGACCGACATCACCAGCCGCAGCGCCAACGCCTGGAAGTGGCGCTCGGTCTGCACCCAGCCCGAGTTCGAGATGGACGGCGAAGCGCTGTTCGCCAACCTCGAGAACTACACCGTCAAGACGCTGATGACCTCGCAGCACCAGGGCAAGCCGCAGACCACGCGCATGACGATCACGGCCAAGTGGATCGGCGCGGACTGCGGCGACCTGAAGCCGATGCAGCCGCCGCCGGCGCGCAAGTAGGCCGGGGCCGCGGCAGAAGGCTCACGGAACGCACCGCCTTGAATCGTGCGCCTATCGGCCAGCCACCCTCCGCGCCAGCGCCTCGCAGGCCGCAGGCGTTCGCCCAGTGACCACCGGCAGGCGGTCGTTGTGAATGATCAGGCTCGCCGCGCTGGGGGCCAGGCCATGGGGCAACTGCATCGAAGCCGCCTCTCGATATCGGAGCGCGACCAGCGCGCCAGGGCTTGCGCGGCCGGCGTAGTGCATCGGCGACAGCAGGCCGAAATAGCGCATCGCCGTCGACGCCGTGTCGCCGCCACCGAGCTTCGTCGAGGGCGCGGTGGCCACCCACCCGAACACCTCACCCGGGAGCTCCGGGTTGAAGATGCCCGCGAAGTCCGGCCTCCCCAACGCAACCGCGCAAGGGCGCAGCGCCGCGCCATCGGCGACTTGGAGGCACCGGCCAGCCACGATGACAGGCTGGAGCTGGCCGAACACCGATTTCACCTGAGCCAGGGTTGCCGCCGGCCCTTCGGGCGAGCCGACACGCCACGCGCTGGGCGTGAAGTCGATGGAAATCGTGGCCGAGCGTGCTGAATGCGCCAGCGCGATGCGCTGGAACAGATACAGGATTTCACCTGCGGCTGGCACGGGCGCGCCGGCAGCGGTCTCGCGAACGGGAACGACAGCGGGAACGACAGCGGGGTCGACAGCGGGGTAGACAGCGGGGTCGACGGCGGTCAACAGCGTCTGGGCCTGGGCGGCGCCAACAACATGGAGCGCCACAACCAGTGCGGCGCAGGCCAGGCTCCGCGTGCGATCACTTGCGGACTTCACCCCCTTTGAGTCGAGCGGCGGGAGCAGAAGAAGCATTTCCATGGCGGCCTCATCACATGTTCTTCAAGGCCACCAGGGTGCGACACGCCCCCTCACGAAGTCACGAACTGCAGGCGAGATTTGGATGAAGCTTTCCGATACGCAGCCGAAGACGGTCTCCGTGGCGACGCGGCACGGCTCGGCGACAATCCTTGACCGTTCGTTGAAGATGCCCGGCAGGGCGCACCCGCCCATGCACCGCGGAATCATCTACGCCGCCCTGGCCTACATCTGCTGGGGGCTGTTCCCGCTCTACTTCCTGCCGCTCGCCGCGATCCCGCCGGCCGAGGTGGTGGCGCATCGTGTGCTGTGGTCGCTGGTGTTCCTGCTGGCGCTGCTGGCCGTACGGCAGCAATGGGCCTGGCTGCGGCCGCTGCTGCGCCAGCCGAAGGTGCTGCTGGCGTTCACCGCGAGCGCGCTGCTGCTGGCCACCAACTGGGGCATCTACATCTGGGCCGTGACGCACGGCCACGTGCTCGACTCGAGCCTGGGCTACTTCATCACCCCGCTGGTCAACGTGCTGCTGGGGACCACAGTGCTGCACGAGCGCCCGCGGCCGGCGCAATGGGCCGCGCTCTCGCTGGCCACGGCCGGCGTGGCGTGGATGACCTGGCAAAGCGGGCAACTGCCCTGGATCGCGCTGGTGCTGGCCGCCTCGTTCGGCACCTACGGGCTGCTGCGCAAGGTGGCCGTGCTGGGGGCTCTGGAGGGGCTGACCCTGGAGACGCTGTTGCTCACGCCGTTAGCCTTCGTGGCGCTGGCGTGGTGGTGGGCGCAGGGCACGTCTCACTTTCCGGCCGCTGACTGGAAGACCGACCTGTGGCTCATCGGCGTCGGCCCGGTCACGGCCATCCCGCTGCTGCTGTTCGCCGCCGGCGCGCGCCGCATCACGCTGACCACGCTGGGCCTGCTGCAGTACCTGGGCCCGACGATCCAGTTCGTGCTGGGCGTGTGGCTGTTCCGCGAGCCGCTGACTGCGCAGCGGCTGGTCGGGTTCGGGTTGATCTGGGCGGCGCTGCTGGTCTACAGCGCGGACGGGTGGCATGCGACACGCCGCGTCACCCCACCCGAAGACCCGGCAGCGCGCGCTAGAATCTGACCAAGTTGGTCATCTTGAAGGGAATCCCCTATGGAAACCGTCCAGATCGCGCAAGCCAAGGCACAGCTTTCCTCCCTGCTGGAACGGGTCGAAGCGGGTGAAGAGATCGTGATTGCACGGCGCGGCAAAGCGATTGCGCGACTGGTCCCCGAACCACGCTCGACGCAGACTGCCGCGCAGGCAATGGCCGAGGTGTGGGCGCTGGGCGGGCTGGACATCGCCCTGCCGCCCGACCTGGCAATCACCCCCCTGCGCGTTGATCTGGACTGAAGCCGATGGCTCGGTACCTGCTCGATACCAACATCCTGATTGCCGTCAGCAAGAATCGCCCGGGCATCGCCGAGCGCCTCGATTTGCTGCTCGCCAGCCAACTGATGCTGTCGTCGGTGGTGATGGCAGAGATCGAGTACGGAATCGTCAAGAGCGCCAAGCCGGAACTGAACCGGCGCGTTTTCGACGCCCTCCTGCAGGGCTTCGAGGTGGTGAACTTCGATGCCGCCGCAGCGCGCCACTACGGCGCGCTGCGTACTGACCTGGAGCGCCGTGGCCAGGTGATCGGCCCCAACGACCTGCTGATCGCCGCTCAGGCGCTCGCGACCGGCGCGGTTCTGGTGACCGACAAGGTGGGCGAGTTCTCAAGAGTGGGCGGATTGGCCCTGGACAACTGGCTGGCCTGATTCTGACTGCGCCCCCCACGCCGGCGCGGCACTGACCACATCACCGATCACCAGCAGCGCCGGGCTGGCGAAGGCGCCGGCTTCGACGGTTTCAGGCAGCGACGCCAGACTGCACAAGGCCTGCCGCTGATCGGCGCCGCAGGCGTTCGAGATCACTGCGGCCGGCGTTTCGGGCGACAGACCCGCCGCCACCAGTTCACCCACGATCTGCGCGCAGCGCGCCACGCCCATGTAGATCACCAGGGTCAGGCCGCTGCGCGCCAGCGCGGCCCAGTCCGGCCCGTCGCCGCCGGGTTGCTGGTGGCCGGTGACGAGCGCGACGCCGCGTGAGTGGCGCCGGTCGGTGACCGGCAGACCGATGGACGCCGGCCCGGCGATGCCCGCGGTCAGCCCGCTGACGACCTCGACCTCGATGCCCGCCTCTCGCAGCGCATCGCACTCTTCGCCGCCGCGGCCGAACACGAACGGGTCGCCACCCTTCAGACGCACCACGCGTTCGCCGGCTTTCGCCTGCGCCACCATCAGGCGGTGGATGAATTCCTGCGGCGTGCTCTGGCAACCGCCACGTTTGCCCACGTGCACCACGCGTGCGCTCTTGCGCGCGTAACGCAGCACACCGTCGCCGACCAGGTCGTCGACCAGCAGCACGCTGGCGCGGCGGATGGCCTTGACGGCACGGATCGTCAGCAGGTCCGGGTCGCCGGGGCCGGCGCCGACCAGCGTGACGGTGGGAGGTTTGAAGGGGTCAGGCAACAAGTTCATGGAGGGGGGTCGAAGTTCGAATCCGATTCAGCGCGCGCACGATGGCATCGACTTGAAGCGCGATCGGCTCGGGCGCCGGCAACGTGCCGTTCAGCACAGCGCCGATGTAGGCCGCGGTGCTGGCCACGTCGCAGGTGCGCGGCACCTCGGGCAGGTGCGTCAGCACACCTTCGCGGGCCGGCACGCTCAGGTCGTCGCTGCCCACGCCGGCGCAGAACACGTCCATGCGCGGGGTGCGCCGCGCGTCGGCCACCGGCTCGCCTTCGGTGCCGCGCAGCAGCATCGCATTGGCACCGGTCTCGGCCAGGAAGCGCGTCAGCAGTTCGGCGTATTCCGGGTGGGTGTGGTTGACGACGCGGAACACCCCAGCGGCCGGCGCACCGGCGGCCGGGTGCAGCACCTTCGCCACCGTGTGGCCCGAGTTGCGCAGGCCCACCACGCGCCGCACCGCCAGCAGGCGCGCCAGCGGCGGGCACAGCACCTCGGTCGGAACGAAGGTCGGCTCGCCGCGTTGCCAGGCGCGTTCGATCGCGGCCGTGTCGTTGGCCATCGGCAGGCCAGGCAGGCCGAGCGCAGAGAAGATTTCAGCCGTGGCCACGCGCCCCGGCTCGCTGACCGGGCCGTGCACCAGCACCGCCACGCCCTCGCGCGCCAGCAACAGCGCCAGCAGCGGCGTCAGGTTGGGCAGCTTGCGCGCGCCGTTGTAGCTGGGCAGCCAGACGGCCGCGCGCTCCGATGCCGGCGCCAGGCAATGCGCCTGCGTCGCCGCCAGAAAGCCCGCCAGCTCGGCTGGTGTTTCGCCCTTGATGCGCATCGCCAAGGCGAACGCGCCGATCTCGAGATCGGTGACGCGGCCTTCGAGCACCTGCGTCATCAGGTCCTGCGCCTGCGCAGCGTCGAGCGATCGGGCGCCTTCCTTGCCGCGGCCGATTTCGCGGATGTATTTGGAGATGCTCATCGCTTGATCATGCCGCAGCAGCAGAAGCGGCAGTGAGGCTGTCGCGCACCATCGTTCGCAAGGCCGGCAGGCACGAGCCGCAACTCGTGCCGCACTTCAGCGTGGCCTGCAACTGCGCCAGGCGAGCATCGGCCGAACCGGTGGCCGTGCCCAAGGCCGCCAGGATCTGCGGCTCGCTCACGTCCAGGCAATTGCACACCTGCTTGCCGCGCGCAACGGCGGCGCCGGGTGGTTTGGAGCGGCTCTCCAGCAGCGCGCGGCCGAACGAACGCGCCGGTTGTTCGTCCTGCAGCAGGGCCAGCACCCAGGCCTGCGCGCGCGTGTCGCCGGCGAGCAAAAAGGCTTGCAGGGTGGCCGCCTCGGCAGCCTGCCCTTCGCCTTCGCCTTCGCCTTCGCCCTCGCCCTCGCCGTCGCCGTCGCCTTCGCCCAGGCGCATCGCACGGCGCTGGCCATGCTTCGGGTCGGTGTAGCGCAGCACCGGCGCGCCGTGCAGGCCGAGCGCCTGTTCGATGTTGGCCAGCACCGCGTCGGCCACCGGCGCGGCGGCGGCGGCACGGAACAGCAGGCCCACCCGCCCGGCCGGTTCGCGCCCGAACGGCACGCACGACGCATAGTCGAACTGGCCGAAGCTGGCGCGCAGCCGTTCGCGCACCGCGTGCACTTCGCCCGCCGGCAGCCATGCGGCGGCAAGCAGATTCCAGGGCAGCGCGGCGCCTTCCATGCGCACCGCCGCGTGCTTCAGCTCGGGCTGTTTGGACAGCGGGCAGAAGGCCGGCGACGTCAGCGCGTTCACGCCCAGCATCAACTCGTTCTTGGCGCTGCGGCCGCTGACGAACTCTTCGCCCCAGTGCATCGCGATGAAAGCCTGTGCCGGCGTCACGCGGTCGCTGGGCTGCACCGGCAGCACCAGTTCGCCACGCCGCGAGCGCACGCGCACCAGGTCGCCGGCCACCCACTTGCGGCGCGCCAGCTCTTGCGGGTGCATCTCGATGCAGGGCTCGGCAGCGTGGCCGAACAGCCGGCCCAGGGTGCCGGTGCGGCTCATGCCGTGCCACTGGTCGCGCAAGCGGCCGGTCGTCAGCGAGACAGGGAAGCGCGCATCGCGCGGCTCGCTGACCGGCCGGTACACGGGCGCGGTGAAGCGCGCGCGGCCGTCGTCGGTGGCAAAGCGGCCTTCTTCGTAAAGGCGCGCGCGGCCAGAGGTGGCGCCGTGCGGCATCGGCCACTGTTGCGGCACCTCGAGCGTGGCGTAGCTCAGGCCGGTGATGTCGAGGTCGCGCCCGCGCGTGCTTTCGCGGTGTTCGTTCCACACGCTCTCGGCGCCGTCGAATTCGAACAGGCTCGCACCGTGTGCACGGCGCGGCGCCTGCGTGCGCCGCAGCCGCTGTTCGAGCCGGCGCGCAAAGTCGATGCCGATCGCCCAGTCGTGCCGCGTCTGCCCCGGCGCCGCCACCGCCGGGCGCACGCGGCTGATGCGGCGCTCGCTGTTGGTCACGGTGCCGTCCTTCTCGCCCCAGGTGGTGGCCGGCAGCAGCAGGTCGGCATAGGCGCAGGTGGCGGTGGTGGCATAGGCCTCCTGCACGACCACGAACTCGCAGCGCTGCAGCGCGCGCCGCACGGTCGCCTGGTCGGGCATCGACTGGGCCGGGTTGGTGCAGGCGATCCACAGAGCGCGGATCTCGCCGTCGGCGGCGGCCTGGAACATCTCGACCGCGCTCTTGCCCGGCTTCGAAGGCACCGCCGCTTCGCCGCCTTCGAGCCCCCACAGCGCCGCCACTTCGGTGCGGTGGCGCGGGTTGCCCAGTTCGCGGTGCGCGCTCAGCAGATTCGCCAGGCCGCCCACCTCGCGCCCGCCCATCGCGTTGGGTTGGCCGGTGAGCGAGAACGGCCCGGCACCCGGCTTGCCGATCTGCCCGGTGGCCAGGTGCAGGTTGATCAGCGCGGTGTTCTTGTCGGTGCCGCTGCTGCTCTGGTTCAGGCCCTGGCAGTAGAGCGACAGCGTTGGCGCGCGCTTTGATGTTTCGCCCTCGACGCTTCCGGCAATCCAGCGCGCGGCCTGCACGATGTGATCTTCCTTCAACCCGCACACCTGCGCCACATGCTTGGGCGTGAACTCGCGCACCCGATCGCGCAGCACCTCGAAGCCGCTGGTGTGTGCGGCGATGAAGGCCGTGTCGGTCAGCCCTTCCCACATCATCACGTGCAGCAGGCCGTGGTACAGCGCCACGTCGGTGCCGGGCAGCAGTGGCAGGTGCAGGTCGGCCACGTCGGCGGTTTCGGTGCGGCGCGGGTCGGCCACGATCAGCTTCATCAACGGGTTGGCGGCGCGCGCGTCTTCGAGCCGGCGGAACAGCACCGGGTGGGCCCAGGCCATGTTCGAGCCGGTGATGAAGACCGTCTGCGCCAGGCCGATGTCTTCGTAGCAGGCCGGCGGCGCGTCGGCGCCCAGCGAGGCCTTGTAGCCGGCCACCGCGCTGCTCATGCACAGGCGCGAATTGGTGTCGACGTTGTTGGTGCCGACCAGGCCCTTGGCGAGCTTGTTGAAGACGTAGTAGTCCTCGGTCAGCAACTGGCCCGACAGGTAGAAACCGACAGAGTCCGGGCCATGCTGTTCGATGATCGATGCAAAGCGTTCGGCCGCGTCGCCCAGCGCGTCGTCCCACCCCACCGCCTGCGGCGCCGCACCGCGCGTGGCGCGCCGCATCGGCTGCAGCAGGCGCGTCTGCAGCGTGATCTCGTTAGACGCGGTCAGGTGCAGGGTGCTGCCTTTGCTGCACAGCCGCCCGAAGTTGGCCGGGTGATCAGGGTCACCGCGCACGCCGGTGATCTGGGTGCCCTGCGATTCGACGATCACGCCGCAGCCCACCCCGCAATAGGGGCAGGTCGACTTCGTTTCGCGCGGTGCAGGGACGATCGCAATCACGCCGCCGCCTTGGCCTTTTCGACAACGGTGATCGGCGCGGTCAAGGCCAGGCTGCTCAGCTCATCGGCATCGAGGTAGATGTGCTCATGCTCCACCTTGACCTTGAAGGCCACCGTGCAACCTTCGTCAGGCGCCTTGGCACAACCGTCGTTCAACTGAATCGTCCAGTTGTGCAACGGGCACGCCACGTTGTGCCCGAACACAATGCCCTGGCTCAGCGGCCCGCCCTTGTGCGGGCAACGATCGAGCAACGCAAACACATGGTCGTCGGCGGCGCGGAACAGCGCCACGTCGCCACCTTGTGCACGGTGCACCCGGCGCGAGCCGAGCGGGATGATGTCGCCGAGCTTGCAGATCAGTTTCCAGTTCATCTCACATCACCTTCCATGTGTTCCGGGCTTTCCGGGTGGTGCGGGCCGTGGCCATCGGGCGGGGAACTCCGCTCATGTCCCCCGAGCCGGGGGCCCTGCCCCGTCTCTCCTCCTTTACTTCGCTACGTCCCCCACCCGACGCCCCCGGCTTGCAGCGGTCTCCTTCTTCCGTCGAAAAGCCAAAACCGTTGCCGGTTCGGGACGGTGGTGCTTGCTGCGTAGCGAAGTAAAGGAGGAGGGCCGAGTCTCTTCCGGCCCGGAGGACATGAGCGGAGCAGCATGCGCCGGCGGCCCGAACCCCCCACAACCGAATAAGCGTATTCATCAAACCGCCAACGGCGTGAACTGCCGCTCATCCACCGCTGCCTTGTCGAACTCGAACCACGGGTCCGGCTCACCATCCAGCGAAAACTGCAGCCGCTCCCACAAGGCCTTGCGCCCTTCGGCGTCGTCGAGGATCTTCTTCTTCACGTGGTCCAGGCCCACACGCGACACGTAGTGCACCGTGCGCTCCAGGTACCAGCCCTCTTCGCGGTAGAGCTGGCAGAACGCGCCGGTGTACTCCAGCACCTCGGCCGGCGTCTTCAACTTGACGAAGAAATGCGCCACCTCGGTCTTGATGCCGCCGTTGCCGGCCACGTACATCTCCCAGCCCGAATCGACGCCGATGATGCCGACGTCCTTGATGCCCGCCTCGGCGCAATTGCGCGGGCAGCCGCTGACCGCGAACTTGACCTTGTGCGGTGCGTACATGCGCCACATCGCACGCTCCAGGTCCTTGCCCATCTGCGTGCTGTCCTGCGTGCCGAAGCGGCACCACTCGCTGCCGACACACGTCTTCACGGTGCGCAGCGCCTTGGCATACGCGTGGCCGCTGGGCATGCCGATGTCCTTCCACACCGCCGGCAGGTCTTCCTTCTTCACGCCCAGCAGGTCGATGCGCTGGCCGCCGGTGACCTTGACGGTGGGGATGTTGTACTTGTCCACCGCGTTGGCAATGCGGCGCAACTCGTCAGCCGTGGTCTCACCGCCCCACATGCGCGGGATCACGCTGTAGGTGCCGTCCTTCTGGATGTTGGCGTGGCTGCGCTCGTTGATGAAGCGGCTCTGCGGGTCGTCCCTGGCCTCTTTCGGCCAGGTGCTGATCAGGTAGTAGTTGACCGCCGGGCGGCACGACGAACAACCGTTCGGCGTGCGCCAGCCCAGGCGCTGGTAGACGCCCGCGATCGTCAGCAAATGCTCGGCCTTGATGACCTCGCGCGTCTCCTGGTGGCTCGCGTCGGTGCAGCCGCACATCGCCTTCTTGGTCGGCGCGGCCGAATAGTCGCCGCCGGCCGTGAACATCAGCAACTGCTCCACCAGCCCGGTGCACGAGCCGCAACTCGCACTCGCCTTGGTGCACTTGCGCACTTCGTCCAAGGTGAACAGGCCCTTTTCCTTGATGGCCTTGCAGATGGTGCCCTTGCTCACGCCGTTGCAGCCGCACACCTCGTCGGCGTCGGCCATCGCCGCGGCCTTGTTGTGGCCCTGGTGGCCCACGTCGCCGATGTTCGATTCGCCGAACATCAGCTTGTCGCGGATGTCGCCTATTCTGCGGCCTTCGCGCAGGAGTTTGAAGTACCACGAGCCATCCACCGTGTCGCCGTACATGCAGGCGCCGATCAGCTTGTCGTCCTTGATCACGAGCTTCTTGTAGACGCCGCCGTACGGGTCGCTCATCACGATCTCTTCGCAGTCGGCGTCTTCCGGTTTGCCGGAGGCCTTGCCCATGAAGTTGCCGGCCGAGAACAGGTCGATGCCGGTGACCTTGAGCTTGGTAGACGTCTGCGAGCCTGTGTAGCGGCCGATGCCGAAGTGCGCCAGGTGCGTGGCGCAGACCTTGCCCTGCTCGAACAGCGGCGCCACCAGGCCGTAGGCAATGCCGCGGTGCGCGGCGCATTCGCCGACCGAGTAGATGCGCGGGTCGGTCACCGTCTGCAAGGTGTCGTTGACGACGATGCCACGGCTGCAATGCAGGCCGATCTTTTCGGCCAGCTCGGTGTTGGGGCGAATGCCGGCGGCCATCACCACCAGGTCGGCGGGGATCTGGGTGCCGTCCTTGAACTGCACGGCCTTCACACGCCCCTCCTCGTTGCCGATCAGCGCCTGCGTCTGCGCGCCGAGCATGAACGTGAGGCCGCGGTCTTCGAGCGACTTCTGCAGCATGCGCGCCGACACGTCGTCGAGTTGCCGCTCCATCAGCCACGGCATGATGTGCACCACCGTGACCTGCATGCCGCGCAGCATCAACCCGTTGGCCGCCTCCAGGCCCAGCAGGCCGCCGCCGATCACGACCGCGTGTTTGTACTTCGCGGCCGCGTCGATCATCGTGTTCGTGTCGGCGATGTCGCGGTAGGCGATCACGCCCTGCAGGTCCTTGCCCGGCACCGGCAGAATGAACGGGAACGAGCCGGTGGCCAGCAGCAGCCGGTCGTACTCCATCTCCATCTCGCGGCCATCGCTGGCCACCGCCTTGACGATGCGCCGGCCGCGCAGCACGTCCACCACCTTGCAGCCGGTGTGCAGGGTGATGCCGTTCTCGGCGTACCACGCCAGCGGGTTGAGGATGATCTCGTCCACCGTCTGCTCGCCGGCCAGCACCGGGCTGAGCAGGATGCGGTTGTAGTTCGGGTGCGGCTCGGCGCCGAACACGGTGATCTCGTACAGGTCGGGTGCCATCTTCAGCAGTTCTTCGACCGCGCGGATGCCGGCCATGCCATTGCCGACGACGACCAGTTTCATTTTCTTCATGGGTCAGATCTCCGAATCTTCCAGAACCAACGAGCAAGCGACGTGCCACTGCGCAGCACGCGTGACGCACAATCCGCGGCGTTGCGGCGCGCCATCCCGGCGGCCCGAACCGCGCGGCGCTTCATGAGTCAACGACGGGCCGCTCCCGAGATGACTCAACCCCCTCGGGGGGCGGCGGCGGGCCTTTGACGACGCCTGGGGGCGCTCATGAGTTTTGATGTCGACATCGGCCACAGCAGCGAGCGCGGGCAGCGCGAGCGCAACGAAGACTTCGTCGCCGCCGCGACCGATGCAACGCGCGGCCTGATCGCCGCGGTGGCCGACGGTGTGTCGGCCGGCGGGCGCGGCCTCGAAGCCGCGCAGACCACCGTGATGAGCCTGGTGACTGACTACGGCGCTGCCCCGGTAACGTGGGAGACCACCGTCGTGCTCGACCGCCTGATCGGCGCGCAGAACGCCTGGCTGGCCGACCACAACCGGCGCCGCCAGGGCGACAAGGCCGGTTCGGCCCTGACCACCCTCACCGCGCTGGCGCTGCAGGGCCACTCGTGGACCGTGGCGCACGTGGGCGACACGCGCGCCTGGCTGCTGCGCCAGGGCCAGTGCCAGTTGTTGACGCAGGACCACACGCTCGACCACCCCGACCTGAGCCGCGGCCTGACCCGCGCGATCGGGCTGGACGACGGCGTGCGCGTCGATTACGCGCAAGGCGAGCTGCACGCCGGCGACGCCTTCGTGCTGACCAGTGATGGCGTGCACGTGGCCTTGGCGCGCGAACGGCTTGCCGAACTGGCGCGGCAGGGCAGCGCGCAAGAGGCCAGCGCGGCGCTGGTGAAGGCCGCGCTCGACGCCGGCAGCCGCGACAACGTCAGCGCGCTGGTGGTGCGGGTGCGCGGGCTGTCGAGCGCGCAGTTGCACGACATGCAGCGGCTGGCCAAACAACTGCCCGTGCCGCCGCGGCTGAAGGTCGGCGACGTGCTGGACGGCTACACCATCACCGCGCTGGTGGCCGACAACGGCGTGCACCGGCTGGTGCAGGCGCGTGATGTGGCCACGCGCGAACTGGTGGCGCTGAAGACGCTCAGCGTGGCGCGTGGCAAAGACCCGGAGGAAGGCGCGATGCTGGCGCACGAGGCCTGGCTCAGCGCGCGCGTGACCGAGCGGCAAGGCCAGGGTTTCGTGCGCGTGCGCGAGCCGCAGGAGCCGAGCGCGTTCTACTTCGTCTACGACTGGCACAGCGGCCAGACGCTGGAGCAGGCGATGGCGCAAGGCCGGCGCTTCGAGGTGCACGAGATCGTCGAAGCCGCCATCGCGATCGCGCAGGCGCTCGGCCGGCTGCACCGCCAGAGCGTGATCCACCGCGACATCAAACCCACCAACCTGCACCGCGGCGACGACGGGCGCTGGCGCATCCTCGACCTGGGGGTGGCGCTGTCGGGCCTGGAGCCGCAGGCCACGCGCAGCCTGCACGCCGGCACGCCCAGCTACATGAACCCCGAGCAGTGGAGCGACGAACCCGGCGCCGCCGCGGCCGATGCGATGAGCGACCTGTTCGCGCTTGGCGTCACCTTGTACCAGTGGCTCACCGGCCGGCTGCCCTACGGCGAGATCGAGCCCTACCAGGTGGCGCGCTACAAGCGCGACCCGGTGCCGCCGAGCCGTCTGCGGCCCGACGTGCCGATCTGGCTCGACCACGTGGTGCTGAAGGCGCTGGAACGCGACCGCAGGCTGCGCTTCGAAACTGCCGAGGAGCTGCTGCTGGCGCTGGAGCGCGGCGCTGCGCGCCCGCTCGACGCGCGCCACGCCACGCCCTTGCTGGCACGTGACCCGGCGGCGCTGTGGAAGCTGGCGCTGGTCATCTCGGTGGTGTTCAACTTGCTGCTGGTGGTGTGGTTGTTGTTCCTGCCGCGCTGAGAAGACCCTTTGCCGCCTGATCATCGGACGCGCCTTCATCGCGGGCTGCGCCGCACCGCATGGCGGTCGACCAACTCGTCCACGCCGGTCGATCCTTCTTCGCGCACCGGCCGCGCGCGCCCGCCCTTTTCGGCCCAGGTGCGGGTCCAGCGGATCTGCACCACGCGCAGCATCGCCAGCATCGCCACGGTCAGCACCGCAAAGGCAACGAAGCCCCACAGGTAGGTGCCGGCGAGCTGCTTGCTCTGCCCCATCGCGTTGGGCAGAAAGCCGCCGCCGAGCGCGCCGACCTCGCCGATCATCGAGCCGGCCACCGCGGTGGTCATCGGCCAGCGCAGCGGCACCAGCTGGAACAGCGCACCGTTGCCGGCGCCCAAGGCGGCAAAACAAAGCATGAACAACAAGGTCGTGACCACCAGCGACGAGCCCGCCATCCCGCACAGCACCAAGGTGGCCGCCACCACCAGGAGCACGCCGCTCAAGGTGTTGATGCCGCCGATGCGGTCGCTGATCGCGCCGCCGACCACGCGCACCGCCGAGCCCATCAAGGTGGCCAGCATGGTGAGCTGGCCGGCCTCGACCTTGGTGACCTTGAACTGGTCGTAGAAATAGGTCGGCAAGAAGCTCGCCAGGCCGATGAAGCCGCCGAAGGTCACGATGTAGATCAGGCTGAAGGCCCAGCCGTCTTTCTCGAACAGGCAGGCAGTGTGCTCGCGCAGGCTCTGGTGCTCGCGGTCGGGCGGCTCCTTGGCGGCAAACCACATCACCGCCATCGGCAGCAGCATGGTGAACGCGGCCAGGCCGTAGACCGTCTGCCAGCCGTACTTCATGGCCAGCGGCGGCGCAAACAGCACGGCCAGCACGGTGCCCGAATTGCCGGCCCCGGCAATGCCCATCGCCAGGCCTTTGTAGCGCGCCGGGAACCAGCCGCTGCCCAGGCTCAGCGCCACGCCGAAGCTGGCGCCGGCAATGCCCAGCAGCACGCCCATCGCCAACACGCTGTCGTAGCTGTTGACGTAGAAGTATCCGAAGGCCAGCGCCAGCACGATCAGCGCCATCTCGACCATCGCGGCGTTCTTGCGCCCGATGTACTGCGCCAGCACGCCGAGCGGAAAGCGCATCAGCGCACCCGCCAGGATCGGCACCGACACCATGAAGCCCTTTTGCGCCGGCGTGAGGTTATAGGTCTCGCCGATGAACGGGCCCATCGCGCCGTTCAGCACCCAGATTGCGAAGCAGAAATCGAAGTACAGGAAAGACGCGAACAAGGTCGGCGCGTGTCCGGCTTTGAGGAAGGTCTTGAAACTGAACATGCTGCGGGGCTCAGGGGTTGGGCAAAACGAATACGCCGAACACGCGCACGCACGGCGGCGCCGCGAGGCTTGCATTCGAAGGCTTGAGGTGGGTTCCGCAACGCGTGCGGATCGGCCGAAAGCAGCGCGCACGGGAACCCGCGTTTGCCACGCGCCCCTTGCGGGCGCCATACCGAAGCAGTGCATCGTCACACTGCCCGCGGAAGGCATGCAAACATCGTGCCCGCACACGGCACAAACCCTCCACTAGACTTGGGCGCACCCCCCGCTGCCCCGGCTCCGGCCGCTTTTCGTGTACTCCTTCCTCCTCGTGACTTCGCCGGGCGCTGGCGGCGCTGCAGCCGCCGCCGTCGCGGCCCTGCAGGGCGCGCTGCAGGCGCTCGGTTGCCACCGACTGGGCGGGTGCGACGTCCCCCAACTGGTGCGCCAGGCGGCTGCGCTGGCACCGGAAATGATCATCTGCGCGCTGCCGGCAGTGGACGATCCGCTGCTCGCCGCGCTGGCCGAACTGCAGGCGGCCACGCCGCTGCCGGTGCTGGTGATCACCGAAGACAGCTGCGCCGAGACCCTGCAGCGTGCCCTGGAGGCCGGTGTGCACGGCTGGGCCGCCGGTTGGCAATGGCCGGCCGACGGCACGACGCCAACGGCACACGCCACCCGCCTGGCCGCCAAGCTGCGCCTGACCCACGCGCGCTTCACGCGCGAGACCGCCGCGCGCACTGCGCTGGCCGACGCGCTGGCGCGGCTGGACGAGCGCAAGTGGGTCGAACGCGCCAAGGGCGTGCTGATGGCGGCGCGCCAGATCGGCGAGGACGACGCCTTCCGCCTGCTGCGCGGCGCGTCGATGCACACCAACCTGCGCGTCGGCGAGGTGTCGCGCTCGGTGATCGAAGCCGCGCAGCTGGCCGATGCGGTGAACCGGGCCGGCCAGTTGCGCATGCTGTCGCAACGCATGGTGCGGCTGCTGGCGCAGTGCGCTGCGGGCGTGGAGCCGCGCCGCTCGCGCGAGCTGCTGGACGAAGCCCAGCAACGGGTGCGCGACACACTGGAGCGCCTGCAGGCACTGCCCGCGTTGGTGGCGACGCCCGCGTTGCCCGCGCTGCCCTCCATAGCGCCGGCGCTGGCCGAAACCGCCAGCGCATGGGCCGGCCTGCAAGCCCTGCTCGCGGGCGTGCCCAAGCCAGACGCTCTGCGCGACGCCGACGCGCGGGCCGAGGCCCTGCTGGCCTGCGCCGAAGGCCTGACCGCGGCGATCGAAACCGCCAGCGGCCGGCAAGGCATTCAGATCGTCAACGTGTCGGGCCGCCAGCGCATGCTGGTACAGCGGCTGGCCAAGGACGCGCTGCTCGATGCGCTGCTGGACGACGCCGCCGCACGCGAACGCGTCGAACTCTGCACCCGGGAGTTCGGCCAGGCGCTCGACCTGCTGGACCGCGCGCCGCTCAGTTCGGCCGAGATTCGCGCGACCCTGGCCACCGCCCGCACCGAATGGCAACGTTTGCTTCAGGCCCTGCGCGACGCGCGCAGCAAGAGCGGACGCCAGGCCCTGGCGCGCGGCAGCGACTCCCTGCTGGCCTTGTTCGAGCGCCTGACCGAACTGTACGAACGCAGCCTGCAGGTCATCATGGGGGGCTGAAGCCGCCGCCCCCGCACCCGGCCTGCACGCACGGGTGTTCATGGTCCGGCGTCAAAAGTAGAGCGCCACGCAAGCGACCGTGCGGCCGTCGCGGATCACCGGGATCGCCGCGAGCGACTTCAGCCCGGCCTCCCTGGCGGCGGCCCCCAGGCCTACCGGCTCCGAGTCGGCGTGGTTGCTGATGCCGGGCACGCCGGTCATCAGCACCTGGCCGATGGTGCCCTGGCCGAACTCCAGCGACAGCGTCTGGGTCGATGCCGCGAGAGAGCCGAGCGTCTCGCAAAAGCCCGAGACGCGGCGCAAGTTCGGGCCGGGCGGGCCAGCCGAGGCGTCGGCGTCCGCGCCGTGCTCGGCGGCTTCGTGGCGCTCCCACACCTCCACGCGCCGCGCGATCGGCGTGGCCAGCGCCGACAGGAAGGCCAGCACGTACATCTCGCCGCGCCCGGCCGGGCAAGGCACGGCAAAGCCGCGGTTGATGCCCACCTTCACCGCCGAATCGCCGCGCAGGAAGCCGCTCGCCTTGCCCAGGTCTTCCAGGAACACCGGCATGCCGCTGCCCCAGCACAGGCCCGGCAGGCCATGGCCGCGCCGGAAGCTGGTGCGGCGCGAGATGAACTCGAACGCGTCGCCGGTGTTGCCGTAGTGGCCGTCGACCAGCGTCATGTCTTTCGACTTGGCCGGGTGGTTGTGCCACAGCTCGATCGCGCCGGCCTGGCCTTCGTCGTTGTCGCCGCAGAAGATCACCAGCACCGAGGTCAGGAAGTCGCCGGCGAAGATCGGCATCGCGATCGCGCAGGTCAGCCCCTCGGCATGCGCGGCCGTGGTGCGCTGGAAGTACGAACCCACGAACTGGCGCAGCACGATCGGGTGGCCCGCCTCCCAGGCCTGGCCAGGCAGGCCCTCGCCGCGGGCGAAGCACAAGGTGCGGCTCAGCGCGCCGAAGCGCGTGGCGGTGCCGTACAAACCACCGCCGTACTCCAGAAAGCTGCGGTCGCGGCTCGGCACCCAGAACTCGGTGGCCTTGATGAACGTCTTCTTCAACGCCGCGACCGGTGCAGCCACCTCGCTCACCACGTCGCTCATCACGCCACCGCCTTCTCGACATGCCCCTGCCGCGTGTACAGAAAGTCCAGCACCTCCTTGCGGCATTGCACGTACTGGCGGTCTTCGGCCAGTTCGACACGGTTGCGCGGGCGCGGCAGGTCCACGCGCAGGATCTCGCCGATGGTGGCGGCCGGGCCGTTGGTCATCATCACGACGCGGTCCGACAGCAACACCGCCTCGTCCACGTCGTGCGTGACCATCACGACCGTGCTCTGGGTGCGGGCGACGATCTTCAGCAGCTCGTCCTGCAGGCGCGCGCGGGTCAGTGCGTCGAGCGCGCCGAACGGTTCGTCCATCAGCAGCACCTTGGGCTCCATTGCCAGCGCACGCGCAATGCCCACGCGTTGTTTCATGCCGCCCGAAATCTCGTGCGGGCGCTTGTGCAGTGCGTGGCCCATGCCCACCAGTTCGAGGGCGGCTTCGGTGCGGGCCTTCAACTGGGCCTTGGTCTCGCGCTCGCCGAACACGCGCTCGACCGCCAGGTGCACGTTGTCGAAGCAGCTCAGCCACGGCAGCAGCGAGTGGTTCTGGAACACCACCGCGCGCTCCGGGCCCGGCGCGTCGATCTCGCGCTGGTCGCACAGCAGCACGCCGCTGGTGGGTTGGGTCAGCCCCGCGATCAGGTTCAGCAAGGTGGACTTGCCACAGCCCGAATGGCCGATCAAGGTGATGAACTCGCCCTTGTCGACGGTCAGGTCGATCTCGCGCAGCGCGTGGAAGTTGCCCTTTTTGGTGCTGAACACCATTTCGGCGCCTTCGACCTGGATGAAGTGGTTCATGACAGCTCCCTCAATCCGCGAAGCTGAAGCGCTTGGCCAAGGTGATGAGCAGGTACTCCAGCGCCAGGCCCACGATGCCGATCACGAAGATCGCGATGATGATGTGCTTGACGTTCAGGTTGTTCCACTCGTCCCAGACCCAGAAGCCGATGCCGACGCCGCCGGTCAGCATCTCGGCCGCCACGATCACCAGCCAGGCCGTGCCCACCGACAGCCGCACGCCCGTCAGCATGTAGGGCAGCACGGCAGGGAACAGGATGCGCGTGATCACCTTCCACTCGCTCAGGTTCAGCACCCGCGCCACGTTCAGGTAGTCCTGCGGCACGCGCTGCACGCCGACCGCGGTGTTGACCACCATCGGCCAGATCGAGCAGATGAAGATGGTCCAGATCGCGGCCGGGTTGGCGGCCTTGAACACCAACAACCCGATCGGCAGCCAGGCCAGCGGCGAGACCGGTTTGAGCAGGCTGATCAGCGGCGAGAACATGCGGTTCATGAACTCGAAACGGCCGATGATGAAACCCATCGGTATGCCCACCGCCGCCGCCAGCCCGAAGCCCACCGCCACGCGCTCGAGCGAGAACAGGATGTTCCAGCCGATGCCCTGGTCGTTCGGCCCCTTGCTGTAGAACGGGTCGGCGAACAGCGTCACCGCCGCGTCGAAAGTGGCGGCTGGCGTCGGGAAGGTGCTGCTGTTCATCGTGAACAGCGCCCAGATGCCGACCATCAGCGCCATGCCGAAGACCGGTGGCAGCACCTTGAGCCACAGCCCGCGCCAGTCGAACGGCATGCGTGCCGCGGCAGGTGCCGTAGCGGCTGGCAACGGCGCCGGTTTGCCGACCGGGTTGGCCACCCCGACCGGTGCGCCGGACGGGCTTGACGTGCCCCCCAGCGGCGAATGGAAAACAGCACTGACCATGATGGACTCCCTTCCCTTTGTGTTTCAGGCGCTCAGGCTTTGACTTTGAACGAGTCGGCGTACTTGGCCGGGTTGCTGCCGTCCCACACCACGCCGTCCACGAGCTTGCTGCTGCGCATGTCGCTCTTGGGCACGCTGACCTTCAGCTGCGCAGCGGCCTGCTTGTAGATCTCGGTCTGGTTGATGGACTTGGCCACGGCCAGGTAGTCGGGGTGGTCCTTCAGCAGGCCCCAGCGCTTGTGCTGGGTCAGGAACCACATGCCGTCGCTGAGGTACGGGTAGGTCACCGCGCCGTCGTTGAAGAACTTCATGTAGTTCGGGTCGTCCCAGGTCTTGCCCATGCCGTTCTGGTAACGGCCCAGGATGCGCTGGTTGATCGCGTCGACGCTGGTGTTGACGTAGCTCTTCTCGGCAATCGTCTCGGCCATCTTGTTCTTGTTCTGCAGCCCGGCGTCGATCCAGCGGCCGGCTTCCAGCACCGCCATGACCACGGCGCGTGCGGTGTTCGGATACTTCTTGACGAACTCACCGGTGGCGCCCAGCACCTTCTCGGGGTGGTCCTTCCAGATGTCCTGGGTGGTGATGCCGGTGACGCCGATGCCGTCGATGATCGCGCGGTGGCCCCAGGGCTCGCCGACGCAGTAGCCGTCCATGTTGCCCACGCGCATGTTGGCCACCATCTGCGGTGGCGGCACGGTGATCACCTTGGCGTCCTTCATCGGGTTGATGCCCACCGAGGCCATCCAGTAGTACAGCCACATCGCGTGGGTGCCGGTCGGGAAGGTCTGCGCGAAGGTGTATTCACCCTTCTCCTTGGCCATCAGCGCGGCCAGCGACGGGCCGTCCACCGCGCCCTTGTCGGCCAGCTTCTTCGACAAGGTGATCGCCTGGCCGTTGTGGTTCAAGGTCATCAGCACGGCCATGTCCTTCTTCGGGCCGCCGATGCCCAGGTGCACGCCGTACACCAGCCCGTACAGCACGTGCGCCATGTCGAGCTCGCCGTTGACGAGCTTGTCGCGCACGCCGGCCCACGAGGCTTCCTTGGTCGGGATGATCTTGATGCCGTACTTCTCGTCGAACTTCATCACCGAGGCCATCACCACCGACGCGCAGTCGGTCAGCGGGATGAAGCCGATGCGCACTTCCTTCTTCTCCGGTGCGTCCGAGCCGGCCGCCCACGCGCCCGGGTTCACCCCCGCCGTGACCGCCACCGCGGCCGTGCCCTTGATGAACGTTCGGCGCTTTTCGCTCATGAGACCCTCGTTTGTCGACATGCCAACTGCTCCTTGAAAGACCAATGAAAAACGGCGTCTCGACACTGCGCCGGCCCGCACATGAATGAAGGTCGAAACAGAGTCGGACGCCAATGCCCGTTTGCTGGCCGCGCACACGCCGTTGTGCATGCGGAATGAGCTTTCACTTGCACGAGCCGTGCCAGCGCAATGGGCCTGTGGGTCGCGACTTCTTGCCGGCGCAGCACCAGATGCGAGCGTGATGGGGTGCGAACGTGAATCCGGCCCACTGGCCGGCTCCGGAATGGTGCATCGCAGCAACGACGCTGCAAGTCGATCAGTCGATCAGTCGATCAGCCGGCCGGGCGCAGCAGGTCGCGCGCTTCGATGATGCGTTCGGCCGTGTCGGCCAGCTTCTGGCCACGGTCCATCGCCAGCTTGCGCAGGTGTTTGTGCGCCGCGTCTTCGGTGTATCCGGCGTGCTCCATCAGGATGCCTTTCGCGCGCTCGATGGTCTTGCGCGCGCTGAGCTGCACTTTCGCGTCTTCGAGCTCGGCGCGCAGCGCCTTGTCCTGCTCGAAGCGCAGGATCGCCACTTGCAGCACCGGCGCGAGCCGCTGCGGCTGCAGGCCCGCCACGACGTAGGCACTGACACCGGCCTTCAGCGCACGGCGCAGCGGGTCTTCGGCGTCGTCTTCGGCAAACACCACCACCGGGCGGGGGTTGTTGGCCGACAGTGCGGCCAGATGCTCCAAGGTGTCGCGCGTGGGGGATTCACTGTCGACGATCACGACGTCGGGCGCGAGTTGCACCACGCAGTCGTGGATCAGGGTCGCCGAGTCGAGCACGCCCACCACCACGTAGCCCAGGCGCGTCAGCTCGTCACGAATCAAGGGCACGCGGTGCGCCCCGTCGTCGATCAGCAGGACCCGGAGGCTGGGCTGCTTGGGGGTCATGGCTGGCAGCGGGCTGGCATGCCCGGCAAACCAGCAAGAAGTGCGCCCATCGCTCGCGACGACGTACCCGCGGGCCCAGTCACCGCCCAGGTTCCGAGAGTTCAGTGATCTACGGCAAAAACGGATTGACCACCGTCAACAATCCAAATCGCTGGCCGTGCGAGAGGTCTTCGCTGTACAAGGTTTGAGCCTCCGCCCGGGTGGCCGCCTCTACGACCATCGCGTCCCATATCGACAACTGGTGCCGGACCGATTTTTCCATTGCTGCGCCGACCAATTGCATATCGCTGACGATCACCGGCCACGCCGCATAGGCCAGCGCCAACGCCTGTGCCGTGGCGGGAGGCATCTTCTGTTTGCGCGTCAGCACGTTGAACAGCTCGATCAGAACCTGGGTGCTCACCACGGCTTCCCCCGCCGCAGCCGAACCGGCAACCAGGCTTCGGGCGCGAGACTGCTTGGCCGGCGCGGCCGCGTCGGTGCAGTAAACGAGCACATTGGTGTCGAAAAACGCCGGCATGAACTACTTTTGCTTCACTCGGCCGGCGTGGACCGCCCTCCGATCTCTGGCGCGAAAATCGCCCTGGTACAGCTCTTCCCGCAGGGTGGGCCTCCCTCGCGCTGCGCGTGCGCCGGGCTCGGCGGGTTCCGATGGGGCCCGGGTTTGCCCCGTGGCGGCCTCGATGGCCTGCATCAGCCGCGCAGTTGCTTGTTCACGCTGCGTTTGCAACTGATCGTCGGACTCGTTCACGTAGTGCTGCAAAAACTCCCGCACCTTCGCGCTCAGCGATGTGCCCTGTTGAATGGCGCGCACCCGAGCCCGCTTGATGATTTGATCGTCGACAGAGATGGTGAGGTTCGACATTGCAAGGCCCTCCGGTAACTCAGACCAGTGTACCCAGAAACACGTGAACATGTGCTGCACTGAACATGTGCTGCACGAACCCGCCGTTCAGGCCTTCAGATCACCGGCCAGGCTGGCCAGCGTTTCGGCCGGGATCGCCATGTGCGCGGGGTAGTGCGTGTGGTCGCAGCCGAGCTTGACGGCGGCGCCGGCGCGCACCGCGTCGCGCGCCGCCTTGCTGAACTCGAAGCGCACGAAATGCACCGCCGAGGTCTTCTCGTCGTTCTCGCGGTCCAGGTCTTCGTCGGCAATGGCGTAGACGCGGGCGTGGCCCTCGACCTCGACGAACAGCCGGTCTTCCACGCCGATCAGGCGCGCCAGCTCGCGCTTGCGCTCGTGCGCATCGGGGTACTCGATCAGCACGGTGGCCTTCCAGTTGCTGCCGTCAGGCACGAGGGCGGCGTAGGCGTCGATCTCGCTCTGGATGCCGTCTTCATCGAAGATTTTCTCGATGTGCAGCATCTCCTGGATCTGGCGCCGGATCGTCTTCTCGTCTTCGAACTGCAGGGTGATGTGCTCGCCCAGGTGAACGCTGCGCAGCTTGCGGTGGACGATGAACTCGGGCCGGCCGGTCTTGCGGATCCTGGCGTAGGCCTCCAAGGTCATCAGGCTGTCCTTGGTGATGGGGCTGCTCATGGACTGGCTCCGAGTCAAAGGCCGTAGGCGATGCGCACCAGGCTCAGCGGGTGCTGCAGTTTGGCGGCCGGCAGCGCGTTGCTCGCCATGCCCTGCGCGATGTGGTGGCCGGCCAGCGCGCAGTCGGAGCTGATGTAGTCGGGCTCGTCCTTGGCCATCGCCTTGAAGACCGGCTTGCCGATCTTCATTGCGATGGCGTGGTAGGCCGTCTTCACGCCGTAGGTGCCGGCGTGGCCCGAACAGCGCTCCACGGTGTTGAGCTGCACGCCCACGGTCTGGCCGATCAGCTTGAAAACCTCTTCGGTCTTCTTGCCGATCTTCTGCACGCGGCCGTGGCAGGGGATGTGGTAACTCACCTTGCCGAGTGCCTGTTTGAAGTCGAGCTTGAGCAGGCCGTCCTTGTGGCGTGCCATCAGGTATTCGAAGGGGTCGAACATCGCCTTCTGCACCGCCGCCACGTCGGCGTCACCAGGGAACAGCAGCGGCAGCTCCTGCTTGAACATCAGGGTGCACGACGGGATGGCCGACAGGATGGCGTAGCCCTCCTTCGCGTAGCGCGCGAGCACCGGGATGTTGGCCTCCTTGTGCTTCGCGACGCCGTCCAGGTCGCCGAGTTCGAGCTTGGGCATGCCGCAGCAGCTTTCCTTTTCGACGATGACGTAGGGGATGGCGTTGTGGTTCAGCAGCTTGACCAGGTCGTGGCCGATGCCCGGCTCGTTGTAGTTGACGTAGCAGGTCGAAAATATCGCCACCTTGCCGAGGGTGCGCTCGCCGTTGATCACCGCCGTGGCGTAGCCCTTCTTGTCGGCACTCCAGCGGAAGCGCTGGCTCGCCAGCTCGGGCAGCCAGGCATCGGGGTGCACGTGCAGCGCGCTATCGAGCAGCTTGCGCATCGGCTTCGTCTTGTTGAGCGCGTTGACCGTCTGCACCACGATCGGGATGCCGGCGAACTGGCCGTGCGTGTCGGTCGAAGCGAGCAGCTTTTCGCCCGCACCGACCTCGCCGTTCTTGAACTTGATGGCCTTGGCGCGCAGCATGGTGTGCGGGAAATCCAGGTTCCAGGCGTGCGGCGGCACGTAGGGACACTTGGTCAGGTAACACAGGTCGCACAGATAACACTGGTCGACCACGCTCCAGAAGCTCTTCTTGTCCACGCCGTGGACCTCGCCGTCGGCGGTGGCGTCGACCAGGTCGAACAAGGTGGGGAACGAATGGCAAAGACTCACGCAGCGCCGGCAACCGTGGCAGATGTCGAAGATGCGCTCCATCTCCTTCTCGCATGAAGCCTGGTCGTAGAACTCCGGGTTCTTCCAGTCGACCGGGTGGCGGGTCGGGGCTTCGAGGTTGCCTTCGCGGGTGCTCATTCCATCTCCTGCATCTTCTTGCTTCGCCAATGAACAAGGGGCACGAAGCCCCTCGTTCCTGAGCGTCAGATCACCTCAGTCGACCAAGGCGTCCAGCGCCTTCTGATACCGGTTCGCATGCGAGCGCTCGGCCTTGGCCAATGTCTCGAACCAGTCGGCGATCTCGTCGAAGCCTTCGGTGCGCGCCTGCTTGGCCATGCCGGGGTACATGTCGGTGTACTCGTGCGTTTCGCCGGCCACGGCAGCGGCCAGGTTCTGGCGGCTCGAGCCGATCGGCAGGCCGGTGGCCGGGTCGCCCACGGCTTCCAGGAACTCCAGGTGACCGTGCGCATGGCCAGTTTCGCCTTCAGCGGTGGAGCGGAACAGCGCCGCCACGTCGTTCTGGCCTTCAATGTCGGCCTTGTTTGCGAAATACAGATAACGGCGGTTGGCCTGCGATTCGCCCGCGAAGGCGTCCTTCAGGTTCTGCTCGGTCTTCGTACCTTTCAAGCCCATGTCGCTCTCCTAGTGTTGAAGTGATAAGCCTTGTCCGTCACGGCATGCACCGGGCGCATTCACTGACGAAACCCGAAGACGGTAACGCAGCCCGCGACGGCGTGCCAATAAATATGCTCAATCCACCCCATGCTCGACAGCTATCGCGGCAATAGCCTCAATAGTTCACTTGATCAGCGACGGCGGGCGTTGCAGCTGCCCCTGGGGCAGCTGAGGATCGTCGCTGATCAGGAGAGTCATTGGTTGGCCTGCACGCTGGGCAGGCCCAGCAACTGCAACGCCAGCAGGTGCAGCCGGCCCTGCGGGTCGGCCAGGTCGTGCAGCACGTTCATGTGGTTGCAGCGTGGGATCGCCTCGCACACCGGCACGGTCTGAGCGCCCCAGGCCGCGCGGATCAGCTCGTTCTGGCGCAGGAATTCTTCGCTCTCGTCGGCGCCGACGGTGGCATACAAAGTGCCTTCGGGGCGCGGGAAGCCGGCCGGGCTCAGGCGCTTCACCGACGCCGGCGTGAGCCTCAGGTCACTCTTCAGGAACGGTGTCTGGCGCAGCGGCTCCATGTCGAACACGCCCGAGATCGACAGCGCACCGCGCACCAGCCGCGCTGGCAGGTCGGTGCCGACGGCCTGCCAGCGGCAACTGAGCATCATGGCCGCCAGTTGCCCGCCGGCCGAATGCCCGACCACGACGATGTGCTGCGGGTCGCCGCCATGCGTGTGCGCGTTTCGGTAGACCCAGGCCAGCGCACGCGCCAGTTGCAAGCTGATGTGCTCGATGCTGACCGCCGGGCACAGCGCGTAGTTCGGCACCACCACCATCGCCCCCGCCTGCACGAACGAAGGTGCGACGAACGACGAGTCGCTCTTGTCCAGCGCGCGCCAGTAGCCGCCGTGCAGGTACACCAGCACCGGGGCGTTCGGACGTGCGGTGGGGAAGATGTCCAGCGTTTCCTTCTCGCCGTCGCCATAGGGCACGTCGAGCAGCTTGGTGGACTTCTCGCGCGCCAGCGCCGAGGCACGCCCCCAGCGCTCCAGGATCTGCGCCGAATCGGCGACGCGGGCGCGGTTGTTGTACTGGGCATCGAGCCAGGCGGGGTCGAGTCGGGTCATGCGTGCTCCTGAGGCCAAACGGCGGCTTGCCTTTTTATCCTGCCGCCCGATTGAACACCAGAGGACCGACCTTGAGCCCACGCCTCGATTTGCTAAACTCGCCGCTCGTGTGGGGGGGTAGCTCAGCTGGGAGAGCGTCGCGTTCGCAATGCGAAGGTCGGGAGTTCGATCCTCCTCCTCTCCACCACCCGAATGTTCCGAGGTGTCCGCCGAGATGCCTTGAAGTACCGAAGGCCCCGGCGCAACAGCGCTCCGGGGCCTTTTTCTTGTGTTTCAGGGGCCGCTGCGTGGCGGCGTGCGCGTTTATCGGGGCGTCTCGAGCGCCCAGCGAACGACGTGGTCGGCGATCGCCTCCGGCGGCAGCAACGCGTCGAGGCGCAGCACCCCCGGCTCGCCGAGCGGCGGTTCGAGCGCCTCGAACTGGCTGGCGACGAGGCCCGCCGGAAAGAAGTGGGCGGCCCGCTGTCCGACCCGCGCCTCGGCAGATGCCGGATCAAGGTCGAGCCAGGCGAAGCGCAGCCCCGTTGAAGCGCTGCGCAGCCGGTCGCGGTATGACGCCTTCAGCGCCGAACACGTCAGCACCGCACCGGCCGGATGTCGCTGGAGTTCGGCCCCAAGGCGATCGAGCCAATCGGCTCGGTCGGCGTCCGTCAGCGCAATGCCGTCGCGCATGCGGATGCGATTCGCTTCGGGATGGAACTCGTCGCCTTCGATGAGCGGCAGCCTCAGCCCTTGGGCGACCGCCTCCCCCACGCGCGACTTGCCGCAGCCCGAAACGCCCATCACCACCAGAGAAGTCATCGTCACGCTCCCTGCCTTGGCTCAGTCCGCCTTGATGCTGTTGGCCTTCACGACGTCGCCCCACGTCTTGTACTGATTGCGCGTGAGCGCGCCCAGCTGTTCGGCCGTGCCGCCGCCCGGCTCGTCGCCGCGGTCGAGGATTCCCTTCAGGACGGTCGGGTCCTTGAGCGCCGTGTTGAGCGCGGCGTTCGCTTTCTTCGTGATGTCAGCCGGAAGGTTGGGTGGGCCGTAGAGGCCGATGAACGAGATGATGTTGAAGTCCTTCAGGCCGGCCTCTGCGGCGGTCGGCACGTCGGGGAACGCGGGCACACGCTTGTCGCTGGTGACAAGCAGCGGGCGCAGCTGGCCCGACTTGATGAACGGCGCAACCACCGAGGTCGCGTCGAACATCGCATCCAGGCGCCCGGCGATCAGGTCGGTCATGGCCGGGCTGCTGCCTTTGTAGGGCACGTGGCTCATGGTCGGGCTGCCAAGCCGCTCGCGCAGCAACTCCATCGTCACGTGCGGCAGTGCGCCGATACCACCAGTTCCGTAGTCGATGCCCTTGCCGGATTTACCTTTCACCTTGACCAGCTCGACGAAGTCGGCATAGGTCTTGACGGGCGACGTTGCCGGCACGGCGAGCACGAGTGCCGACTGCAGCATCACGCCGATCGGCGTGAGCTGGCGCGGATCGATGATGCCCAGCGTGGTGTAGACGTGCGAGGCGATGGTCATCGAGCCGTTGCCCACGAGCAGCTTGTAGCCGTCGGGCTGAGCCTTCATCACGTCGACCGCCGCGAGGTTGCCGTTCACGCCCGCCTTGTTGTCGATGATCACCGCCTGGCCCAGCGCGCCCTGCAGGCCGCCCAGCAGCACACGGCCGGCGAAGTCGGTCTGGCCGCCGGGCGGGAAACCCACGACCAGCGAGACGGGCTTGCTGGGCCACGCGGCCTGCGCCCACGCGGCGGGCGCGGTGAACGCGGTGAACGCGGCAATGCCGAGTACCGCCGGGCCCAGCAGGGCAAGACGGCGCGAGGTGGAAGCTTGGTTGCTCTTCATCAGATCTCCTGGCAAATCGGTCTGCGACCGGGTCATAAAAGCGACTGTTTACATCGGGACAGCGCTATCTTAGGACAGCGCTGTCCAATAGTAATAGGGGTTATCCCTGAATCGTCGATACGTTCGCATTTCCAGGGGAGTGGTCGCCCTTTTGGCCAGCCCAGGAACCCGCACATGTCGAATCGGCTGGCACGTCGCCTGCTTTTCGGGACAACGCTATCCTGATACAGTCCAGCCAGACTTTTCTGGTCCAACTTCATGCCCACCCCCGTTCGACCCCGCGCCCACGGCCGGGTGACGCTCGCAGACGTGGCCAGCCTGGCCGGCGTCAGCCCCATCACCGTGTCGCGGGCGCTGCGCGGCGAACGGGCGGTCGATCCCGGGCTGGTCGCGCGGGTCAAGGCGGCGGCCGATCGCCTGAGTTACGTCCCCGATCCGGCGGCCCGCGCGCTGGCGTCGCGACACAGCGCACACGTGGTGCTGCTGATCCCGATGCTGTCGAACGCGCTGTTCGTTGACGTGCTCGAAGGCGTGCAGGGAACGCTCCGACGGGCGGGCTACCAGACGCTGATAGGCGTGACTCACTACGACGCCGGCGAAGAACAGCAGTTGCTGCGCGAGCAGCTCATGCACCGGCCGGCAGGGCTGCTCGTGACCGGGCTGGAACGCAGCGACGCGACGCGCGAACTGCTTGAAGGCAGCGGCGTACCGTGTGTGCACCTGATGGAGACGTCGAGCGCGCCGGGCGTGTACAGCGTTGGCTTCTCGCAGTCCGATGCCGCGGCCGCTTTGACGCGCCACCTGCTCGACCGCGGCCGCCGCCGCATTGCCTTCGCCGCCGCCCAGCTCGATGCGCGCACGCTCCAGCGGCTCGAGGGCTGGCGCCGCGTGATGCAGGCGGCCGGCCTGCATGCGCCGACCTTGGAATGGCTGAACCCCGCGCCTTCGTCGCTGGCGCTGGGCGGCACGATGTTCGAACAGATCGTCGCCCAGGTCCCGCCGGTCGATGCCGTCTTCTTCTGCAACGACGACCTTGCGCAAGGCGCGCTGCTGAGCGCGTTGCGCCTGGGCATGGCCGTGCCACAGCGCGTGGCCGTCGCGGGCTTCAACGACCTGACCGGCAGCGATCAGATGCTGCCGCCACTCACCACCGTGCGGACACCGCGTGCCGAGATCGGCACGGCGGCGGCGCGCATGCTGCTGACGCTGATGAATGGCGAGACCCCGCCCTCGCCGTGCGTGGACGTCGGCTATGAACTGATCGTGCGACAGAGCACCTGAGGGTGCGAGCCGATGGGGCCGACGCACGGTGACCCGGCGATGGTCATGGCGGGTGCGAAGCAGGCATCACCTCAACTCAGGCCCGGGCGTGCGCTGGACCGTCATCGGTTCTGCCGGCCCGGCGTCGTTGGGTGTGACCGGGGCGAGCTGGCGAAGTGCATCCGCGGGCCACCGGTCATGCAGGCGATGAAATTGATCGTGCGTCCAGCGCTGCACCGGCTCAAGCATGCCGTGGAACTCGGGCAGGTACCAGATCGTGATCAGGTGCGTCCAACATCGGGTTCTCGGCGCGTGAAGACCTCGGCGACGGCGCCTTCGCGCGGATCTACCTCGAGGCCGACATCAACCCCGACAGAGGCAACGGCGGCCGGACCTCGCCCGACAACCTGACCTCCACCGCCGTCGGCGGCATGGTCTTCAACCGCCAGTCGTTCATCGCGATCGGCAGCATTCGGCGCGCTGCGCGAGCAGCGCTCGGGGGCGGATCGAACGCGTGAAGGGTGCCCCATTTCCATCATTAGTATATATCGTATAAACTAATTCGACCCCACTCCGAACGAGACACGCCCATGCCCACCGTTGCCAAGACCTCCGCCAAATCCGCCGCGAAATCCAAAGGCGCTGGACTGAAAACAGCCTCCAAGGCACCCCAGGCCAAGGCCATCGCCTCCCCGACCGCAGCGCTTCCGAAGCCGGCGAAGAGGGCCACGCAAGCCGAAGCCAAGCCGGCCAAGCCAGCCAAGCTCAAGCTGCCGCTGGTTCGCGACAGCTTCACGATGCCCGCCGCCGACTTCGACCTGATCGCCGCGATGAAGCTGCGCGCGCTCAAGCTGATGCGCTCCACCAAGAAGAGCGAACTGCTGCGCGCCGGGCTGCATGCGCTGGCGGCGTTGAACGACACCCGGTTCTGTTCGACGCTGAACGCGCTGACGCCGCTCAAGCCGGGCCGGCCCAAGAAGGCCGATTGAGGACTCGGCATGGCACGCAAGAACAACCACCCGCTGGCCTCGGCGAATCCCTTGAAGTCCGCAAGCACCGCCGAGCGGCGCGCGCAAGGCCGGGCGCAGCGCACGGCCTGCCCGTTCGCCCAGTTGGCGCTGGCGCCGAAGACCGGGCCGAAGACCGGGCCGAAAGGCACCCGCGATCCGGTCACCTGGCTGGACACGTCGAACCAGGGCCGTGTGCCCGAACTGGCGCCGGTGCGCCGCACGCGCATGGTCGAAAGCCCGTTCAGCTTCTACCGCGGTGCGGCCGGTCTCATGGCCAACGATCTGGCGGCGCTGCCGCACAGCGGCGTGCTGACCCACCTGTGCGGCGACGCCCACCTGGCGAACTTCGGCTTCTTTGCCAGCCCCGAGCGTGCATTGCTGTTCGACATCAACGACTTCGATGAAAGCCTGCACGGCCCGTTCGACTGGGACTTGCGGCGCCTGGCCACGTCGTTCGTCATCCTGGCGCGCGACATCGGCCTGCGCGAGCGCGACGGCCGCGATGCGGTGCTGAACCTGGCCGAGGCCTACCGCGACCGGATGCGCGGCTTTGCCACCATGGACACGCTGGACGCCTGGTACTACCGGCTCACGTCGAACACGCTGCTCAAGCTCGGCGGCAAAGATCCGGCCGAGCTCGCCGTCATTCGCAAGGCCCGGCGCGTCACGGTGCGCGTCTTTGCCGAAGAGGCCACCCACAAAGTCGATGGCAAGCTGATGATCCGGCCCGGGTCGAGCTTTGCTTACGACGACGCGCGTGCCAGTGAGCGCGAGCTCGCGGCCTTGCGGCGCGGCCTCGGGCCGTTCATGGCGCAGTACCGCGCCAGCCTTCCGGTCGAGCGCCGGGCGCTGTTCGACCGCTATGAGTTGAACGACGTTGCGGTGATGACACCCGGCGTCGGTTCGGTCGGGCGGCGCTGCTTCGTGCTGCTCTTCGTTGCCGACGGCACTCACCCGCTGTTCCTGCAATGCAAACAAGCCGGCGCATCGGTGCTGCAGGCCGCACAGGGGACGAAGGGCGAGGGCCGCCCCGGTGAACGCGTCGTGCACGGCCAGCGCCTGATGCAGGCGGCCAGCGACATCTTTCTGGGTTGGGGCAGCGTCGAGGGAGTGGGCGACTTCTATGTCCGGCAACTTCGGGACATGAAGGCCTCTTACGCCTACCTCGACTTCAGCGCCAAGGACCTCGAAGAGTACGCCGAGGCCTGCGGCTACGGCCTGGCCCGCGCCCACGCCAAGGGAGGCGACGCTTCGACGATCCGCGGCTACCTCGGCACATCGCGCAAGTTCAACGAGTCACTCGCCACGTTTGCGGCGGGTTATGCCGACTTGAACGAGGCCGACTGGAACGCGCTGCGGCGAAGCAAGCCACCGGGCGGGGCTGCCACCAAGGGCAGCCGACGCTTGACTGACTGAGGCAACGCTAGTTCAGGTCGCCCCAGCCGGTGGCTCTGCGCCGGTAGCGGCCCTCTTCGTCGAGCTGCGACGCGAGCACGGTTTCGGCCGTGCCCTCGAGCACCTTGCCATTGAGCGCCGTTTCAATCCGCTCGCGCGGGGCCTTGAACGGCGCTGGAGTCCGCGATCTCTGGCCTGTGTCGAAGGTCTGGTAGTTGTAGACCGTGACTTCGGCGGAATCTTCCGGGTGGTTCATGTGGGCCCTCGCTTGCCGGGTGGGGGAGCCTGCATGATATTGAGGCCCGACCCGCCGGCGCCAAAGCCCCCTCAGGCTGCCCCGAATTGTGGTGGCGGCAGGGCGACTCAACCATGATTCCAGCAGCTCAAAACCCGGCGTGAGCGCAAACCAACTTCAGCACCCGCCGGCGCAAAACGCAGCCGAAGGCGAAGGTCTCAGGCGACCGGCAGCGTCTGGGTGTACAGCACCGCGCCGCTCAGGTCTTTCAAGCCCACGGTCATCGCGCGCGTCTTCGGGTCGATGTCGACCTGGCCAAAAAACTGCAGGCCGGCGCTCGGTGCGGTGTTCTGCACCTCCGGCCCCTTCTGGAAAACCACCTGCAGGCCGAAGGTGGCATCGACCTTGTTCGGGCCGAAGCTGCCGGCGTTCAGCGGGCCCGAGACGAATTCCCAGAACGGCGCGAAGTCGCTGAACTTCGCTTTCGTCGGGTCGTAGAAGTGCGCCGCGGTGTAGTGCACGTCGGCGGTGAGCCACACCAGGTTCTTGATGCCGGCGCGCTTGATCTCGCGCAGCAGGCGCGCGATCTCGAGTTCGCGCCCGAGCGGTGCGCCGTCGTCGCCGTTGGCCATGCCTTCCCAGCGGTCGCGGCCCTGCGCGTCTTTGCCATCGGGCACGTGCAGCCCGATCGGCATGTCGGCGGCGATCACCTTCCACGTCGCCTTCGAGCGCTTCAGCCCCTCGACCAGCCAGGCCAGTTGCGGCCGCCCCATGATCGCCGTCTCGGCAGACTCTTCTCCCTGGCGATTCGCGCTGTTGGGGCCGCGGTAGCTGCGCATGTCGATCACGAACAGGTCCAGCAGCGGGCCTTGCGGAAGGTGGCGATAGACCCGCTCGCTCTCCACGTCGGGCGTGCGCCGCAGCGGTGCGTATTCCAGGAAGGCCTTGGTGGCGCGGCCCACCATCAGCGGAACGTTCTTCTCGGTGTAGCGGGCATCGGCCGACAGGTCTTTCGCATCCGACCAGTTGTTGGTGACCTCGTGGTCGTCCCACTGCCAGATCTGCGGCACCTCGGCGGCCAGGCTGCGCACGTTGGCGTCGAGCAGGTTGTAGCGGTAACGGCCGCGGAACTCGTTCAGGGTTTCGGCCACCTTGCTAACTTCCTCGGTGACGAGGTTGTTCCACATCGACCCGTCGGGCAGCTTGACCTGCGCCGCGATCGGCCCGTCGGCATAGATCGTGTCGCCGCAGTGCAAGAAGAAGTCGGGGCTCACGCGCCGCATCTGCTCGTAGATCTTCATGCCGCCCCAGGCTTCGTTGATGCCGAAGCCCTGGCCTGCCGTGTCGCCGCTCCACACGAACCGCACCGGCCGGGCACTGCGCCCCTGGCTCGAAGGCGGCAGGCGCAAGTGGCCCGCCAGCGGCTCGGACAGCACGCGTTCGTTGCGCAAGTCCTGCAACACCGCGCGGTAGAAGATCTCCTGGCCGGCGGGCAGGCCGGTCAGGTCGACGCGGCCGGTGAAGTCACTGTCTTCCAGCAGGTGCGGGCCGCGCACACGCTGGGCGTTGCTGAACGACGCGGTGGTGGACCACTCCAGCCACAGGCGCGCTGGGCGGTCGCTGCGGGTCCAGACGATGGCACGGTCGGCCAGCGGGTCGCCCGCCTGGAGGCCCGACGTGAACTTGGGGCGTGCGCCATCGAGCGTCACGACCGCTGGGGCGGCTGGGCCGGCTGGGGCGGCCGGCGCAGCCTGCGCCAGCACCGCGCGCGGCAGCGCGAAGGCAGCGCCTCCGGCCAGAAGACTGTGTTCCACGAAACGTCGGCGGTGCATCGTCATCTCCGTTTGCTGGCTGGGTTGCGCTGCCCAGATGTTGGAATGACCGCGTGACACGCCCGTGAACGGACCGTGTGGCAGCGATGTCAATGCGCGCGCTGGCCTCGGCTCAAGGTGCCCATCACGATCGGCATGCCACTGCATTTGCGCACGCGAACCAGGTCGGCACGCTTGCCCGGCGCCACCTCGCCGCGGTCGTGCAGGCCAATGGCGTGGGCCGGATTGCGGGTGATCGTGTTGATCGCCTTGGGCAACGGCCAGCCGACCTTGTCACGCAACAGGAAGGCCGACAGCAGCAGGCTCGCCGGCACGTAGTCTGACGAAAGGATGTCGAGCAGGTCGAGCCGCGCCAGCGCTTCGGCCGACACGTTGCCGGAGTGGGACCCCCCATTCACCAGGTTGGGGCTGCCCATCACGATGTGCATGCCGGCGTCGCGCGCGGCCTGCGCGGCCACCACCGTGGTCGGAAACTCCGCCACCGAAACGCGCTCCTCCCAGGCGAGCTGCACGTGGATCAGTTCGGTGTCGTCGTGGCTGGCCAGCGGCACGCCCAGTGCGCGACAGCGCGTGACGATGGCCTGGCGGTGCTTCGCGGCGAAGCGCTCTTGCTCGCCTTGGCGGCGCGTCACCATCTCGCCGAAATCAGCGTCGGCGAAGGCGCCATTGCGCTCGGCGTAGCGCCGGTAGCTGCTCAGGTCGCGCCACTGGCGCTGGCCCGGGGTGTGGTCCATCACGCTGACCAGTTCGAGCAGCGGGTCGCCCGCGTAACGCTCGAACACTTCCACGATGTCGGGCGCAGACACCTCGCAGCGCAAATGCAGCAAGTGCTCCACGCGCAACAGGCCCTCGGCCCGGCACCCGTGCAGCGCCGCGATGGACGTGTGCTGGGTCTGGCTGCGCGAACCGCCCTGGTCCATGTCGCCGATCACCACCGAGTCGAGCACGGTCGTGATGCCGGCCGCGGCGCACTGCGCGTCGTGCGCCACCATCGCCGAGTGGGCGTTCCACAGCACACCGGGGCGCGGCACCAGGTGCTTTTCGAGGTTGTCGGTGTGCAGTTCCACCAGCCCGGGCAGCAGCCAGTCGCCGGTCCAGTCTTCAGCGCCGGGGAGCTGCGTGTCGCCGCGGTCCACGGCCGAGAGGGTCTCGCCATCGATCACCACGCAGCCGATGAATTCCTCGGTGGCGGTGACGATGCGGGCGTTGCGGATGACGTGTTGCATGGTCGTGGGTCGCAGTCGGAAGCGAGTTCAGGGGCGCGTTCAGAAGGGCTGCGTGCCGGGCACGAGTTCGAAGCGGCGTGTGGCGACCGCCGCGCTCACCTCGGCGTCGTGAAAGATGCCGACCACCGCCGCACCGCGCTCGCGCGCCTCGCCGATGAGCTCGACGACGACCCGCCGGTTGACGGCGTCGAGCGCTGCGGTCGGCTCGTCCAGCAACAGCACGGCGCGCGGCGCGATCAGCCCACGCGCCACGTTCACGCGCTGCTGCTCGCCGCCCGAGAAGGTGGCCGGCGGCAGGCCCCACAGCCGCTCTTGCAGGTTCAGCCGCGCCAGCAACTCGCGCGCCTGCGCGCGCGCCGAATCCGCTGCCACGCCGATGCGCTGCAAGGGTTCAGCCACCAGATCCAGGGTGGGCACGCGCGGGATCGCGCGCAGGAACTGCGCCACGTGGCCCAGGCTCCAGCGGCGCGCAGCCATCACCTCGCGCGGCGGCGCGTCGCCCAGGCTCAGCCAGGTTCCGCCGTGCCGCACTTCGACCCTGCCGGCCGTCGGCGCATAGTTGCCGTACAGGCAGCGCATCAGCGTGCTCTTGCCGCAGCCCGACGGGCCGGAGAGCGCCACGCATTCGCCGGCTGCCACGTCCAGGTCGATGCCGGCGAACACCGGCAGTTCGATACCGCCGCGCTGGTGCAGCACAAAGGTCTTGGCGAGCCCGCGGGCGCGCACGAGGGTGCGGTCGAAGTTCATGGCATCAACACCGACGACACCAGCAGCTGCGTGTACGGGTGCTGCGGGTCGTCGAGCACCCGGTCGGTCAGGCCGGCTTCGACCACGGCACCGTCTTTCATCACCAGCATGCGATGGGCCAGCAGGCGGGCCACGGCCAGGTCGTGCGTCACGACGATGCAGGCCAGCCCCAGGTCGTCCACCAGCGAACGCAGCAGGTCGAGCAGGCGCGCCTGCACCGACACGTCCAGCCCCGAGGTCGGCTCGTCCATGAACACCAGGCGCGGCTGCGTGACCAGGTTGCGCGCGATCTGCAGGCGCTGCTGCATGCCGCCGGAAAAGCGCCCGGGCAGTTCGTCCACACGGCTGGCGTCGAGCTCCACGCGCGCCATCCAGTCAACGGCCGACGCGCGCAGGCGGCCGTAGTGCTCGCTGCCCAGCACCATCAGCCGCTCGGCCACATTGGCACCGGCCGAGACCGCCATGCGCAGACCGTCGCGCGGGTTCTGTTCGACGAAGCCCCAGTCGGTGCGGGCCAGCATGCGCCAGCGCGCTTCGGACAGGCCGGCCAGGTCGCTCAGCGCGGCAGGGCGTGGGCCGTCCGGGCGCAGCGCGTAGTGCACGCTGCCTTCGTCGAGCGGCAGGCGCAGCGACAGAATGTTGAGCAGCGTGCTCTTGCCCGACCCCGACTCACCGACCACCGCCAGCACCTCGCCCGGCCACAGGTCGAACGACACGTCGCGGCAGGCCCAACGCGCACCGAAGCACTTGCCGGCGCCGCGCACCGACAGCAAGCGATCTTCAGCCGGCGTGTGGCTCATCGCGGCCTCTCGCCGGTTTGGGTGCCGACGTGCCCCGCGCCGCGCCGCTCCTGGCAGTGGTCGCTGTCCGAGCACACAAACAGGCGCTTGCCTGCGTCGTCGACGATCACTTCATCGAGAAAGCTGTCGGCGCCGCCGCACAGCGCGCACGCCTGCTCCCAGCGCTGCACCTCGAACGGGTGGTCCTCGAAGGCCAGGCTGCGCACCTTGGTGTAGGGCGGCACGGCATAGAGGCGCTTCTCGCGCCCGGCTCCGAAGAGCTGCAGCGCGGCGTTCATGTGCATCTTCGGGTTGTCGAACTTCGGGATCGGCGACGGCGACATGAGGTAACGCCCGTTCACACGCACCGGGTAGTCGTAGGTGCGCGCGATCGCGCCCAGGTGCGCAATGTCTTCGTACAGGCGCACGCTCATCAACCCGTAGTCGGCCAGCGCGTGCAGCCGCGCGGCCTGTGCGCGCCGGGGTTCGAGCCGGTACAGCGGCTCCGGCATGGGCACCTGGTAGACCAGGATCTGGCCCTCGTGCAGCGGCTTTTCGGGGATGCGGTGGCGCGTCTGCACGATGGTCGCTTCGGCCGTGGCCGTGGTCGTGCGCACGCCGGTGGTGCGGGCGAAGAAGCGCCGGATGTTGACGGCGTTGACCGTGCCGTCGGAGCCCTGGTCGATGACCTTGAGCACGTCGTCGCGCCCGATCACGGACGCCGTGACCTGAATGCCCCCGGTGCCCCAGCCATAGGGCAGCGGCATCTCGCGGCTGCCGAACGGCGTCTGGTGGCCGGGCACTGCCACCGCTTTCAGCAGCGCGCGCCGGAGGTGGCGCTTGGTCTGCTCATCGAGAAAGGCGAAGTTGTAGCCGCCGTCGAGCGGCTGGGCTGGCGCGTTCACGGTGGCGCTCCGGTGGCCGCAGCCGACGCGGCGTGCCCCTGGCGCAAGCGCCGCACCAGTTCCAGTTCGGACTGGAAGTCCACATAGTGCGGCAGCTTCAGGTGCTGCACGAAGCCCGACGATTCCAGGCTGTCGGCATGCGACAGCACGAACTCCTCATCCTGGGCCGGGGCAGCGACCTCCTCGCCCAGTTCGCGCGCCCGCAGCGAGCGATCGACCAGCGCCATCGCGATGGCCTTGCGCTCGCATTCGCCGAACACCAGGCCATAGCCCTGGGTGAACTGCGGCGCCACGTCCTTGCTTCCGTCGAACTGGTTGATCATCTGGCACTCGGTGACGGTGATGTCGCCGATGTCGATGGCAAAGCCCAGCTCGTCCGGCACGATCTCCACCGCCACCTCGCCCATGCGAATCTCGCCGGCAAACGGGTGGCTGTTGGCGTAGCCGCGCTGGGTCGAGTAGCCCAAGGCCAGCAGCCAGCCTTCGTCACCGCGCGCCAGCGCCTGCAGGCGGGCCGCGCGCGAGGCCGGAAACGGCAGCGGCGCTCGCGTCAGGTCGAACGGTTCGGAGGCGGCTTCGGTGGGCTGCTCGGTCTCGATCAGGCCTTCGGCGTCGAGCAGCGCCAGCACACGCGGCATCTGCGCCGCCACCGGCGGGCCGCAGGGCTCGCAAGCCGGCGGGTCGCCCTCGGCCGCGAGCGTGAAGTCGAGCAGCCGCTGCGTGTAGTCGTGCGTCGGGCCGAGCACCTGGCCGCCGGGCAAGTCCTTGAACGCGGCCGAGATGCGGCGCCGGATCGCCATGCCCTGCGTCTCCAGCGGCTTCGAGTACGCCAGGCGCGGCAGCGTGGTGCGGTAAGCGCGCAGCAGGAACACGGCCTCGTACAGGTCGCCACTGGCCTGCTTGATGGCCAGCGCCGCCAGCTCGGGGTCGTAGAGCGAACCTTCGGTCATCACCCGCTGCACTGCCAGGCGCAACTGGGAGGCGATCTGCGCAATGCCGATCTCGCCTTGCGCCAGGTCGCCACGCCGCGCCGCAGCGAGCAGGCGCCACGAGTTTTCGATGGCCTCGTCGCCGCCCTTGACCGACACGTACATTCAGCGGCCCTCCCGGCGCTGCACGCGCGTCGTGCGCGGCAGGCCCACGAGCTGGCGGCCGCAGACGAAGAACACATCCACGCCGCTCGGAAAGCCGGCATGGTTGCGCTGCCACTGCGCCCAGAAGCCGGGGGATACGCCGGCCAGGTGCATCACCTTCGGCTCGCGCAGGCCGGGGCCGGACCACTCGGTGCAGACGCCACCGTCGAACGACGGCAACTCGAACACCAGGGTGGCAGAGCGTTCGGGGGCTTCATCGGTGCCGGCGTTCAGGCGTGTCAGGTCTGGCACGGCGAGGTCCTGCGCCACGACCGCGAATACCGCCTCATCGGGCCGCACCACCGAGGGCGCGCCGGTGTGAAACTGCAGCCACTGCGCCGGTTCGGTGCGGGCCCACCAGACCGGCGTTTCATGATCGGTCAGCGCCAGCAGCAGCGCCGCAGTCGCCGGCATCAGGCCCTGAACCGTCGGCGCCGATGCCCTGCACTGCACCGCCTCGCCCGGGCGCGAGAGTGCGCTCAGCGCGGCGCGAAACGCGATCTGCGCGTCGCCCACCGGGTCGGCAAAGCCCAAGGGCAGGTCGCGCATGTCACCCATCACTCGCCTCGCACCATGGTGAAGAACTCCACCTTGCTCGCCCCGGCCGCGGCGGCCGCGGCAGCGCGCTGTTGCTGCTGAGCCAGGCGCAAGGGCGCCAGCAGCCCGGGTTCCAGCCGCACCCGGTACGCCGGCTCCTGAAGCAAGGCATCGAACACCGCCACCAGCTCGGCCTTGCGCCGGTCGCGCCCGAGCACGTGGCCGGTGCCCACCTGCCCGTCGTTCAAGCGCACCGTGCAGCGGGTCACCGAAGCCTCGCCGAGGTTGAACGCATCACCGCTGCCACCGATGCGGCCGCGCAGCATCACCAGACCCGGCTCCGGGCGGCGCAGGCATTCGAAGCGGATCTGCGGCGCCCACTCGCGCAAGCCCAGCTCCAGCGCCTGCACCGGCGCGCGCGCCAGCACGGCCAACCAGGCCCGGCGATCGTCGGTGGCTGCGGTCGGTTCGGGCGGGGTAGAAGGCGGTGTCATCGGTTCGTCCGCAAGAGCGCGTACTGTTCGGCTCTTCGGAGTTTCGGCATTCAACAAGACATGTCCATGACAGCCGCCGACCTTGTCGCACCCGCACCGCGCTACGCGGTCTACTTCGCTCCGGCGCGCGCTTCGGCCTGGTGGCAGTTCGGTGCGGGCTGGTTGGGCCGGGATGACGCGGAGGCGAGGTCCGATCCGCTCGCCCGTGGCGGGCCGCAGCCCATGACCGCCGAGCCGGCCCGCTACGGGTTCCACGCCACGCTGAAGGCGCCGTTCCGGCTGGCTGCGAGCACCGCCATCGAAGGCCTGTGCGAACGCATGCAAGGCCTCGCCGGCACGTTGCCGGTGCTGGCGCTGGGCCCACTGGCGCCACGCCGCCTGCCGGGCTTCGTGGCCCTGGTTCCGACCGACAGCGGCCCGGCCCTGGCAGACCTGGCCGCGCGTTGCGTGGTCGAGCTCGACGACCTGCGTGCGCCGCTGACGGACGTCGAGATCCAGCGCCGCCGGCCCGACCTCCTCGACGCGCGCGGGCGCGAGTTGCTGCTGCGCTTCGGCTACCCGCACGTGCTGGAGCGCTTTCGATTTCACATGACCTTGGCCTCGTGCAACGACGACGAAGCTTCAGCCGTCATCGAACAGGCGCGCGAAGCCGTCGTGGCACTGAACCGCGATCAGCCGCTGCGGCTGGACCGCCTGTGCCTGTTCGAAGAGCCTCGGCCGGGCGCAGCCCTGCAGCGGATTCGAGACTTTCCGCTGGGGGCGTGACGGCGTCGGCTCGGATCATCAACGCCCTTGCCGAGTGCCCGGGCGCACCAGGCCGGCCAGGTCAGCGGCACTGGCCTTGTAGGCGTGCAGCACGCCCGGGATCAGTTGGTAGCCGCCGAAATCGAAGCTCGCCGGCAAGGCGTCACCGCGGCTGCCGTTGAGGTTGACGGCGATGCAGTTCGCGAAGCTTCCGATGTCGCACTGAATGCGGCTGGGCGTGCTGCCATTGGCCTTGAAGTAGACGTCGAACTGCGTGCCGGTGCCGTTCTGCGTGACCGAATAATCGTTGTCGGTGCCGGCCAGCACGAGGTACGAACCGTCATCGAGCCGCGGCCCGATCGTCAGGCCTTCCCACTTCTCGGGCGATGCGCCACCGAGCGCCGCCAGCGACGCATCGGCCAGCGTGCTGCCCAGCGCCAGGTCGAGCCAAGGCGAAGCCGCTTTGCTGACGGGCGTGAACTGTGCGCCCGGCGCATCGAGGTCGATGCCGCTCACGTCGCTCGCGCCGGCCAGGCTGATGCGAAACACCTTCTTGATTGGAGGCGACAGTTCGGCATCGACGCCGAGCCCGCGGTTGTTGCGTTCGAGCACCAGGAAGTCGGTGTCGTTGAGGGCCACCAGTGCCGAGATGCCGCGCCCTTGCGAGCTGCCGTCCATGCGGTAGGCGAACTGCCCGACGGCACGCCGAGTGCGCGTGTCGAACTTGACGATGCGGTTGTAGACGCCATTGCCCGCACCTTCGTCCAGCATCGCGCTCTGGAGCATGGCGTAGGCGTAGCGACCGTCCGGGCTGATGGCCAGACCCTCGAAGCCGCGGTTGGTGCGCTTGCCGGCGTTGTTGCCGGCGTCGCTGGCGAAGTTCGGCGTGCCGGTGGCGGCGTCGCGCGGGATCAGGTTGGCGGGAGTCTGGTAGCTGTGCACCACCTGGCCGGCGCGGTTGATCTCGTACAGCGACGGACCGTATTCATCCGAGACGAGGAAGTGCCCGGTGCGCGGGTCCACGACGATGCCCTCGGGGTCGAACGCCACCTCCAGCGGGCCCGCCACCGCCGGTGCAAAGCCGTTCAGCGCGCTGCCGCGCTTGCGGAAGATCAGTGTCTTGAGCACCTGGAAGTTCGAGATCTCGCCGCTCTGCGGGTTCACGTCGAGCTTGAAACGGTGAACCCGCGTTTCGTAGTTCAAGGTGCCGCCGCCGGGCCCGCGGTCCGACAGCGCCCACCACTCCTGGCGCTCCGGGTCGTAGTAGATGTCCGAGAAGTAGCCGAGCCGGCCGTCGTTGACCGCCGAGCCGCCAGACGCGTCGATCTGCGCTCCGTCGATGACCAGGCCGTTGACGAAGGCCGGCGCGGCATGGCCGGTGCAGCCGAACAGCGCGAGAGCGGCGCTGGCGAAGATCGATTGGGTGAATTTCATGGTGGGTGCGTGGGGTGCTGAGGTTGTGGAACGGGAAGAGGGGCGGCGCCTTGTCAAACCAGCGCCTTGCGAATGCGCGCCGAGATCAGGTCGATGGCCGAGACGGTGACGATGATGATGATCATCACCGCGCAGGTCTCGGCGTACTGGAAGCCGCGGATGATTTCCCACAGGATCACGCCGATGCCGCCGGCGCCGACCATGCCGACGACCGACGCCGAGCGCACGTTCGACTCGAAGCGGTACAGCGTGTAGGAGATCCACAGCGGCAGCACCTGCGGGATCACGCCGTAGACGATCTCCTCCAGCGCGTTCGCGCCGGTGGCGCGGATCCCTTCGACGGGTTGTGCGTCGATCGACTCGACCGCCTCCGAGAACAGCTTGGCCAGGATGCCGGTGGTGTGCACGAACAGCGCGAGCACGCCGGCAAACGGGCCCAGCCCGACGGCGACGATGAACAGCATGGCGAACACCATCTCGTTGATCGCGCGGGCCGCGTCCATCAGCCGGCGCACCGGCTGGTGAATCCACCACGGCGTGATGTTGGCCGACGAGAGCAGCCCGAACGGCACCGCAAAGACCACCGCCAGCGCGGTGCCCCACAGGGCAATTTGCAAGGTGACGATCATCTCGTGCAGGTACAGGCGCCAGTGGTCGAATTTGGGCGGAAAGAAGTCGACCGCATAGGTGGCCATGTTGGCCGAGTCGCGCACCAGATCGGCAGGGCGCATGTCCGCGCCGGTCCACGATGCCGCCAGCAGCGCCAGCACCACGCCCCACGCCAGCAGCCCGAGCACGCTGGTGCGCGGGATGGCGTTGCGCGGCGTGGGCAAGGCCGCGGCCGGTGGCGGCGCGCGGTTGGCAAACGTGGTCATGGCCGTGGCCTGCGTCCCCTGGGGCTGACCTGGACAGCGACTACTTCTGCGCCACCAGCAGGCTCAGCGCCGCAAGCTGCCGGTCGATCTCGGCCAGCTTGGCGGTCTTGTCGGCGGCCGGCATGGCGGCGTCCGACTCGAACTTGTTGCGCTCCTTGAACAGCTCCAGCTGCCGGATCGGCACCAGTTGCAGGTTGTTCGACTCCTTGAAGCCGGACAGCTTGGACAACTTCATCAGGTTGTCCTTCTCGGCCGGGCTGCCCTTGCCGTAGTTGTAGAAGAAGGACTTGATCGCGGCCTTGGCCGGCTCGGGCAGGTCCTTGCGCATCACCAGCGGGTCCAGCGGGATCAGCGGCGAGGTCCACACCACCCGGATTTCGCTGTGCTTGTCGGCCGCGCGCTCCTGCATCTTCTGCAGGTTCTCGCTGTTGTTGGTGGCCACGTCGACCTGCTTGTTGGCCACCGCCAGCGCGTTCGACTCATGGTTGGCGCCACGGCTGAGCTTGAAGTGCGTCTTGGCGTCGATCTTGTTCTGTGCGAACACGTAGTAGCTCGGCACCAGGAAGCCGGAGGTCGAGTTCGGGTCACCATTGCCGAACGACAGGTTCCTGCCGTTCTTCAGCACATCGTCGAGGGTCTTGATCGGGCTGTCCTTGTGCACGATCAGGTGCGAGTAATAACCCTGCGTGCCGTCGGCGTTGACCATCTGCGCGAACACCTCGCCGCTGGCCCGGTCCACCGCTTCCATGGCCGACTTGTTGCCATACCAGGCCACGTGGACCTTGTTGAAGCGCATGCCTTCGATGATGCCGGCGTAGTCGGGCGCGAAGAAGGCGTTGACCTTCATGCCGGTCTTCTTCGCCATGTCGTCCAGGATCGGTTGCCAGTCCTGCTTCAGGTTCTGCGACGACTCGGTGGAAATGATGCCGAAGTTGATCTCCTTCAGCTCCTGCGCGTGGGCCGGCGCCAGCGCCAGCAGCGCCATGCCGGCAGATGCGGCCAGACCGGCCAACAGTTTCTTGCACATCGTGAACTCCTCAGTGGGGGTGGAGAGACTGGACAGTTCGAGAGGCGGCTGCGTCACGCCGCGCGCAGCGCCGCCTGGCCCCAGCTCGACGTGTTGCGGGGCGCGCGCGCCTCGTCGTCCAGGCTGGATATGGCGTCGCCCGCGGAAAGAATCTCGTCGGCATCGGCACCGTAAAGGTCGCGCAGCAGGGCCGGCGTGAGGGCGGCCGAGGGGCCGTCGTACACCACCCGGCCCTGGTGCAGCGCCACGGTGCGGGCGCAGTACTTCATTGCCACGTTCACCTGGTGCAGCGAGACGACGACGGTGCAGCCGTCTTCGCGGTTCAAGGTGGACAGGATGTCCATCACCTTGCGCGAGGACTCCGGGTCGAGCGAGGCGATCGGCTCGTCGGCCAGGATCACCCGCGCTCCCAGCACCATGGCGCGCGCGATTGCCGCACGCTGCTGCTGGCCGCCCGACAAGGTGGAGGCCCGTTGCCGGCAGCACTCGGCGATGCCAACCCGGCGCAGCGCTTCGATGCCCCGAGCCGTTTCGGCCCGCGTGAAGGTGCGCGTCAGGCTGCGCCACAAGGGCATGCGGTGCAGCACGCCGGCCAGCACGTTGACGATGACGGGCAACCGATCGACCAGGTTGAACTGCTGGAACACGAAGCCGATCTCGGCACGCACCTTCCGGATGTCGCGCGCGATGCGCCCCTGCATCTGCACGACCCTGGCGTGCACATGGACCGAGCCGCCCGAGCCCGCGTCACCCGCCATCAGGCCGGCGATGTGGCGCAACAGGGTCGATTTGCCCGAGCCGGACGCGCCGATCAGCGCCACCATTTCGCCCGGCGCGATCAGCAGGTCCACGTTCTGCAGCGCGCGCCGGCCGGTGCCGAAGGTCTTGGCCAGCGAACGCACCTCGATCGCGGGGCTGACGTGGTTTTCTGTCGAAGCGGGCATGGCAGACCTGGCGGTGGATGGATTTCGCGAACCGTTTGAGTATCGGAAGCCAGCGTGTCATTTCCGTGTCAGTGCGCGCCGAAGGGACATGTCGTGCGCTGGCGTGCAGCGTCACGCGCCTGTCGCGAAGTTGTCGCGAAGCTGTGGGATCGTGTCTGCACCCACCACATCGCACGAAGGACGCCCATGCCCAAGCACAGGTCTCTTGCCGCCACGCTTCTTTCCGCGGCGCTTGCCGCAGGATGGGCGTTGCCTGCATCCGCCGCGGACAGCGCTGCCACAGCCTCGGCCTCGGCCGAATCGGAAGCCTGGAGCGAGCTCCAGCGCAACGACGCGTCTGATAGAGAGGCGCAGCGCGGGCCCGACAGCAAGCGCAAGCCTTTGCGCGTCAAGATCGTCGGCTTCAACGACTTCCACGGCAACCTGCAGTCGCCGGGCAGCTTCGGCCAGAACACCAGCATCCCGACCGCGCAGCGCCCAGCCGTCGGCGGCGCCGATTACCTGGCGGCCTACGTCGCCCGGCTCAAGGCACAGAACCCCCACCACGTGATCGTCGGTGCGGGCGACTTCATCGGCGCGACGCCGCTGGTCTCGGCACTCTTCTTCGACGAGCCCGCGGTGGAAACGCTGAACCGCATCGGCCTCGACTTCAATTCGGTCGGCAACCACGAGTTCGACAAAGGCTCGGCCGAACTGCTGCGCCTGCAACGCGGCGGCTGCAAGGAAACCAACGGCGTGCGCGACCCCAACAGCTGCCAGGGCGCGCTGGTCGGCACGCCGGTGCCGTTCGAAGGCGCCAAGTTCAAGTGGTTGTCGGCCAACGTGGTGAGCAGCACCACCGGCAAGCCCTTGCTGCGCCCGTTCGGCATCAAGACCTTCAAGGGGGTACGCGTGGCCTTCATCGGCATGACCTTGAAAGCCACGCCCAGCATCGTCACCCCCACCGGCGTGGCAGGGTTGGAATTCCTGGACGAGGCCGACACGGTGAACGCGCTGGTGCCGCGCCTGCGTGCGCACGGCGTCGAGGCGATCGTGGTGCTGGTGCACCAGGGCGGGTTCCAGTCGGCGGGCCTGTCCGACATCAACGGCTGCGACGGCAACCTGGCCGGCTCCGAGCTGGCCAAGGTCGTCGCGCGCCTGCACAACGCGGTGGACCTGGTGATCAGCGGCCACACGCACGCGGCGTACAACTGCTCGGCGAACACGGTCGACGTGAAGGCGGTTGCCGGCAGCAGCCCGCTGCTGACGACCACCGCGCCGCGCCCGACTGGCCTGCCCAACGCGCACGGCCGGCTCATTCCGGTCACCAGCGCGAGCGCGTTCGGCCGCGTGCTGACCGACATCGACCTGAGCATCGACCCGTGGACGCGCGACGTGACCGCCGTGTCGGCCACCAACCGGCTGGTCGATCGGACCGATGCCGACATCAACCTGGCCATCGCCGCCGACCCGACCGTGCGCAACCTGGTGACGGCCTACAACGGGCTGGTATCGCCCATCGCGAACCAGGTGATCGGCACCATCACCACCGCACTGCCCAACGTGGCCGACGCCGCCGGCAACATGCCGGCCGGCGAACTGGTGGCCGATGCACAACTCGCTGCCACCGCACCGGCCGGCTTCGGCGATGCGGTCATCGCCTTCATGAACCCGGGCGGCGTGCGCAGCCCGGGCTTCACCTTCCCCAGCAGTGCCGCGGCCGAAGGCGACGGCAACATCACCTACGGCGAGGCCTTCACCGCGCAGCCCTTCGGCAACACGCTGGTGACGTTGACCTTGACGGCGCAGGACATCAAGAACGCCCTGGAGCAGCAGTTCGCAGGTTGCCGGGGCCAGACCGCGCAACGCATCCTGATCCCGTCGCTGGGTTTCAAGTACCGCTGGGACTCGGCCAAGACCTGCGACGCGCGCGTGTCCGACGTACGGCGGGTCAACGCCAATGGCGCGGTGGTCGACCAGATCGTCGATGCGCTCGGCACGGTGGTTCAGCCCACCAAGACCTACCGCGTCACGATCAACAACTTCCTGTCCACCGGCGGCGACGCGTTCACCAGCTTCATCGCCGGCACGGCACCGGTCGGTGGTGCGCAGGACATTGACGCGCTGGTGGCCTACCTGTCCAACTTCAAGGCCCCGAACTTCGCCGCCTACGACCCGAATGCCGCCGCGCTTCAAAAGCCCCGCATCACACGCCTGCCTTGAACGCCCGCCTTTCCTCCCTCGCCCCGCTTTGGAGGGGGTTGAGGAGAGGGTTGGGGTGAGTAGCTTGGCGCCGCGCTGGTTTGCAGCGCCAGTGCTCCTCGTTGCACTGACCGCGGCGCAGGCCCAGGGCTTCCCCGGCGGCGGCGCCAGCCCGTTCCGCAGCGCCCGCACCAGCGAAACGGTTGCGCTGGCCGAAGCGGCGTTGGCACAAGGTGACGCGCCGCTCGCGACCGAACTGTTCGAGCGTGCGGCCAGCCAGGAGCACGCGTCCGACATCGAAGTGGGCCTGGTGCGCAGCCTGGTGCAGGCCGGCGAGTACCGCAAGGCGCTGGCGTTTGCGGCCCACACGGCCGGCGCACACGCCGACCAGACCGCAGGGGCTGCGCTGTACGCGTGGCTGCTGGCCGTGGGTGGGCAAAGTGCTTTTGCGCTGCGCCTGCTTGCAGAGGTGGAGCAGCGCCGGCCCGGTGATCCGCTGATCGGGGACCTGAAGCAACGCTTGCAGCCGGCGCCGGCTCAGCCGCAGGCGCTGCCAGCACCGCCGGCCCGGTTCGCACCGGCGGGCGCGTTGCTGGCGGGGGCTCGAACGGTCAGCAGCGGCCTGCTCGTCGATCAGGGCCGGCGCGCCATCGCACCGTTCGCGGCGCTGAGCGGCGCCTCGCGCATCTGGGTGCGCGACGGCCTCGGGCGCACGGTTTCGGCGCGGCTGGAGCGGCACATCGACGAGCTGGGCCTGGCCGTCCTCGAGTTGCACACCGTGTTGACCCTGGCGCCCGACGTCGCGCTCCCCGAACGCGACCCCTTCCCCGGCACGCCGGCCCATGCGATCGAGTACGCGCCCGCGCCCGACGCTGCGCCCGCATGGCCGTGGTTGCAGAGCGGCTTCCTGGGCACGGTGGACCCAGCCTCCGGCGCCCGGCGGCTCGGCATCGGCCTGCCGCCAGGGCCCCGCGGCGGGCCGCTGTTCGACGCCGGTGGCCGTTTGATCGGCCTGGCCATGGCTCAGGCCGGGCCGCCGGATCGCCTGCTGCCTGCCTCGGCGCTGAGCAAGGCATTGGGAAGCGCGCTGGGCGCAAGGCCAGCGCCGCCGGCCGCATCGTCGGCCGCACCACCGGCTCCCCCACCGGCACCCCCACGGATGGCTGTGGACGAACTCTATGAACGAGGTCTGCGGTTGACCTTGCAGATCGTCACGGCGCCGTAGCCTGCCCGCAATCCGCGGCGGTCACGGCGTCGATCATCAGCGCATGCCCAGGCAGTTGGCGTAGTAGGTCACCGTGCCGGGCCAGTCGGAGAAAACGCCGATCACGCCGACGTCGCGCGCCAGAACGTCGAGCAGCCGCAGGTAGTCGCCAGGGCCTTTGGTGGCGGCGCTGATGCTCTGGAAGTAGTAGCCGCCGCCGTCGGTCAAGGTGCCCGAACGCTCGAGCGTCCACGAGATGATGTCGAAGCCCTGCTGACGGGCTGCCTTGGCGTAGTCCGACGCCACGATGTTGCCCTGCGCATCGAGCGTCACCAGCGCCCAGGTCGGCGGCGCCACGATGCGCACGCCCTTGGCGCGCATCTCGGGCAAGGCCGCAATGGCGGCCGGCACGTCGGCAGCGACGTTCACCGTCGACAACGCCACCGCCTGTTTGCCGAAGCGCGGTTCGTTGGCGACCCAGTAATAAACGTCGTTGACATCGAACGACTGCGGCCAGACGCGCCGCGGCGACACACCGGCGCGCTTGTAGTCGTCGATCATCTGCTGCGCATACGCCTGCTGCGTGTAGGTACCTTCGAACGGCATCACCACGCTGGGCGACTTGAGTTCGGGCGTCATGCCCACACCCAGCTTCTTGAACAGCTCGATGCTTTCCTTGTGCGACAGCAAGGTGCCGCCGGGCGCATAGGCCTCGGTGCGCCAGTCGGCGGTGCCCTTGAGGTATTGAGCGACGGTGGTGGCGCGCGGGTTGGCACCGTCCATCTTGCCCTTGAGCGACTTGAACTCGGCCAGCGTGATCTCGCTGGTGCGGCACTCGGCCGTTGCCGGCGTCAACAAGGTCGTGCCGTCGGCCGCGAAGGTGGCGGGCACGAACGGCTTGATGCAGGTCGAGGCCAGTGGCGTGGCCAGGATGTTGGTGCTGGTGTGCAGGTCGTTCTGCGCGTGGCGGCAGACGAGCTCGCGGTCTTTCGTGAAGGTGACGTCGCATTCGACGATGCCCGCCCCCATGCGCGCGGCGGCTTCGTACGATTCTTTGGTGTGCTCGGGGAACTGCAAGGCCGCGCCGCGGTGGCCGATGGAGAAGTCGGTCTTGCGCAGCGGCTTGTCCGAGCAGGACTGCAGGCGGCTCTTGAGCGGGCCGTCGGTGAGCTGGTCGACCAGGTAATAGGGCCGCGGGCCGACTTGAACGTTCAGGCTGTCGCGCCAGTGGCGGTCGGGCCTTTTGTCGTCGTCGCCATGGGCCACCGCCCAAGGCGTGGAAAGCGTGCCCAACGCCAGAAAAAGGGCTGCCAGTGGCTGCTTCATGGGTATCTCCACGCAGTGTGAGGGAGTGGCGAGCGTAGGCGCTTTCGGTGTCGGTCGCGTGACAAAGATGTCAGCGCTCGGGCTGTCGATCAGGTGTACTGCAAGATGGCCCCGAGCGAATGTTCCCGGGTGTGCTGCAGGAAGCAGCGCAGCTCGGCAAAGTGCTCGACCAGGTACGAGACCGCATCCGGGTCGCCGCGCTTCCACACCTCGGCCAGGTAGCGCCTGCTCAGGTCGGCGGTCCGCAAGGCCTGCAGCAACTCGGCGTCCGTGACCGACAGGTAGGCCTCGGCGATCTGAAGCATCGTTTCGCTGCGGTGGTAGAGCGCCGGGCCGTAGCCGACCTCGACCTTGCCGATCTTGCCGCTGCCGTCGAACAAGCCCGGCACATCCGGGCGGCAGGCCAGAAGGCACGCGTTCAGCCCGTCCCACGACTTGTCCAGGTCGGCCATCTGGCGTTCGTGTTCCGAAAACGACAGCGCGCGCACTTCCGGTGCAGGCGGCGGTGCACCGAACAGGCGGGCGAACCAGGAGCGCCGGGCGCCGACGCCGATCTCGCGCAGATAGGCGCTGGCGTCGTCCGCATCGATGACCCGCCAGACCAGGGGCGGATCGGCGAGAACCTCAGCGAGCGTCGCGTCGCGAACGGCGTACAAGACGCAGCAGACACCCATGAGTCCCCTCCCCGCGCGCTGGCCAGTGGGGCATCTTGGAATGCCCGCGTGACAAGCGCGTGAACCGTCGTGCGCGGCCAGCCTTGCATGCTGCATCATCGGGCCCCTATGGAAAACCCGCATCAGTCTCCGGGCCCGCCACTGGTGGTGGTCTTCAACATCGGCGCCGGCCACGGCGAGGCCGACGAGGTGCGCGCCGCGCTGCAGGCCGGCTGCGTGGAGGCCGGCCGAGCGCTGCACCTGCTGGAGGTGCACGAGCCTCGGCAGATCGAGGCCATCGCACGCCGGGCGGTGGACCAGGCAAAGCAGACCGGCGGCGTGGTGGTGGCGGCCGGCGGCGACGGCACCATCAACGCCGTGGCGCAGGCCGTGCTGGGCAGTGGCTGCAGCTTCGGCGTGCTGCCCCAGGGCACTTTCAACTACTTCAGCCGCACCCACGGCATTCCGGCCGACACGCGTGCGGCGCTGATGGTGCTGCTGGCCGGCCACCGCCAGCCGGCCCAGGTGGGGCTGGTGGGCGAGCGGGTGTTCCTCGTCAACGCCAGCCTGGGGCTGTACCCACAATTGCTGGAGGACCGCGAGGAATGGAAGCGCCAGTTCGGGCGCAGCCGGCTGGTGGCCTTTGGCGCCGGCCTGGCCACCTTGCTGCGCGGCCACCGCAGCCTGCGCCTGCGGGTGGAGAGCCAGGGGCAGGAGCGTGAGCTGCGCACGCCCACACTCTTCGTCGGCAACAACCCGCTGCAGTTGCAACAACTGGGTTTGCCCGAGGCCCAGGCCGTCGCCGCCGATGGGCTGGCCGCCATCGCGCTGCGCCCGGTGGGGCGCTTGAAGATGTTGGGCCTGCTGTGGCGCGGCGCCTTCGGCCGCCTGGGCGAAGCCGATGAGCTGATCCACGTCGCCACCCGCCAGCTCACGGTGCGGGCCGGCCGCCGCCTGGGCAGGCTGGGTTCGCAGCGCATCAAGGTGGCGACCGACGGCGAGGTGACCTGGATGCGGCTGCCGCTGAGCTTCCGCGTTGCGCCGCAAACGCTGGACCTGCTGCGCCCCCCCGTGCCAGCACCCGAGCTCATGGACGGGCAAGAGGCCGCCGGGTGACGCTGCTGCTGCAGGTCTCGGACCCGCACTTCGGCACCGAGCGCCCGGCCGTGGTGGACGCCCTGGTGCGGCTGGCGCTGGCGCTGAAGCCGCAGGTGCTGCTGCTGTCGGGCGACATCACGCAGCGCGCAACGCGTGCGCAGTTTGCAGCGGCGCGGGCCTTCGTGCAGCGCTTGCAAGTGCCACATTGCGTGGCCGTGCCGGGCAACCACGACATCCCGCTGTGGCACCTGCCGCTGCGCCTGCTGCGGCCGTATGCGCGCTATGAGGCCGCCTTCGGAGCCGAGCTCGAACCCAGCCTGGACACCGACGACCTGCTGCTGCTGGCCGTCAACACCACGCGCTGGTGGCGCCACAAGGACGGGCAGCTTTCGACCGGCCAGGTCGAGCGGGTGGCGCGCCGCCTGGCGCAGGCGCGGCCCGTGCAGCGGCGCGTGGTGGTGGTGCACCAGCCGCTGGTGGTCACGCGACCCGAGGACGAGACGAACCGCCTGCACGGCCACGCCGCGGCGCTGCAGGCCTGGGGCGCCGCGGGGGTGGACATGATCATCGGCGGGCACATCCACCTGCCCTTCGTGCTGGCGCTGGCTGGCGGCGGCTGGGCGGTGCAGGCGGGCACGGCGCTGAGCGGCCGGGTGCGGGCCGGGGCCGGCAATTCGGTGAACCTGATCCGCATCGATGCCGCCGCAGTCGAACGCGCGGTGGTCGAGCGCTGGGATTACGACCCGACCCAGGGGGACTTCATGTCGCATGACCGGCACCGCCTGCTGGTGCCGGTGCGCGCCTGATCTTCACGAGCCGCCGCGCAGCGACCCCGTGAGGAACGCCCGGATCGCAGGGTCCTCGGTCAGCCCGATCGCCGTCTGCAAGGCCTGCTCGGCCGAGGCCCTGTCGCCCGCGGCCGCCCGTGCCGTGGCCAGCGTCACCCAATAGGGCTGGTAGCTGCTGACTTCGGCGGCGACCAGCCGGCCCAGCACGCCCAGGGCCTGGTCGGGCTGGCCGGCCTCGACCATCGCGGCCGCCTGGGCAACCAACACGCCGACGCTCGGGCAACGTGTGGCCAGCAGTTGGTAGAGCGTGGCCAGCGCTTCATGTTGCGGGTGGCCGGTGAGGGGCCGCTGGACGTGGACCGACTGGATCGCGGCCTCGCACTGGTAGCGGCCGAACACACCGGCGCGCGACGCGATGGTCAGCAGTTCTTCGGCCTCGGCGATCATGTCGTGCGACCACCGGCTCGAATCCTGGCGCTTGAGTGGCACGAAGCGGCCATCGGCAATGCGCCGCGCCGCGCGGCGCGACTCGCAATACAGCATCAGCGCCAGCAGGCCGCGCGCCTCGGGCTCGGCCGGCAGCAGCGCCACGAGCAGGCGGCTGAGGAACAGCGCTTCCTCGGCCAGGTCTCTGGCGCCCGTGGCGGCACCGGCGACCGCGTCCCAACTCGTGCCGTAGGCCGCGTAAATGGCGTTCAGCACATCTTCCAGACGGTCGGGCATGTCTTCGGCGGTCGGCAGCTCGAAGCGCAGCCGGGCCTCCTTGATCCTGGCTTTGGCACGCACCAGCCGCTGCCCCATGGTGGCCGGAGCGACCAGGAAAGCGGCGCCGATCTGCGCTGCGTCGAGGCCCAGCACGGTCTGCAGCATCAGCGGTGTGCGCACGCCTGCGTCGATGGCCGGGTGGGCGCAGACGAACAGCAGCTTGAGGCGGTCGTCAGGCACCTCGTTCGAGTGGGTCCAGGTGTCATCGTGCAGCAGTGCGAGCTCGACCGCCGAGGCGTCGACCACGCCCTGATGGCGCGCCGCGTTCTTGATGCTGTTGCGCGCCGCGGTGATCAGCCATGCGTCCGGGTTGTGTGGCACGCCGCTGTCGGGCCAGGTGCGCAGCGCGGCGACGAAGGCGTCGGCAAGGGCGTCTTCAGACGCTGCGATGTCCCGCGAGCGCGCCGCCAGGATCGCCAGCAGCCGGCCATACGAGGCGCGCGCCGCGGTCTCTGCCGCCTTGGCCGAGGGGCGCGTGTCGGGCATCGCCGGGCTTCATCAGGCGGTCGGCGGCGCCATCGGCGGCAGCACGGGCCGCACCTCGACCGAAGCGCTGGAGGCCGAGGGTGCGCGCGCGGCCCACTCCAGCGCTGCGTCCAGGTCGGGCACCTCGATCACGAAGTAGCCGCCGAGTTGCTCCTTGGCGTCGGCAAAGGGGCCGTCCTGAACCACGCGTTTGCCGTCGCGAATGCGCACGGTCGCGGCCGCCTGCGGGCTCTCCAGGCCGTCACCCTTGACGATGACGCCGGCCTGCGCCATGGCGCCGATGAAGGCGTTCCAGCCGCCCCAGTAAGCGCCGGCATGTTCGGGATGATTGCGCTTGGCAAATTCGCTTGCGGGTTCGTTGAGCAGAAGCATGTATTGCATGGTCTGGGTGCTTTCAGTGGGTGTTGCGGTTGTTCAGCAGGCCACGCCGGGAGGCCACTTCAGCCACCCCGGACAGGGCCGCCGCAATGACGACGACCATGGCCAGGATAGCCAGTTGGGCGGGAATGGCGGCAAAGACGCCGTGGTAGGCGTCGCCTGCAAAGAGCAGGCCATAACCGAGCAACGATGCCGCCAGCACCGGCCGGGCGGCGCGCCGCCGCAGCGCCAGCAGCAGGGCGCCGGCCAGCCCGCCGAACACGCCGACCGCGAACACCCCGCTGATCCAGCCCGGCAGCGACAGGTACAGCGCGGCCTGAGAACCCGTCATGCCGGCCGTCATGGCCGCCTGGCCGGCCGGCGTGAAGGTGCCGGCAAACTGGACCACGCCGTACAGGTTCCACACAACGCCCAGCGCCGCGGCGGCCCAAAGCCAGGCCGGCACCCTTGATGCCGGCGAATCCAGAGTCAATGTCTGCACGTCACTCTCCTGATGCGAGCCGCGGCGGTGGCGCGGGATGCGTTCACCGGGTCGCGGCTCACCGGGATGACACGCGACGCGGATCGATTTCGACAGGCCGCAGAAATTTCTTCTCCGGCCGGGGTGCGTCAGGGCGTCGGCCTGGGCGGCGCCAGGCCAGCCCCCTGCAGGCGCGCCAGCAGCAAGGGCAGGTGGCGGCGGGCGCTGTGCTCACCGGCGGCGCGGGCCTGCCGAAAGTAGCCCGGCAGCGGTGACGCATCGAAGCCGGTTTCGGCATGGATCAGGTAGTCGGCCAGCGCCGCCTCCGGCGCGATGCGGGCACCGCGGCGGGCGATCCGTTCGCGCAGTGCCGCCGACGCATGGGGGGGTGCGGTCTCGAGTCGCGGCGTCACGTCTACGGCAATCACGAAGTGCGCCCCGGCCTGCCGCGCTGCACGCACTGCCAGCGGCAGCGACTCGTCGCCGTCTTCGTACTCGGTGCCTTCGATGCCGACGGGCGAAACGATCCCCGGCACCGCGCTGGAGGCGCGCACGGCCACACCCGCATTGCCGCTCGCGAAGAACACCGGCGCGTCGTCATCGCGCCGTGTGGCGCCCACGACGAGGCGCCGCTGCAGTTGTTCGATGGGCTTGTTGCCGAGCCGGGTGTTGACGTATTCCTGCAGGCGCTGGCCGTGAATCCAGCCACGGTCGGCCAGGGGCGATGGGTCGAACAAGGTGAGCGGGCCGCCGTCCTGCGACAACGCATCGATCTCGGCCGCCGAGCGCCCGTCGGCCCAGAAGGCGCCCAGCAGCGCGCCGACGCTGGTGCCGACGACCAGGTCGATCTCGACGCCAGCATCTTCCAGCACCCGCATCACGCCGATGTGCGCGTAACCACGCGGCCCGCCACTGCCGAGCACCAGCGCGATCCGGGGCTGCGGCTGCATCGGCGGCAGCGCCGACAGGGCGCGCGGACTGTCCGGGCCGGTATGGTTGAACGGGGCGCACCCCGCCAGCGCCGCGGCCAGCGCCGCGGCAGCCGTGCAGAAGACAAGGTGTCGGGCCATGACGTCGGGCCTCCGTCGAGTTTGATGTTGACAGCGTCTACCATTGTTCCTTAAACTTGTAGACACTGTCAACACGCATCGGCGCCTGTGCTGCGCGAGGTGCTTCTATCCCTGGAGGTCACGATGACTTGTGTTCCCGTACCGAGCGCCCGGCCCAGGCTTCGCACGCCGCGTTTCGAAGCGGTGGCGTTCAAGGTCGCCGCTGCTGGGCAGCCAGTGGTGATCGACATCAAGGTGGCCAGGTGAGTGCGGACCAGTCCCGGCTCGCGCAGCGCTTCGGCCCCTGGGCGCTGGTCACCGGTGCCAGCGACGGCATCGGTCGCGCCTTCGCCAGGCACCTCGCCGCCGAAGGACTGAACCTGGTTCTGGCGGCGCGCCGCGAAGCGACGCTCGAGTCCTTGGCCGCGGAGTTGCGCCAGGCGCAGGGTGTGCAATGTCGTGTGCTGGCGGTCGATCTGGCCGACCTCGCGTCCGCAAGGCACCTGGTCGACGCCACGGCCGATCTCGATCTCGGCCTGTTGGTGGCGGCGGCCGGGTTCGGCACCTCGGGGCCGCTGCTGGACGCGGGCCTGGCAGACGAGGCCGGCATGGCCGATCTGAACTGCCGCGCCGTCATGGCCCAGGCCTGGCACTTCGGCCAACGCTTCGCCCGGCGCGGGCGCGGCGGCATCGTCTTCATGAGTTCGCTGCTGGCCTTCCAGGGCACGCCGCGTGCCGCGCACTACGCGGCCACCAAGGCCTACGTGCAGACGCTGGCCGAAGGCCTGCGCGTCGAATGGGCGCCGCTGGGGGTGGACGTGATCGCCTGTGCGCCCGGCCCGATCCACAGCGGGTTTGCAGCGCGCGCCAACATGCAGATGGCGCGCGCGCTGCCGGCCGACGTGGTGGCGCGGGTGACGATGCAGGCGCTCGGGCGCCGGACCACGGTGCGGCCGGGGTGGCTGTCCAAGCTGCTCGGCTGGTCGCTGGCCATGCTGCCGCGTGGAGCGCAGGTGAAGGTCATCGGCCAGGTGATGAACGGGATGACGGCGCACCAGGGTCGGCCCGCCGGCCCAACGCCTGCCGCCTGAACCGCCACCACGGCGGCGATGATCCCGGGCCCGGCCCGGTGGCGAGCCTGTGGTAGCTTTGCATGCCCTCCGATCGCTCCCCGACACCGCATGCCACGCAAGAAGACCGAAGCCGTGCCGACGCTCGACTTGCGCGACGCCTGCATCGTGGCGGCACAAGAGGTGATCGCCGAACGCGGCATCGAGAACCTGAGCCTGCGCGACGTGGCACGCAAGCTCGGTGTGTCGCACCAGGCGCCCTACAGGCACTACCCCAGCCGCGACCACCTGCTGGCCGAGGTGATGCGGCGCTGCTTCCAGCGCTTTGCGGCTCACCTGGACGCGCGACCGCACTTCAACGACCCCGCGCAGGATCTGGAATCGCTCGGCCTGCAGTACCTGGCCTATGCACGCCAACACCCGCTGGAGTACCGGCTGATGTTCAGCACCACCTGGCCCGATTCGGCGGCGCAGGCGGAGCTGGTGCGCGATGCCACCCACGCATTCGACGTGCTGCGCGGCGTGCTCAGGCGCATGCATGGCGATTCCGCGGCGATGCGGGAAACCGTGGAACTCGATGCGCTGTACATCTGGTCCACCGTGCATGGCCTGGCGGGCGTGATGAACGGGCAGTGCGTCGACACGCTCGAGCTCCGGACCGGCGTGCTGGAGCGCGCCGTGCGGCATGCGATGGAGCGCCTGAGCCTCGGCCTCAGCCTCCGCCTCGCCACCAGGATCTGAGCCGGCCGCGGCGCCGGGGTCCGCCTCTGCGGTGGCGCCGCGGCGTTGTCACACGCCTGCCATCGAGGCCCCCTAAGGTCGGATTCGTTTCAAGATTCCCGACAGGAGCTGCCCCATGAACGAGATCGACGACGACCTGGTGCGGCGCATCCAGAACGACCTGACCGACAGCTACGACGAGGAGTTCGAGCTGGAGCTGGAAGACCGCAACCTCGATGCCATCTCGGGTGCAGTAGCCGGCGAGATGTCAGGCAATCCTCGGGCGGACGACAAGGACCAACGCCGCCTGTACTTCCGCGAGCTGTTCCGCCTGCAGGGCGAACTCGTCAAGCTGCAGGAGTGGGTGGTGCACAGCGGGCACAAGGTCGTGGTCATCTTCGAAGGGCGCGACTCGGCCGGCAAGGGTGGCGTGATCAAGCGCATCACGCAGCGCCTGAACCCGCGCGTGTGTCGCGTGGTGGCGCTGCCCGCGCCGAACGACCGCGAACGCACGCAGTGGTACTTCCAGCGTTATGTGTCGCACCTGCCGGCGGCGGGCGAGATCGTGCTGCTCGACCGCAGCTGGTACAACCGCGCCGGCGTCGAGCGGGTGATGGGCTTTTGCACCGACGAGCAGTACGAGGAGTTCTTCCGCACCGTGCCGGAGTTCGAACGCATGCTGGTGCGCTCGGGCATCCAGGTGATCAAGTACTGGTTCTCGATCTCCGACGAAGAGCAGCACCTGCGCTTCCTCGGCCGCATCCACGACCCGCTGAAGCAGTGGAAGCTCAGCCCGATGGACCTGGAGTCGCGCCGCCGCTGGGAGGAATACACCAAGGCCAAGGAAGTGATGCTGGATCGCACCCACATCGCCGAAGCGCCGTGGTGGGTGGTGCAGGCGGTCGACAAGAAGAAGGCGCGCCTGAACTGCATTCACCACCTGCTGGGGCAGATGCCCTACGAAGAAGTTCAGCGCCCGACCGTGGTGCTGCCGCCACGGGAACGGCACGACGACTATGTGCGCCACGCGGTGCCGCAGGAGATCGTGGTGCCCGAGGTGTACTGAGCTCGGGCACCCTGCCCCGGCCAGCCCCAGGGGCGCGCCGAACCCGGTGGTCAGGACGACGACGGATCGAACCCGCCGACGCCGGGCATCGAGGGCAATCGACGGCATCGACGGCGTTCGCGCAGGATCAGCAGGCTCATCACCAGCGCCACCAGCACGCCCAGCAGCGCGATCAGCCAGCCGATGCGCACGCCGGCCGCCAGCAGCGCGGCATAGGTGGCCAGCATCACCAGGATGCTGAGGTTTTCGTTGTAGCCCTGCACCGCGATCGACCGGCCGGCGGTCAGCAGCCGGCAGCCGCGGTCTTGCAGCAGCGCATTCATCGGCACGACGAAGAAGCCGGCGCAGGCGCCGATGAGCATCAACAGAGGCACCGCCACCGTCAGGCTGTCGACGGCCACCATGCACGGCACGAGCACGCCCATGGCCACGCCCATCGGCAACACCCGCAGCGCGCCGTGCAGCGGGATCCAGCGGCCGGCGATGGCAGCCCCCGTCACCACGCCCACGGCGACGCCGCCCTGCAGGTAAGCGGCGCGGTCCAGCCCCAGACCCAGCGCTTCTTGCGCCCACTTCAGCACGATGAACTGCAGGGTGGCGCCAGCGCCCCAGAACAAGGTGGTGACGGCCAGCGACAGACCACCCTCGCGGTCGGCCCACAGCAGGCGGTTGCCGGCGAAGAAGGCCCGCAACATCGTGCGCGGGCCGGCCCACGACGACGGGTAGCGCCGGCCGCTGTCCGGTATGCCCAGGTTCAATGCGCCCGCCACCAGGTACAGCACCAGCACCAACACCACCGGAAAAGGCCAGCGCGGTCGCCTCCAGCGGCATGCCCGGCACGCTGCGCAGCGCTTGCACGACCGTGGCCGACACGTCGGCCCCCAGCACCCACGGGCTGACCAGCAGCCCGCCGGTGACCGTACCCAGCAGCACCGCGCCCACGATCGAGACCTCGATCCAGCCGTTGGCCGCGACCAGCCGCTGGGGCCGGACCGTCTCGGTGATCAAGCCGTACTTGGCCGGTGCGTACGCCGCGGCGGCCAGGCCGACCACCGCGAAACACAGCAGCGGGTGCGCGCCGCACAGCAGCAGCGCCACGCCGGCAAACTTGAGCGCGTTCATCCAGGCCATCAAGCGCGCCTTGGGCACGGCGTCGGCCAGCGGCCCGACCCACGGTGCCAGCAGCACGTACGACAAGGTGAAGGTGAACTTCAGCAGCGGCGCCCACCAGCCCGGCAGGCCGAGTTCCTGCAGCCGCGCGATGGCGACGATCAGCAGCGCGTTGTCGGCCAGTGCCGACGTGAACTGTGCGGCGATGATCAGGTAGAAGCCGGCCGGCATCGGGCGGCGGGGATCAGGAGCCGAAGCGCGGCAGGATGACTTCCGAGCAGGTGCTCGTTTCGAGCTCGTCGGGCAGCACGGGGTGCGCCAATGCAGCGCCCGACCGCGCGGTGTGCTGCAGCGCCGCTTCGAGCTGGCCGACCACGCCGTCCCAGCTCATCTCGGCGGCGGTTCGACGGGCGCTGTGGCGCATCGACGGGCTGTGGTCGTGAACCGTGGCCAGGCGCACGGCCATG
>JANOQS010000122.1:0-2979 GCA_031414975.1 Methylibium sp. | reverse complement strand
CGCTACCTCGACTCGCTGCTGGGCATGCTCGCGCAGCAGTTGGCCGGCTTCCCCTATTCATACGAGGTCTTCGTGTCGGACAACGCCTCGACCGACAACACGCACGAGGTGCTGGCCCGCCACGAAAGCGCGCTACCGTTGCGCTGCGTGCGCCAGCCGAGCAACCGCGGCGGCGGCGGCAACTGGCAGTACCTGATGTCGCAGGCACGCGGCACCTACGTGATGTACGTGGCCGACGACGACGCCATTCTTGGCGACGCCGTGGCGCGCACCATCGCCACGATGGAGGCGCACCCGCAGATCGGCATCGTCTACGCACCGTGGATGCTCTACGACCTGGTGAACGACCGCCCGCACGGCGAGTTCTACCGCCAGGACCGCGACGTGCTGGTGCCGCAAGGCGAACACGCCGAGCTGCTCGACGCGGTGCTGCGCTTCAGCGCCTTCCCCGAGATCTTCATCAGCCGCGCCAGCGTGCTGCAGCAGGTGATGCCGCGCCACAACGAGCAGGCCTTCTTCGCCTTCGTTCACGCGGCCGAGTTCTTGCAGCGTTCGGCGGTGCTGTTGCAGAAGGACCCGTTCTATGTGTCCATCACCAACTACTTCCCCGACGACCACCGCAGCCAGGCCGGCAACACCGAGGCCGAGTACGCCTGGGACCGTTACCGCGGCGGGCTGGAATACATGCTCGGCCGCGCCAGCGATGGGCTGACGGCGCCGCAGCGGCTCGCCTTCTCCGAGCGCATCCAGCATCTCATCGCGCAGCGCATCTCGGTAGCCGTGCGGCTGCGCAACGCGCACGGTCGCGACCCGGTCGAAACCTATTACCTCGCCTACCGCCTGAAGGCGATGGGCGAAGCGCGCATGCTGCCGCTGCCGATGGCGCAGCTGCGCGGCCAGGCCGCCCTCGGCTTCCTGGCCACCGACCCCGAGCTGAACCGTGACGTGTCCCAGCTCATCTGCGTCGGCCAGTTCCAGCCCGACGTGCAAGAGTTCCTGCGTCGCCAGGCGCGCCTGCCGGTGCGCTTCGAGGCCGACGATGCTGCGTTGCTCGATGTGCGCGATGCGTTGGTGTTCGCCGGCAACCAGGCGCGCCTGAGCGCCCTGCCACGGCGACCTGACCTGCGGGTGGTGCACGAACGGGAGTTGCTGGAGAAGTTTCCTGCTTGACTTCCGCCGTCTGCGCGGGCAGAGCCGCTTTTGAGCGGGTGCAGCGGTTCGCAACGCGAGCCGGTGCAGCAGCGCTCAGTTCAGCGCTGCGGCGGCAAGGTGATCCAAGGCCAGGCCAGCGCGCTCACGCTCCACCATCCGCTCGAACAGCGCCTCCAGGTCGCGCGCAAATCGCGCCCCGTCGAACAGCGGGAAGCTGCTGCGCCCTTCGTCGAGATGGCGGCGCAAAGCCTGCAGGCGTGGCGCGTCGTTCAACAAGGCGATCGCAGTCGCCTCGTAGTCTTCGACGCGCGTACACGCCAGCTCGCCCAACCCGACCGCATGCAGCAGGCTGCCGGCCACACGTGATGCAAAACTCTCGCCCATCAGCGTGACCATCGGCACGCCCATCCAGAGCGAATCGCTCGCGGTGGTGTGGGCATTGCAGGGCCAGTTGTCGAGCATGAAGTCGGCCACCGGCAGGCGCGACAGGTGAACGTCCACCGGCACGCGCGGCGCGAACACCAGGCGCGCCGGGTCGACGCCGCGCTCGGCTGCGGCGAGCTTGAGGTTGTGCGTCGCCTGCGGGTTGTCTTCCAGCAACCACAGCACGCTGTTAGTCACCACTTTCATGATGCGGGTCCAGGCGTCGAAGGTCTGCGGCGACAGTTTGAAGCTCTGGTTGAAGTTGCCCATCACCAGCGCATCGTCGGGCAAGCCCCAGTGCGCGCGTGTGCCGGCCGCGGTGCCGGGCGGCAGGCGGCGGCGCTGGCTGTCGTTGGGCTGGTAGCTGTGCGGCAACTGCGCGATCTTCTCGGTGTAGTGCTCGGCGTGTTCGAGCGGCGTGACCCAGCGGTCGCCGATCACGTAGTCCATATAGTCGGCACCGCTGGTGCCGGGGAAGCCGAGGAAGGTCGCCTGAATCGGCGCGGTCCGGTGCGCGAACACGGCGAGCCGGTTGCCGAAGGTCTGGCCCTTCAGGTCGATCAGGATGTCCATGCCGTCAGCGTGGATCTGCCGTGCCATCTGCTGCGCCGACATCGCCCGCATGTCGACGAAGCGCTCGCAGGCGGCGCGGATGCGCTGCTCGATCGGGCTGCCGTCGCTCGGGCTGTGCGAATACAGCGTGACCTCGAAGGCGCCGGTGTTGCGCCGCTCCAGCGCTTCGACGAACAGCAGGGCCGTGGCGTGGTTGTGAAAGTCGGCAGATACGTAGCCGACCCGAATGCGCCGCTCGCCGCGTGCTGGCATCGCGCGGCGCGGCAGCGGCTGGGCGCCGCGGGCGCTTTTCAGCGCCACCTGGCGTGCTGCCTCCTTGAACAGCAGCGGCGGGTGCGGTATGGCCGCCAGCGCCCACACTGCGCCCTCGCCGCGCGCGCTGCCATCGGTCGGCGTGCTGGCCAGCGCCTGCGCCAGGCCCTCGCACGCCTCGTCGAAGCCCTGCCACTGGCACGCATGCTGGCGCATGTGCAGCACCATGATCTGCGCGGTGAAGCGCTGCGGGTCCAGGGTCCAGGCGGTCAGGAAACTTTCGGCCGACTCCTGATAGAGCTTCATGTCCTTCAGCGCCAGGCCGAGCTGCATGTGGATGGCGGGGTCCGACATCTCCAGCACCATCGCCTCGAGGAACACCGCCACCGCCTCCTGTGGGCGAGTCGATGCGGCCAGGCTCACGCCGTGGTTGACGACGAACGGATAGTGCTGGCGCGCCGGGCCGCTGCTGAAACGCTCGAACACCGGCAGCGCTTCGGCCCAGCGGTTCTGGTGGATCAGCGCCATCGTCAGGATGTGCGCGGCCTTGTGGTTGTGTGGTTCCAGCGCGATGGCGCG
>JANOQS010000121.1:0-3229 GCA_031414975.1 Methylibium sp. | reverse complement strand
CTCGGCCGTCACGATCGCATCGCCCATCGCCGTGTGGCGGCCCAGCACCGGCACACCCAGGCGTTCGGCAATGGCTTCGAGCCGATGTGATTCCTGGTTCGGGTGCAGCACGGCCGACAGCAGCAAGGTGTCGAGCACCGGCTGCTCGAAACGCACGCCGGTGGCTGCCTCCTTCATCTGCAGAAAGCGCATGTCGAACGCGGCGTTGTGGGCCACCAGCACGGTGTCGGCGGCAAAGGCGTGGAAGGCCGGCAGCACCTCGGCGATGCGCGGCTGGCCCACCAGCATCTGCGCTTGGATGCCGTGGATCGCGATCGACGCCGACGCCATGCTCCGCTGTGGATCGATCAGTTGCTCGAAACATTCAGAGCGCAGCAGCTTGCCGTTGACGATGCGGGTAGCGCCGATCTGGATGATCTCGTCGCCGGCCGACGGGTCCAGCCCGGTGGTCTCGGTGTCGAACACGGTGTAGCTCAGCTCGCTCAAGGCGCGCTCGTCGAGCTCGCGGTTCTGCGCCGAGGTCTGGAACAGGTCGAAATCGTAGAACTCGGGCCGGCTGTCGCCGCGCACAAAGTTCGCCGCGGGCAGCGACGCCTGCGCGCCCGCCAGTGGCAGCAGGAAGCGGAAGAACGCCTGGTGGCGCACGCGCTCGCGCTCGAACCAGAACTCGCCGCCGTGGCGCTGCACCACGTCGCGCAAGGTCATCGCGGTGGCCTCGGCGCCGATCTTCATCGGCTCGGTTTCCCAGCCGACCACGGTCTCGGTGCTCATGGCCTGGCCGGTCCAGAGCAGGTCGAGGTGGGCGCGCGTGGGGGTCGGTGACTGCGCCTGCGCATTGGCCTGCGTGTGGGCCTGCGTGTGGGCCTGCGGCTGGGCCGATCCATCGCCCGCCGGCTGCAGGCGCAGGTGCACGAGCTTGATGCCGTACTCGTCGGCCAGCCGGCCGGCCAGATACGCCAGCGCCTGCAGCAGCGAGAAGCTGTCGACCTCGAGCCAGAGCGCGGCATTCACATCGAGCGCCGCGGCGCGCGCGCCGGTGAGGGACTCGATGCGCTGCAGCGCCGCCGCCACCAGATCGGCGCCGAGCATGTCTTCGAGCGGCCAGCGTGCCTTCATGCCCTGCGCGGTGTCGTCGGCAAGCGCTCGGATGCGCCGGCTCATCGCACCCACCTCGTCGCGGATCACCGCATGGAAGCGCTCGCGCATGGCCGGCTCCAGGTCCGGGTAGTCGAGCATTTCGACGGCTGCCTGCAGGTTGCCGAGCGACGCACGGCTGCCTTCGGTCAGGCCATGCAGCAGGTGGTCGCGCGCGGTCTGCGCTTCGAGCTCGGCGGTGATGTCATCGAGCAACAGCACGAAGCCGCTGAGCGCGGGGTCGGCGTCACCCGGGCCGTCGGCGACCTCGCGCACCGGCGCCATCTGCGCGCGCAGCAATTGCCCGCCCGGCGTGGCGGTGACGAACTGGGCCGACGGGCTGGCGTCGCCGCGCCGCAGGCGCTGCTGAATGCTTTCGAGCGCATGTGCGACCAGCTTGCGTTCGAACACCGTGTAGATCGATCGGCCCAGCCCGATCAGCTCGGCCCCACCGGCACCGATGGGCGACGGCGCCAGCGCACGGAACTGCAACTTCGCGCGCTGGTTGTAGAGCAGGATGCGCCCGTCCAGGTTGCACACCACCACGCTTTGCGTCAGCTCGGCCATCAGCGCCGCGAGGCGGCTGCGCTCCTGCTCGATGCCGCGGCTGGCCTGCGCCACCTGCTGCGCCACCTCGGTGCGCAGCTGCCCGCGTTGCGCGGCGAGCTGATTGATGGCCTCGGTGAGCGCGCGGTTGGCGGCGCTGCCCTGCGGCGGCAGCTCGCGCTGAACTTCAGTGGCCAGCAGCACCTGGGTCTGCTCCAGCAGGCGCGCCGGCGCGGCGACGTACTCGAGGAACAGCTTGCGCAGCAACGTGGCCGCCGCAGCGAAAACCACGAGCGCGACCATGAACACCAGCGCCGCGCGCGGGCCCAGCACGCCGCTGACGGACTCGCGCTCGGGGCCGTCGAGCGTGGCCCACACCAGCGCTGCGGTGCCGCCGATGAAGGCCAGCATCGCCAGCGCGAGGCCGGCGATGGCGAGCAGCAGGCGCCGGTCTTCTTTCAAGTGCGTTCTTTCAAGTGCGGTCCTTCAGGCGCGTTCCTTCAAGCGCGGTCCTTCAGGAGCCTTCCCTCAAGCGCCCAACCCCAGCAGTTCACGCACCTTCTGCGCGATCTCCTTGGTCGAGAACGGCTTCGCCAGGTACGCGGTGGCACCGACGCCCAGGCCTTTGGCCACATCGGTCTCGCGGCCCTTGGCGGTGAGCATCAGGATGGGCGTGTCTTTCACGCTCTCGGTGGCGCGCACTTGCTGGCAGACCTCGAAGCCGGTCTTGTGCGGCATCATCACGTCGAGCAGCACCAGTTGCGGGCGTTCGCGCAGGATGGTGTCGAGCGCCTCCTGCCCGTCGCGCGCGATCAGCACCTCGTAACCTTCACGCTTCATCAGGTACTCGAGCGAGATCACGATGTTCGGCTCGTCGTCGGCGATCAGGACTCTGGCGCTCATCGCTTCTCTCCTTCGGCCTGCCCGGGCCAGGGCAGATGGAATCCAAACGTGGCGCCCTGCCCTGGCGCCGATTCGACCCACAGCGTGCCACCGAAATGTTCGACGATGCGGCGGCTGATCGGCAGCCCCAGCCCGGTGCCCTGCGGCCGGTGCGACGCATCGCCGCCCTGGCGAAACTTCTCGAAGATCAGCGCCTGCTGGGCGAGCGGAATGCCGGAGCCATTGTCCTGCACCGCCACCGTCAGGCCCGCATCATCGGCGCTCAGCCGCAGCCGCACTTGACCACGATCAGCCGGCACGAACTTGACGGCATTGGACAGCAGGTTCAACACCACCTGCATGAGCCGGTCGGGGTCGGCCTGCAAGGTGGGCACCTGCGCCGGCAGCTCCAGCACCAGCGTGGCGCCGCGCCCCTTGAACAGCTCGGCGGTGGTCTGCGCGGCCTGGATCAGCAGCGCGCGCAGATCCACCTCGGTGTGCAGCCACTCGCCCTGGCCAGACTCGATCTTGGCCATGTCGAGCACCTGGTTCACGAGCCGGCTCAGGCATTCGGTCTCGGCGGTGATGATGGACAGGAACTGCTGGCGCTGCGCGACCGGCATGTCGGCGTCCTCACCCATCAGCTCGGACAGCGCGCGGATCGAGG
>JANOQS010000120.1:0-9818 GCA_031414975.1 Methylibium sp. | reverse complement strand
GTGGTCTACATGGGCAGCGAAGACATCAAGCGCCAGTCGCCCAACGTCTACCGCATGCACTTGCTGGGGGCGAAAGTGGTGCCGGTGGAAAGCGGCTCCAAGACCTTGAAAGACGCGCTCAACGAAGCGCTGCGCGACTGGGTCACCAACGTCGAGAACACCTTCTACATCATCGGCACCGTGGCCGGCCCGCACCCGTACCCGACGATGGTGCGCGACTTCCAGCGTGTGATCGGCGACGAGTCGCGCGTGCAGATGGAAGAAATGATCGGCCGCCAGCCCGATGCGGTGATTGCCTGCGTGGGCGGCGGCAGCAACGCGATGGGGCTGTTCTACCCCTACATCGAGCTCGAAGGCACGCGCCTGATCGGGGTCGAGGCGGCAGGGCAGGGGCTGGACTCGGGCAAGCATGCCGCGTCGCTGAGCGCCGGCTCGCCGGGCGTGCTGCACGGCAACCGCACCTACCTGCTGCAGGATGCGAACGGCCAGATCACCGAGACTCACTCGATCTCGGCGGGGCTCGACTACCCCGGCGTCGGCCCCGAACACGCCTACCTGAAGGACATCGGCCGCGCGGAATACGTCGGCGTCACCGACACCGAAGCGCTCGAAGCCTTTCACCGCCTGTGCCGCACCGAGGGCATCATCCCCGCGCTCGAATCGAGCCATGCGGTGGCGCATGCGATGAAGATCGCGCCGACGATGCGGCCCGACCAGCACCTGCTCATCAACCTGTCGGGCCGCGGTGACAAGGACATCGGCACGGTGGCCGACCTGTCCGGCGCCGAGTTCTTCTGCCGGCCGTCCTGCCGCGGGCAGAGCGTGAAGGGCGGTGCCGCATGAGCCGTATCGCCGCCACCTTTGCAGCGCTGAAGGCACAGGGGCGCAAGGCGCTGATTCCGTACGTGACCGCCGGCGACCCGTACGCCGACGCCACCGTGGACATCATGCTCGCGATGGCCACTGCCGGCGCCGACGTGATCGAACTCGGCGTGCCGTTCTCTGACCCGATGGCCGACGGCCCGGTGATCCAGAAAGCCTCCGAGCGTGCGCTGGCCCGGGGCATCGGCATGACGCAGGTGCTGGCCTTCGTGCGGGCTTTCCGGGCCCGCAACACCACCACGCCGGTGGTGCTGATGGGCTACGCCAACCCGGTCGAGCGATACGGTGTCGATCGGTTCGTGACCGATGCCGTCAGTGCCGGTGTCGACGGCGTGCTGGTGGTCGACTACCCACCCGAAGAGTGCGAAACGTTCGCGCTGACCCTGCGTGCCAAGGGCCTCGACCCGATTTTCCTGCTCGCCCCCACCTCCACCGACGCACGCATGCAGCATGTCGGCCGCATCGCCAGCGGCTATGTCTACTACGTGTCGCTGAAAGGCGTGACCGGCGCCGGCCACCTGGACACCGCCGCCGTGGCCGCGATGGTGCCGCGTATCCGCAGGCACGTCAGCGTGCCGGTGGGCGTGGGCTTCGGCATTCGCGACGCTGCGACGGCGCGTGCCGTCGCAGCGGTGTCGGACGCAGTCGTGATCGGCACGGCGCTGGTGCAGTTGCTCGAAGCGGCACCGCGCAGCGAGGTGGCGGCGGTGGCGGCGCACTTCATCGGCACGATCCGCAAGGCACTCGATTCCTGAAAGGACCCAACGAATGAGCTGGCTCGAAAAACTGTTGCCCACCAAGATGCAGCAAGGCGACCTCGCCGAGCGCCGCACCGTGCCCGAAGGGCTGTGGATCAAGTGCCCGTCGTGCGAGACCGTGCTGTACAAGACCGACCTGGAGCAGAACATCTACGTCTGCCCGAAGTGCAGCCACCACCACCGCATCGGCGCGCGTGCGCGGCTCGACGCCTTCCTCGACGGCGAAGGCCGCTACGAGATCGGCCAGGAAGTGCTGCCGGTCGATGCGCTCAAGTTCAAGGACAGCAAGAAGTACCCCGAGCGGCTCAAGGACGCGCTCGAAAACACCGGCGAGACCGATGCACTGGTGGTGATGGGCGGCTCGGTGATGAGCGTGCCCATCGTTGCGGCCTGCTTCGAGTTCGAGTTCATGGGCGGCTCGATGGGCTCGGTGGTGGGTGAGCGCTTCGTGCGCGGCGTGGAAACCGCAGTCGAGCAGAAAACTCCGTTCGTCAGCTTCACTGCCACCGGCGGCGCGCGCATGCAGGAAGGCCTGCTGAGCCTGATGCAGATGGCCAAGACCAACGCCTCGCTGACCCGCCTGGCCAAAGCCAGGCTGCCCTACATCAGCGTGCTGACCGACCCGACGATGGGCGGCGTGTCGGCCAGCTTCGCCTTCGTGGGCGACGTGGTGATCGCCGAACCCAAGGCGCTGATCGGCTTTGCCGGCCCGCGCGTGATCGAGAACACCGTGCGCGAGAAGCTGCCCGAGGGCTTCCAGCGTGCCGAGTTCCTGCTCACCACCGGCGCGATCGACATGATCGTCGACCGGCGCGAGCTGCGCGCCTCGGTGGCCAAGCTGCTGGCCAAGCTGCAGCGGCAGAGCGCCGATGCGATTGCCTGAGCATTTGCCTGAGCCCCGGACACTCGCCGATTGGCTCGCCCGCTGCGAGCGCCTGCACCCGAAGGAGATGGACCTGACCCTGGAGCGCGTGCTCCAGGTCAAGGAACGCCTCGCCTTAAGCTTCAAGGTGCCGGTGTTCACCGTGGCCGGCACCAACGGCAAGGGCTCGACCTGCGCGATGCTCGAATCGGTTGCGCTCCAGGCCGGGTACCGTGTCGGGCTGTACATCAAGCCGCACCTGGTGCACTTCGAAGAGCGCTGCCGAATCAATGGGCACAGTGTGGCGGCCGACGAACTGCTGCCGCACTTCGAGGCGGTCGAGGCGGCTCGTGGTGACCTGAGCCTGACCTACTTCGAGTTCACCACCCTGGCGATCGCACGGCTGATGTCGCTGGACCCGCTGGACATGGTGATCCTGGAGGTCGGCCTGGGTGGCCGCCTCGACGCCGTCAACGCGATCGACACCGACTGCGCCATCATCACCAGCATCGACATCGACCACACCGAATACCTGGGCAGCACGCGCGAGGCCATCGGCTTCGAAAAAGCCGGCATCATGCGCGCCGGCAAACCGGCGATCGTGAGCGACCCGGTGCCGCCGCAGAGCCTGGTCGAACATGCCCAACGCATCGGCGCCGACCTGTGGTTGTGCGGGCGCGACTTCAACTGCTCCGGCGACAAGCAGCAATGGAGCTGGGCCGGCCGCAACAAGCGCTTCAACGGCATGGCCTACCCGGCGCTGCGCGGCGCCAACCAGTTGCTCAATGCCGCGGGCGTGCTGGCGGCGTTCGACGCGATGCGCGAACGCCTTCCCGTCAGTGCGCAGGCGGTGCGCAGCGGGCTGGCGCTGGTTGAGCTGCCGGGGCGGTTCCAGATCGTCGCCGGCCAGCCCACTCTGGTGCTCGACGTGGCGCACAACCCGCATGCCGTGGCCACCTTGCTGCAGAACCTGGACCAGATGGGTTTCCACCCGCGCACCCATGCGGTGTTCGGTGCGATGCGCGACAAGGACATCGCCGCGATGCTCGCCCGCATGGCGCCGGTGGTCGACCACTGGTACTTCACCGACCTGCCGGCTGCACGCGCCGCAAAGGCGGCCGAGCTGGCGCAGATTCACCAAGGCATCCAACACAGCGGGCCAGCCGCGAGCGAGCCGACGTGCCACGACGACCCGCTGCAGGCCCTGCACGCGGCGCTGGAGCGCGCAGACCCCGCAGATAGAATCATCGTCTTCGGATCGTTCTCGACCGTGGGGGGCGTGCTGAAAGACGGGCTGCCCCGACTCACGGCGCCGCACCTGGGCTGACTTGGGCTGACATGGGCCTGCTCTCCATCTTCAAGCGCAAGGCAGACGGCCAGCCGGGCGCCGCCGCCGCCGCCCCTCCGCCCGGTGGCGTGCAGCAGGCACGCGCCCGTGCGCGCCAACGCCTGGTCGGCGCGGTGGTGCTGGTGGTGATCGGCGTGATCGCCTTTCCGCTCGTGTTCGAATCGCAACCGCGGCCCATTCCGGTTGACATTCCGATCTCGATCCCGAGCAAGGACGGTGCGCCGGCCCTGGTGATGCCACCGGCCCGCATGGCGCCGTCAGCAGTGGGCGAACCGGTGGCGCCGCCTGCCAAAATCGCGCCCGAGCCGGTGAAGCCCGAAGCCGCAGCCGCGCCGGCACCAACACCCGCGCCGGAACCCGCTGCCGCGCCGGTCGCGGTGCCCGTCGAACCGGCGCCGGCTCCCAAGGCCAGCGCGTCGGCAGCGGCAGCGGTCGAAGCACCGAAGAAGGCGTCGGCGCCTGCGCCGATCGCCGACGCGGCCCGGGCCAAGGCCTTGCTCGAAGGCAAGCCGGTGGCCCCCAAGGAAGCCGTGAAGGAGGTCGCCAGAGAAGTGGCCAAGGAAGCGGTCAAGGAAGCGGCCAAGGACGGCCCCCGCTTCGTCGTTCAGGTCGGCGCATTCGCTGAGGCCGCCGCCGCTCAAGACACGCGCGCCAAGCTCGAGAAGCTGGGCCTGAAAACTTTCACCCAGGTCACCGAAACAGCGGCCGGCAACCGCACGCGCGTGCGCCTGGGCCCGTTCGCCACGCGTGAAGAAGCCGAGCGGGTGCTCGCCAAGACCAAGGCGGCAGGCGTCGGCGGCGTCGTGCTGACGCTCTGATGGACGCACTGGGTTGGTCCATCGGTTGGGTTGATGCGGTGCTGCTGGGCGTGCTGCTGCTGTCCACGTTGTTCGGCGTGGTGCGTGGGCTGGTGTTCGAGATGTTGTCGGTTCTGGGCTGGTTTGCCGCTTACTTTGCCGCCCAGTGGTTCACGCCCGAGGTGGCACCCTACATCCCGGTCGGCGAGCCCGGCTCGGCGCTCAACCACGGCGCCGCTTTTGCTGCCACCTTCATCGGTGCGCTGATCGTCTGGGGCCTGGCGGCCCGCTTGTTGCGCCTGCTGATCCGCGCCACGCCGTTGAGTCCGCTCGACCGCTTGCTCGGCGCCGGCTTCGGTTTCATCCGCGGCATGATCGTGCTGCTGGCGCTGGCCACGGTGGTTGGCCTCACGCCGCTGATGAAATCGCCGGCGTGGCAACATTCGGTCGGCGCGGTGTGGCTGATCTCGGTGCTGCGGGGCTTGAAACCCGTGCTGCCGCCTGAAGTCTCCAAACATCTGCCGACCTAGGCCTTGTACTAGCGGCGCGTTCAAACCAGGATTCCCCCATGTGCGGCATCGTCGGCGTCATCTCCAAAGGTCCGGTCAACCAGTTGATCTACGACGCGCTGCTGCTGCTGCAGCACCGTGGGCAGGACGCCGCCGGCATCGTGACCATGCAGGACACCAAGTGCTTCATGCACAAGGCGCGCGGCATGGTGCGCGACGTGTTCCGCACCCGCAACATGCGCGGCCTGCCCGGCAACGTGGGCCTGGGCCAGGTGCGCTACCCGACCGCGGGCAATGCCTACAGCGAAGAGGAAGCGCAACCCTTCTACGTCAACGCGCCGTTCGGCATCGTGCTGGTGCACAACGGCAACCTGACCAATGCGCAGGCGTTGAAGAAGGAGCTGTTCGACGTCGACCGCCGCCACATCAACACCCAAAGCGACACCGAGGTGCTGATCAACGTGCTCGCGCACGAACTCGAGCAGGCGGTTCGCGAGCTGCCGCTGTCGCCGCAGGCGGTGTTCAACGCGGTGCACGCGGTGCACAGGCGCATCAAGGGCTCGTACGCGGTGGTGGCGCTGATCGCCGGGCACGGGCTGCTGGCGTTCCGTGACCCGTTCGGCATCCGCCCGCTGTGCTTCGGCGAAGGCGTGGGCGAAGACGGCGGCCGCAACCTGATGGTCGCCAGCGAGTCGGTGGCGCTCGAAGGCACCGGCCACAAGCTGACCCGCGACGTGGCGCCGGGCGAGGCGAACTTCATGGACATGCAAGGCGGCCTGCACGCCCAGCAATGCGCCAGTAACCCGACCCTGAACCCGTGCATGTTCGAGTACGTGTACCTGGCGCGGCCCGACTCCATCATGGACGGCATCTCGGTCTACCAGGCGCGCCTGAACCTGGGCGAAACGCTGGCGCAACGGCTCATCTCCACCATGCCGCCGAGCGACATCGACGTGGTGATCCCGATCCCCGAATCGAGCCGCCCGTCGGCCATGCAACTGGCGCAGAAGATCGGCAAGCCGTACCGCGAGGGCTTCGTGAAGAACCGCTATGTGGGGCGCACCTTCATCATGCCGGGGCAGGGCGTGCGCAAGAAGTCGGTGCGCCAGAAGCTCAATGCGATCGGCGTCGAGTTCAAGGGCCGCAACGTGCTGCTGGTGGACGATTCGATCGTGCGCGGCACCACGTCGAAAGAGATCGTGCAGATGGCGCGCGACGCCGGCGCGCGCAAGGTCTACATGGCCTCGGCGGCGCCGCCGGTGCGATTCCCGAACGTGTACGGCATCGACATGCCGACCACGGCCGAACTGATCGCGCACGACCGCAGCATCGAAGATATCCGCCAGTTCATCGGCGCCGATGCGCTGGTCTACCAGGACGTGGCGGCGATGAAGCGCGTGGTCGGGGCGCTCAACCCGGCCATCCGCGGCTTCGAGGCATCGTGCTTCGATGGCAACTACATCACCGGCGACGTGTCGGCCGAAGACTTCCGCACGATGGCGGCGCAACGCAGCGCGCAAGGCGAAGAGGAAGAGGGCGCCGATCGTTCGCGTCTGGCGCTGCAGAGCGCGACCGAGCAAGGCTGACCCGATGACCGGCAAGAAGATTCCCCAGGTCGAGCTGCCCGCCGACGTGCGCCGCGACACGCTCGCCGTGCGCCAGGGCCTGCCGCCCAGCGCCTGGGGCGAGAACTCCGAAGCGCTGTTCCTGACCAGCAGCTTCGTGCAGCCCGACGCCGCCACCGCGGCCGCGCGCTTCGCCAACGAAGAAGAAGCATTCATCTACTCGCGCTTCACCAACCCGACCGTCACGATGATGGAGCGCCGCCTGGCCGCGCTCGAAGGCACGCAGGCCTGCATTGCCACCAGCAGCGGCATGAGCGCGATCCTGCTGCTCGGCATGGGCCTGCTGAAGGCGGGCGACCATGTGATCTGCTCGCAGAGCGTGTTCGGCTCGACGATCATGCTGTTCGGCCGCGAGTTCGCGAAGTTCGGCGTCGAGACGAGCTTCGTCTCGCAGACCGACCCCGACGATTGGCGCCGCGCCGTCAAGCGCAATACGCGGCTGCTGTTTGCCGAATCACCCACCAACCCGCTGACCGAGGTGTGCGACATCCGCGCGCTGTCGGCCATCGCGAAAGACGCCGGCGCCTGGCTGGCGGTCGACAACTGCTTCTGTTCGCCCGCGCTGCAGCGGCCCATCGAATATGGCGCCGACCTGATCATCCACTCCGGCACCAAGTACCTCGATGGCCAGGGCCGCGTGATCGCTGGTGCGCTGTGCGCCAGCGAGGCGCTGGTCAACGAGAAGTTCGTGCCGGTGATGCGCAGTGCCGGCATGAGCCTGTCGCCGTTCAACGCCTGGGTGGTGCTCAAGGGGCTGGAGACGCTGTCGATCCGCATGCAGGCGCAAAGTGAACGGGCGCTCAAGCTCGGCAGCTGGCTCGAGCAGCAGGAGCAGGTCGAGCGCGTGTTCTACCCGGGCCTCGAGTCGCACCCGCAGCACGAGTTGGCAATGGCGCAGCAGTCGGGCAGCGGCGGCGCAGTGGTGTCGTTCATCGTCAAGGGCCAGGCCCGCGGCGGCGCCACGCTGGCGCGCCAGAACGCCTTCCACGTGATCGACCAGACACAGGTGTGTTCGATCACTGCCAACCTGGGCGACACCAAGACGACCATCACCCACCCGGCGAGCACATCGCACGGGCGTCTGACCGAGGAGCAGCGCCAGTCGGCCGGCATCACGCAGGGCATGGTCCGCGTCGCGATGGGGCTGGACGACGTGCTGGACATCCAGGCCGACCTTCAACGTGGCCTGGCCACCCTTCCCACATGATCGCAAGACAGACTGCATGACGCGAAAAGTCCGCACCCGCATCGCCCCGTCTCCCACCGGCTTCCTGCACCTGGGCACCGCCCGCACGGCGCTGTTCTCGTGGGCGTATGCGCGCCACCATGGCGGCGAATTCGTGCTGCGCATCGAAGACACCGATGTGGCCCGTTCGACGCAGGACTCGGTCGACCAGATTCTCGCGTCCATGCACTGGCTCGGCCTGGACTACGACGAAGGCCCGATCTACCAGATGCAACGCCTGGAGCGCTACCGCGCCGTGATCGACCAGATGCTGGCCGCCGGCACCGCCTACCGCTGTTACTGCACGCCGGCCGAACTCGACGCGATGCGCGAAGCGCAGCGCGCGCGCGGCGAGAAGACGCACTACGACGGCCGCTGGCGCTCTGAGCCCGGCAAGCTGCTGCCGCCGCCGCCCGCCGACGTGCCGCCGGTGGTGCGCTTTCGCAACCCGCCGGACGGCAACGTGAGCTGGGACGACCTCGTCAAGGGCCGCATCACGATCAGCAACCGCGAGATCGACGACCTCATCATCGTCCGGCCGGACGGCGTGCCGACGTACAACTTCTGTGTCGTGGTCGATGACTGGGACATGAACATCAGCCACGTCTTCCGCGGCGACGAGCACGTCAACAACACGCCCTGGCAGATCAACATCTTCAATGCGCTGGGTGCGCCGCTGCCGCTGTTCGGCCACGTGCCGGTGATCCTGGGCGACGATGGGCAAAAGCTGTCCAAGCGGCGCGGCGCGGTCAGCGTCACCGCCTACGAAGAGGCCGGTTACCTGCCCGAGGCCATGCTGAACTACCTGGCCCGGCTCGGCTGGAGCCACGGCGACGAAGAGCTGTTCAGCCGCGACCAACTGGTGCAGTGGTTCGACGGGCAGCACTTGTCCAAGAGCCCGGCGCAGTGGGACCCCGCCAAGCTCGCGTGGGTCAACGCCCACTACATCAAACACACCGACGACGCGAGGCTGGCGGGCCTGGTGGCCGCCCAGTTGCAGCGCCGCGGCATCGCGGCCGAGGCCGATGAATCGTTGACCCGCATGTGCGCGCTGTTCAAGGACCGTTGCGCCACCACCGTGGAACTGGCCGACTGGCTGGGCATGTATTTCGTTGACGTGGCGCCGCGCGCGGAAGAGGTGACGCTGCACGTCACCGACGCGATCCGCCCCGCATTGCAGGCGCTGCGCGACGGCCTGACCGATGCCGAATGGAACAAGGCAGCCATCGCCGCCGCGATCAAGCAGGTGCTGGCCGCGCACGGCCTGAAGATGCCGCAACTCGCCCACGCGGTGCGCGTGCTGGTGTGCGGCCGCGCGCAGACACCGTCGCTCGACGCGGTGCTCGAACTCTTCCCCCGCACCACCGTGCTGAGGCGTTTGAAGGGCGCCTGAAAAAGCTGGCTATAATCGTAATCTCGCTTGAAACTGCGATGGCTGTTCAGCGTTTGGGTCGACCCGGGTCAAAGATTCCGGGCCGAACCGACGGGGGTATAGCTCAGCTGGGAGAGCGCTTGCATGGCATGCAAGAGGTCAGCGGTTCGATCCCGCTTACCTCCACCAGATGCCGTTCAGCACAGCGCAGTTCGAGAGGGAATGAAAACAAGGTCCCCTAGGGGATTCGAACCCCTGTAATCACCGTGAAAGGGTGGTGTCCTAGGCCTCTAGACGAAGGGGACCTTGTTTTCATTCCCTCTCGAACTGCGCTGTGCTGAACGGCATCTGGTGGAGGTAAGCGGGAGCGAACCGCTGACCTCTTGCATGCCATGCAAGCGCTCTCCCAGCTGAGCTATACCCCCGTCGGTTCGGCCCGG
>JANOQS010000119.1:0-2562 GCA_031414975.1 Methylibium sp. | reverse complement strand
TGTTTGGTCTCGATCGGCGAGATCGAGCTCATGTCGACGACGGTCTTGCCCTTGCTCAAGCCCGAAGCCACGCCGTCCTCACCAAACAGCACCGCCGCCACGTCGGGCGTGTCGGGCACCATCGTGAAGACGATGTCGGCCGCCTGCGCCACGGCCTTGGCGCTGGCGCAGCGCGTCGCGCCCGCTTCAGTCAGTTCCGGCCGCAAAGTGCCGCGCGTGTGCACGAACAGATCGTGCCCGCCGGCGCGCAGCCGCAGCGCCATCGGCGCGCCCATGATGCCCAGGCCAATGAATCCGAGTTTCATCTTTGTTCCTTTGGAAGATCAACCCGCCGCCCGCACGGCGCTCAGCAGTTGTTGCGAGCCGGCGGCGAGCAAGCGCGCGTCCGAGCCCAGGGTGACGAAGCGGTAGCCCATCGCGATGCGTGCCCGCGCGCCGGCCGCTACGCCGTTGTGAATGCCGCACTGCACGCCATGCGCCTTGGCACGCGCGGCGATGTGCTCGATGGCCTGCTGCACCGGCGGGTCGACGTCGTCGAACACCGGCCGGCAGCCCATCGACAGTGACAGGTCCGACGGGCCGATGTAGATCGCGTCCAGCCCTTCGACGGACAGGATGTCGTCGAGCCTGTCGAGCGCCTGCGCGGTCTCGATCATCGCGAAGGCGACGACCGTTTCGTTCGCATGCTTCGGGTAGTCGGCGCCGCTGTACAGCAGCGCGCGCACCGGGCCGAAACTGCGCGTGCCCATCGGCGCGTAGTGCGTGTAAGCCACCAGCTTCTGCGCGTCTTCACGGCTGTTGACCATCGGGCAGATGATGCCGTAGGCACCCGCGTCGAGGCACTTCATGATGATGCCCGGCTCGAGCCACGGCACGCGCACCACCGGCACGGTGGGTGTGGTGGAAATGGCCTGCAGCATTGTCACCATCGCCTGGTAGTCGATCACGCCGTGTTGCAGGTCGATCGTCAGGCTGTCCCAGCCCTGGTGCGCCATGGTCTCGGCCGAGAAGCTGTTGGCAATCGCCAGCCAGCCGTTGACGACCGCCTGGTCGTTCTTCCACATCGCGCGCAGTCGGTTTTCTCTCATGCTGGTCTCCGGGGTCGGGCAGGTTGACTAGAGGGCAGACGACAGCAGCGTGCCGTCCTTGAAGAAGCTTTGCAGATTGTCGAACACCCTGTCGGCCATGGCCTGGCGGGTTTCGACGGTGCCACTGGCAATGTGCGGCAGCAACACCACGTTGTCCAGCGCCATCAGCGCGGCGGGCACGTTCGGCTCGTCCTGGAACACGTCGAGCCCGGCGCCGGCAATGCGTTTTTCGGCGAGCGCGCGCACCAGCGCGGCTTCGTCGATCACGCTGCCGCGCGCCACGTTGATGATGAAGCCGTCGCGGCCCAGCGCGTCCAGCACCTCGGTGTTGATCAGGTGGCGCGTGGCGGCGCCACCGGCGGTGATGATGATCAGGTAGTCGGCCCAGCGCGCCAGCGCCAGCAGCGACGGCTCGTGCGGCCAGGCGGCGCCTTCGACCGGCCGGCGGCTGTGGTAGCGCACGTCCATCTCGAAGCCGATCGCGCGCTTCGCGATCGTGCGGCCGATGCGGCCGAGGCCGACCACCCCCAGCTTCGCGCCGCTGACCTTGCGGCCGAGCGGGAACTTGGGCGCGGCCGGCGTGCCCGAATTCCAGTTGCCGCGGCGCACAAAACGGTCGCCCGCGCTGATGCCGCGCGCCACGTCGAGCATCAGCCCGAAGGCGAGGTCGGCGACGCAGTCGTTCAGCACGTCGGGCGTGTAGCCCACGGCGATGCCGCGCTGTTGGGCGGCGGCGAGGTCGAGTTTGTCGAGCCCGACGCCGAAACTGGAGATCACGCGCAGGTTCGGCAGCGCCGCGATCAGCGCCGCATCGACGCCGATGGCGGCCGAGCTGACGATGCCGACGAACTCGCTGCCGCGCGCAGCCAGAAAGGCCTTCGGCTCGGCTTCATCGGTCAGCCGGTGCAGCTCGTACTCGGCGGCGAGGCGCGCTTCGAGTGCGGGCAACAGCCGCACGTTCTGCAGCAGGCGGTGCTTGGCCATTCCCTTCAGTCCAGCTTCACGCCGCTGGCCTTCACGACCTCGGCCCACTTGCTGCGCTCGCGGTCGTAGAACTGCGTGAACTCGGTCGGCGACATGGTGTAGACCTCTGCGCCTTGCGCGGTCAGGCGCGAGCGCACCTCGGGCGAGCGGATGATGCGCGTGAGCTCTGCCGACAGTTTGGCCAGCACGGCAGGCGGCGTGCCCGCGGGCACCAGCACGCCTTGCCAGGTGCCCGACTCGAAGCCCTTCACGCCCTGTTCGGCAATCGTCGGCGTTTCCGGCAGCAGCGGCACGCGCGTGGCGCGCGACACGCCCAGCACCTTCAGCTTGCCGCCCTGCACATGCGGCAGGGTGGCGAGCATGCCGTTCATCAGTACCTGGGTCTGGCCGGCGATCGTGTCTTGAATCGCCTGCGAGCCGCCCTTGTACGGGATGTATTCCCACTTCGCGCCGCTGGCGCGCTCGACCGCCACGCCGGCCAGGTGCGGAG
>JANOQS010000118.1:0-8585 GCA_031414975.1 Methylibium sp. | reverse complement strand
CGTCGAGATCGTCGCGTACTCGTCGGTCAACGACATCGGCCGCGTCGTCAGCCCGATCATCGTCGCCGGCCAGATCGAAGGCGGCGCGGTGCAGGGCATCGGCCAGGCGCTGTGCGAGCAGGTGGTGTACGACCGCGAGAGTGCGCAGATCCTGAGCGGCAGCTTCATGGACTACGCCATGCCGCGCGCCGACGTGAGCTGCCACTTCAAGACCGAGTTCGACACGTCGATCCCGTGCGTGACCAACCCGTTGGGCGTGAAGGGCGTGGGCGAGCTCGGCACCATCGGCGCCACGCCGGCGGTGGTCAATGCGGTGGTTGATGCGCTCGACCACGCGGGGTTGGGGCGCGACGCCGAGAAGGTGCAGATGCCGCTGACGGCGCCGCGGGTGTGGGCGGCGTTGAAGGGGGAGTTCAGCGAGTCGCCGTTTGCGGTGTAGTGCCTGCACCAGTGACCAGAGGCCATGCCTGCATGATGTAGGATTCAATCCTATTCATGCGCTTGGGGGTCAACATGCGCTCTACACAGCAGTTCAGCATTACCCTGCCGAACGAAATGGCCGACACGGTGCGGGCCAAGGTCGCCGCCGGCGAGTACGCCACCGAAAGTGAAGTGATCCGCGATGGTCTGCGAGCGCTTCTGGCGCGCGACCGGGCCGTCGAGGGCTGGCTTCGCGGGGACGTGGCTGCCGCGTACGACGCACTGAAGGCCGATCCGGCGCGGGCCGTCAGCGTGAGCCGGGTCAAGGCGCGGCTGGCCGCCATGCACGAAAAGACCAACGCCAAGGCCTGATGCAGTACACCGCCTATCGCGGAGTTGCGCGTGACGACATACGCCTTGGGCTTCGAATCACGCACCACAAGGGTCGAACGGTGATCGCGTTCGCCGTTGACGATGCCGCTCATCGGGTGTCGATCGTTGGTGTGTTCGGCGGGCAGGATTACGAAGCCGCACTGGTATTGGAAGCCGGGGGCTGATCCGTGGGCTGGACGATCCCCTCGCGTGCCGAGAAAGCGTCGCATCGAGCCTGGCGCGCAGTCGAGGCAAAAGGCCCGAAGCGCGGAAGGCTTCACAGGCGCCGCTACACGACGACAAGTTCACGCCGCCTGCAGCATGAACTCGACCTTGACGGCCTCGAACGGAAAAACGATGCCGCCACCCTCGGCACGATCCAAGATGCCAGCGTTGAGCAGCGCCGTCACATCGCCATGAACGGCCTTCACGTCGCGGCCCACGCGGCGCGCGGCCTCGCGGATCGAGACGGGGCCGACGCCGCAAAGGACCTTCAGCAGTTCCCATCGCTTGGCGGTCAGCACCTGCCAGAGCAGTTCCGGCGTGGCGAACGCGATTCGCGCGGTCGGCTCGGCCTTGCCGGATTTCCAAGCCGCGGCAAAACCGGCCATTGCCTCGTCGGGGGAGCGAACTTCAAGCGTCACTGTTTTCACGGTTCCACCTCGCAATGTCGGACTGAAAATTGGCGATCAACTGGTCGGGCGTCGTGAAGCCGTAGGCATGTTCAGCGCCGCCGAAGTGGCGATGGTCGCCTTTGCCGGCCTCGTTGTCGTAGCGCAGCACGCAGATGCCATCGACCACGTAGGCCAGCCGGTACTTGAACGCATGTGCAGAGCCCGCCAGCGGAACAGGCAACTGCCAAAGGACGATCTCGGCAAACGCGTTGAGCCGGTAGACGATCCGCGTTCGAACGAGCTGCGTCGCCTTCATGTTGGAGACGATAACAACGGCATCAGGTGTTGTCAATGACTCCAACGAACTTCGAGAAACGCCGCGTCTCCCGCAATGTCACCAATGGCCCGATAGGCTCCAATCACTTGTGACTTTCCAGTAGCCAATCCCCAGGGAATGCCCGCATCTCAGCGGGCAATATTTTGCCTACATTTCTTGCATACAAGCTTGTGCCCAATTCCGGAGCTTGTTCAACCAGGAGACAAACCATGCCCAAGTTCCTCCGTTCCCTGTTCGGCCAAGTCGTGCTGGCGCTGGTCGTCGGCGTGATCGTCGGCTTTGTCTGGCCGGAATTCGGCGTCAAGCTCAAACCGCTGGGCGACGGGTTCATCAAGTTGATCAAGATGATCATCCCGGTGCTGGTGTTCTGCGTGGTCGTGCACGGCATTGCCGGCGCGGGCGACCTGAAGCGCGTGGGGCGGGTCGGCATCAAGGCGCTGATCTACTTCGAGGTGGTGACCACCATCGCGCTCGCCCTGGGGCTGGCGCTGGCGTTCTTCTTCGAGCCCGGCGTGGGCATGAACGTCGACCCGAAGGCGCTCGACGCGAAGGCGATGAGCGCCTACGTGGACAACGCGAGCAAGCTCACCGGCGGTGGCACGGTCGAGTTCCTGATGAAGCTGATCCCGACCACCGTGGTCGCCGCCTTCGCCACCGGCGACGTGCTGCAGGTGCTGCTGTTCGCGGTGCTGTTCGGTTGCGCGCTGGCGATGCTGGGCGAGCGGGGTGCGCCGGTGGCGAACTTCATCGACACCCTGAGCCACGTGCTGTTCAAGATCATGGGCATCATCATCAAGCTGGCGCCGCTGGGCGTGCTGGGGGCGATCGCGTTCACGGTCAGCAAGTACGGCATCGGCTCGCTCAAGCAGCTCGGCATGCTGGTGGTGCTGTTCTACGCGGCGGTGATCATCTTTGTCGTCGTCGTGCTCGGCGCGATCATGCGGTTCTCGGGCTTCTCGATCTTCAAGCTGCTGCGCTACCTGCGCGAGGAGCTGATGGTGGTGTTCGCCACCACCTCGAGCGACAGCGTGCTGCCGCAGATCATGTCCAAGCTCAAGCGCATGGGCATCCGCGACTCGACCGTCGGGCTCGTCATCCCCACCGGCTATTCGTTCAACCTCGACGCGTTCTCGATCTACATCACCTTGGCGGCAGTGTTCATCGCCCAGGCCACCAACACGCCGATCACGATGACCGATTTGCTGACCATCCTGGCGATCTCGCTGGTCACGTCCAAGGGCGCGCACGGCGTGCCGGGTTCGGCCATCGTGGTGCTGGCCGCCACCTTGCAGGCGATTCCCGCGATTCCCGCGATCGGCTTGGTGCTGGTGCTGTCGGTCGACTGGTTCATGGGCATCGCGCGTGCCTTGGGCAACCTGATCGGCAACTGCGTGGCGACCGTGGCGGTGGCGGCGTGGGAAGGCGACATCGACCGCGAACGTGCCCATGCGGTGCTCGACGGTCGCCATGTGCCGCCGACCGAGGACGATGCCGATGTCACCTTGGTTCCAGCGTCGGCCCCGCTGCCGATCCCTGCGCGGGCCTGAACCGCAGCTTGTGTGAACTAGAGTCGGGGCCATGGCCAGCCAAACCGAGATCGCCCAGCAGGTCGTCGAGTCGATCCTTGCGCAGAAGCTCGCCCCCGGCGAGCGACTTGGCGAGCAGCCGCTGGCCGACCTGTACGGCGTCAGCCGCACCTTGGTGCGCGAAGCGCTGATGCAGTTGCAGGCGCGCGGGTTCGTCGAGGTGCGCACGCGCAAGGGCTGGTACGTGGTCGAACCCTCGTTCGAGCAGGCGCGCGACGCGTTCGCGGCGCGCCGCGTCATCGAGACCGGCATGCTGCGCGAGGCGGGCAAACCGCTGCAAGCGGTGATCAAGCGGCTGCGCCAGCATGTGGCCGAAGAGCGCGAAGCGATCGCCCGCGCCGATGTGGCCACGCGCACCTTCCTGCTCGCCGACTTTCATGTGTGCCTGGCCGACTGCCTGGGCAACCGGCTGCTGACTGACGTGATGCGCGACCTCACGGCGCGCACCACGCTGGTCGCGTCGCTGCGCCAGTCCACCCACGACGCCAATCAGTCGTGCGACGAGCATGAGCAGATCGTCGCCGCGCTGGAGGTGGGCGACACGGCCGGCGCCGAGCGGCTGATGGCAGCACACATCGGCAGCGTGGAAGAGGCGCTGGGCAACGTGCCGCCTTCGGCCGTCGACCCCCACGCAAAGCTGCGCGCGTCGCTGGCACCGTTGCGGCCCGGGCGGCCGGTGCCGACGCCGGGTTGAGCCGCGCAGGTCGGTTCAGCCGGTCCTGAAAATCAGCGGCAATTCAGCGGCAGTTCAACGGCAGTTCAACGGCAAAAAGCGCGCCGGCACATCGCTGCGGTCGGTGCCGCGAAGTGTCATCTTCTGCGGCGCGGGCGCGCCGGCGCAGACCCAGGCCACCGGCACGACCGGTGCATCTTCGACCACGCCAGGCCGCAAGCTCAAGGTCTTGCCTCGGATGGCGGCGTTCGCGCGGTTGCCGAAGCGCAGGTGGATCGCGCCGTCTTCCACCTGCAATGCGCTGACGTGGTTGGCCACGATCTTGTCGGCCACCGGCAGGCCGGCGGCGGCGTTGTCGGCAGGCAGCGTGGCGGTGGTCGCCCAGTGCGCCGCGATCGGTGCCTTGGCGATGTCGGCCAGCTTGGCAGCGTCGACGATCTGGTCGCGCACGATGCGGTCCTGCATGCTCGGCACGGCCAGGGTCGCCAGGATGGCGATGACCGCCACCACGACCATCAGCTCGATCAGCGTGAAGGCGCGCTCGTTGCTCATGGGCCAGTCTAGCGGTGAGTCGCCCGCCTCACGGCGCCCGCTTCCACCAGTCCCCCTCCAGCTGCGCCTTCAAAAAGTCGATGAAGGTGCTGACCTTGCCCGGCACCTGCCGCGGCGACGGATACACCGCGTGCAACTCCTGCGACGGCAGGCTGTGGTCGGCCAACAACGGGGCCACCACACCGTCGGCCACCGACTTGTGCGCCACGTACCACGGCAGCACCGCCACGCCCATGCCGGCGCGGCAGGCGGCCAGCACGGCCGACAGGTTGTTCGAGCGCAGCGGGCCGGTCACCGGGACCGACAGCTCCTCGCCCGCCGGGCCGCTGAACTGCCAGCGGTCGTCGCCCTGCACGCTGCTGTAGATGAGGCAGGCGTGGGCCCCCAAGTCGGCCGGCACCTGCGGCGTGCCGGCGCGCTGCAGGTACTCGGGCGAGGCCGCCACCAGCCACGGGTTGTTGCCCAGGTAGCGCGCGCCCAGCGTGGAGTCGGCCAGCCGCCCCATACGCAGCGCGATGTCGATGCCCTGTTCGACCAGGTTCACATAGCGGTCGTCGAAGCTCAGGTCGATCAGCATCGCCGGTTGTTCGCGCATGAAGCGCAGCACCAGCGGTGTGATCACGCGCCGGCCGAAGGCCACCGAGGTGCTGATGCGCAAGGTGCCGCCCACGCGCGACTGCAGCAGCGCGGCCAGGTTGTCGGCCTCTTCGAGCTCGTGCAGGATGGCCTTGCACTTGTCGTAGTACAGCGCGCCCACCTCGGTGGGGCTCACGCCGCGCGTGTTGCGGTTGAGCAGCCGCACACCCAGCTTGCGTTCGAGCTCGGCCACGTGCTTGGTGGCGGTGGGCTGCGTGGTCGCCATGTCGACCGCAGCCTTGCTGAAGCTGCCGGTTTCGACGACCCGCATGTAGAGCTGCATTCCGAGGATCCGGTCCATGTCGGTGGCTTCTTGTGCGTGATCTGGAGCGTGGTCCGCGGCATGGTATTCCGCTGCGGAATAGTTGATATCTTCGCACCGGTCTTCTCACCGAGGCGCCCAGGGCCGACCATCCGCCCAGTTCAAACCAAACCTGAGGAGACGAACATGGCGCGCATGAAGGCGGTGATGGCTGCGGTGCTGGTGATGGAGAAAGAGGGCGTTTCGCAGGCCTTCGGCGTGCCGGGCGCGGCCATCAACCCGATGTATTCGGCGCTGCGCGAGCGCCAGACCATCAGCCACGTGCTGGCCCGCCACGTCGAGGGCGCGTCGCACATGGCCGAGGGTTACACGCGCGCCAAGGCGGGCAACATCGGCGTGTGCATCGGCACCTCCGGCCCGGCCGGCACCGACATGGTGACGGGCCTGTACTCGGCCCAGGCCGATTCGATTCCGATCCTGTGCATCACCGGCCAGGCGCCGCGCGCGCGCATGCACAAGGAAGACTTTCAGGCAGTCGACATCACGTCCATCGTCAAGCCCGTCACCAAGTGGGCCACCACCGTGCTTGAGCCGGCCCAGGTGCCGCGCGCGTTCCAGCAGGCGTTTCACCTGATGCGCTCGGGTCGGCCCGGGCCGGTGCTGATCGATTTGCCGTTCGACGTGCAGATGGCCGAGATCGAGTTCGACATCGAGACCTACGAGCCGCTGCCGGTCTACAAGCCGAAGGCCACGCGGAAGCAGGTCGAGAAGGCGATTCAGATGCTGCAGGCGGCCGAGCGCCCGCTGATCGTGTCGGGCGGCGGCGTGATCAACGCCGACGCGAGCGCCTTGTTGCAGCAGTTTGCCGAGATCACCAACACGCCGGTGATCCCGACGCTGATGGGCTGGGGCACGATCCCCGACGACCACCCGCTGATGGCCGGCATGTGCGGCCTGCAGACCAGCCACCGCTACGGCAACGCCACGATGCTGGCGAGCGACTTCGTCATCGGCATCGGCAACCGTTGGGCGAACCGCCACACCGGCTCGACCGAGGTCTACACCAAGGGCCGCACCTTCGTGCACGTGGACATCGAGCCGACCCAGATCGGGCGCGTGTTCAGCCCCGACTTCGGCATCGTCTCCGACGCCAAGGCCGCGCTGGAGCTGCTGGTCGAAGTGGCCACCGAAATGAAGAATGCGGGCAAGCTGAAGGACCGCAGCGAGTGGGTCGCGCAATGCCGCGAGCGCAAGCGCACGATGCTGCGCAAGACCAACTATGAAGCGGTGCCGATGAAGCCGCAGCGCGTGTACCAGTGCATGAACAACAACTTCCCGCGCGACACGACCTACGTCACCACCATCGGCCTGAGCCAGATCGCCGGCGCGCAGTTCCTGCACGTGTTCGGCCCGCGCCAGTGGATCAACTGCGGCCAGGCCGGCCCGCTGGGCTGGACGATCCCGGCCGCTTTGGGCGTGCGGGCCGCCGACCCCACGCGCACCATCGTTGCGCTGTCGGGCGACTACGACTTCCAGTTCATGATCGAGGAGCTGGCGGTGGGCGCGCAGTTCAAGCTGCCCTACATCCACATGGTCGTCAACAACTCGTATCTGGGGCTGATCCGCCAGTCGCAGCGCGGGTTCTCGATGGACTACTGCGTGCAGCTCGGCTTCGAGAACGTCAACGCACCGGATTTGCAGGGCTACGGCGTGGACCACAAGGCGGTGGTCGAAGGGCTGGGCTGCAAGGCCATCCGCGTCTACAAGCAGGAAGAGATCAAGCCCGCCATCGAGCAGGCGAACCGCTGGATGGCCGAGTTCAGCGTGCCGGTGGTGATCGAGGTCATGCTGGAGCGCGTGACCAACATCTCGATGGGCACCGAGATCGACGCGGTGAACGAGTTCGAGGAGCTGGCGATCAGCCCGAGCGATGCGCCGACGGCCGTCGGCCTGCTTGATTGACCAGGAGCCACACCATGCCCCGCTTTGCCGCCAACCTGACGATGCTCTTCAACGAGGTGCCGTTCCTCGACCGGTTCGAACGCGCCGCGCGTGCCGGTTTTCAGAGTGTCGAGTTCTTGTTCCCGTATGCGTTTCCTGCGGCCGAGATCAAGGCCCGGCTCGACGCCTTCCGCCTGACACTGGTGCTGCACAACCTGCCGGCAGGCAACTGGGACAGCGGCGAGCGCGGCATCGCCTGCCTGCCAGACAGGACCGATGAGTTCCGCAAAGGCGTGGGCCAGGCCATCGAATACGGCAGCGCGCTCGGCGTGCCGCAGCTCAACTGCCTCGCCGGCAAGGCGCCGCAGGGCGTGGCCGACGACTTGCTGCGCAAGACCTTCGTCGCCAACCTGCGCTACGCGGCTGCCGAGTTGAAGAAGGCGAAGCTGAAGCTGCTGATCGAGCCGATCAACACCTTCGACATTCCGGGCTTCTACCTGAACCGCAGCGCGCAGGCGCTGGCCATCATCGACGAGGTCGGTTCGGACAACCTGTTCCTGCAGTACGACATCTACCACGCCCAGCGCACCGAAGGCGAACTCGCCGCGACGATCAGCAAACACCTCGCGCGCATCGCCCACATCCAGGTGGCCGACAACCCGGGCCGCAACGAGCCGGGCAGCGGCGAGATCAACTACGGCTTTTTGTTCGCGCACCTGGACCGCGTCGGCTACCAGGGCAGCGTGGGTTGTGAATACAAGCCGGCGGCCACGACCGAGGCAGGCCTGAAGTGGCTCGAATCCGCGCGCAGGCAACTGCCGGCGTTGAAGTGACCGAGTCGAAGTAACTGACCAGAGCCAGGAATCAAATTCATGAGCAAGACTTCTCTTCGCCTCGGCTTCATCGGCCTGGGCATCATGGGCGCGCCGATGGCCGGCCACCTGCTGAAAGCCGGCCACTCTGTGGCCGTGTTCAGCCGCGGCAAGATCCGCCCCGAGATCGCCGAGGGCGGCGCCACCGTCTGCGCCAGCGCCAAGGCCGTGGCCGAGCAGGCCGACATCGTCTTCACGATGGTGCCCGACACGCCCGACGTGGCGGCGGTGCTGTTTGGTGAGGACGGCGTGGCTTCGGGCTTGAGCAAGGGCAAGACCGTCGTCGACATGAGCTCGATCTCGCCGATCGAGACCAAACA
>JANOQS010000117.1:0-5648 GCA_031414975.1 Methylibium sp. | reverse complement strand
CCTTGCGGTCGTAGCGGTGAAAGCTGTCGCCCTCGACCACGGCGGCGGCCACGCCTTCACGGCGGAAGATGTTCTCGAAGGTGCGTGTCACCGAGGTCGTGCCGGCGCCGGACGAACCGGTGATGGCGATGATGGGGTGTTTTGCGGACATGGCTGCGCCTTGAAAGTGAACGAATTTCTGGCCACCTCTCCCCAGCGGGAGAGAAAAGATCAGGCCGACGTGGCGAACAGCCCGCGCTTGCCGAACAGCGGCGACTGGTAGGTGTCCTGCGGCTCTTCGTTGTGGTACTGCTCGATGCGCGAGACCTCTTCCGAAGAGCCGAACACGAAGCCCACGCGCTGGTGCAGCGATTCGGGCTTGAGCTCCATCAAGCGCTTGTGCCCGGTGCTGGCCATGCCGCCGGCCTGCTCGATCAGCATCGAGATCGGGTTCGCCTCGTAGAGCAGGCGCAGGCGGCCGGGCTTGCTGGTGTCTTTGGTGTCGCGCGGGTACATGAACACGACGCCGCGCATCAGGATGCGGTGCGTTTCGGCCACCAGCGACGCGATCCAGCGCATGTTGAAGTCGGCCCCGCGTGCCCCGGTGGCGCCGGCCATGCATTCGTCGACGTAGCGTTTGACAGCCGGCTCCCAGAAACGGCTGTTCGACGCGTTGATCGCGAACTCGCGCGTCTTCTTCGGGATCGTGAGGTTCGGGTGGCTCAGCACCCACTCACCGAGTTGCGGCTCCAAGGTGAACGCGTGCGTGCCCTTGCCCAGCGACAGCACCAACATCGTCGAGGGGCCGTAGATGGCGTAACCCGCGCACACCTGCTGCGTGCCGGGCTGCAGGAAGTCTTCGGGCTTCGGGTCGGCCTCGGGCGTGATCGCGCGCGTGACCGAGAAGATGCTGCCCACCGCCACGTTCACGTCGATGTTGGACGAGCCGTCGAGCGGGTCGAAGGCCAGCAGGTACTTGCCGCGCGGATACTGCGGCGGCAAGGTGTACATGTTCTCCAGCTCTTCCGAGACCATGCCCGCCACATGGCCGCCCCATTCGTTGGCGCGCAGGAACATCTGGTTGCTCAGCACGTCGAGCGTCTTCTGCTCTTCGCCCTGGACGTTGCCGGTGCCTGCACTGCCGAGAACACCGGCCAGGCCGCCGTAAGCGACCTTGCGCGAGATCGCCTTGCAGGCCAGCGAGACGTCGGTGATCAGCGCGTTCAGGTCGCCGGTGGCCTGCGGGGCCCGGCGGCGCTCTTCGATCAGGAACTGCGTGAGGGTGGACTTTCCTCCGGTTGGCATGACGGCTCCCTAAGTGTTGAAAATTCGGTCGCGGCCGTGCTGCATGCCTTGGGGCAGAGCGTCGAGCAGTTCGCCCAGCAACTGCTGCGGCGTGGCGATGTGTCGGGGGTGCAGATGCGGCGGAATGGCGTGGCTGCCGTAGCCCCAGGCCACCAGCGCCGCAGGGCAACCGGCAGCTTCGGCGGCCAGCAGGTCGGCCGGCCCGTCGCCCACCATCAGCAGTGCCGACGGCGCCACTCCCAGGCTCTTGGCTGCTGCCAGCAGCGACAGCGGCGCCGGCTTGCGCTGGGCCGGCGTGTCGGCGCCCTGCACGCCGCTCAGGTAGGGCAGCAGGTCGGCGGCGTCGAGCACGGCGCGCGCCAGCGGCGTGGGCTTGTTGGTGATGACCACCATCGGAAGCCGCTTGTGCAGCCCGGCCACCAGTTCGACGATGCCGGGGTACACCTTGCCTTCAGCCAGCGGCGCGGCCAGGGTGGCCATGTCGAAACCGCGCCGCAGACGCAGGGCCAGCGCACCGCCCTGGCGACGCGGGTGTTCCGGCGCCAGGCCTTGCGCAGCCAGCGCGCTGGCAATCAGCACATCGGGCCCGTCGCCGATCCAGGCCCGCACGGTCGCCAGGTCGAAGCGCTGCAGACCTTCCTGGGCCAGCGCCGAGTTCAGCGCGTGGCTGATGTCGGGGGCGCTGTCGACCAGGGTGCCGTCGAGGTCGAAGGCAACGGCCAAGATGCCGGCAAGCGTGGGCTGCTGCTGCATCGAAAGCTCGATCAGGCGCGCACGCGCCCTTGTTGCCCGAGCAGCGCCTGGGCGCGGATCGCGGCAATGGACTCGGCGTACTTGCCGCCGCTGAACACCGCCGAGCCCGCCACCAGCGTGTCTGCGCCGGCGCTGCCGACGCGGCGGGCGTTGTCGGTCTTCACGCCGCCGTCAACCTCGAGCCAGATGTCCTTGCCCGTCGCGTCGATGCGCTTGCGCACCGCCTCGATCTTGGGCAGCGCCGCTTCGATGAAGCTCTGCCCGCCGAAGCCGGGGTTGACCGACATGATCAACACCAGGTCGAGCTGCTCGAGCACATGGTCGAGGTAGCTCAATGGCGTGGCCGGGTTGAACACCAGCCCGGCCTTGCAGCCGCTGGCGCGGATCAGCTGGATCGTGCGATCGATGTGCTCGCTGGCCTCGGGGTGGAACGAGATGATCGAGGCGCCGGCCTGCGCAAACATCGGAATGATGGCGTCGACCGGCTTGACCATCAGGTGCACGTCGATCGGAACGGTCTTCTGGCCAGAGACGGCGTAAGGCTTGATCGCCTGGCACACCAGCGGCCCGACCGTCAGGTTGGGAACGTAGTGGTTGTCCATCACGTCGAAGTGGATCAGGTCGGCCCCGGCCTGGATGACGGCGGTGACTTCTTCGCCCAGGCGCGCAAAGTCGGCAGACAGCAGGCTGGGGGCGATTCGCATGGTCGAGCTGCTCATCGCGCCGCTCCCTGGTACAGCGCATGCACCGCGCTGGACGCGCGCGCCGGCACGGCCCGGCGCATCAGCTCCTCGAACGTGAGCCAGCCGGCCGACTCAAGTTGACCACCGGGCTCGCCTTCGATCGGCAGCGCCGGGTCGCCCAGGTCGGGCAGCACCAGGCCGGCTGCGTCAAAGTCGCCGCCTTCGGTCCAGAAGGTTGGCGTGACCACGGTCCACAAGCCGGCCGCCACGGAAGAACGCAGCCCGTTGGGCGAGTCCTCAAAAGCCACCGCCTGTTCGGGCTGCAGGCCCAGGTGGTTCAGCGCCAGCTGATAGATGTCGGGCGCGGGCTTCTTGGCGCGCACCTGGTCGCCGCAGGCGATCACGCTGAACATCTCCAACCCGCGCGTGCCCAAGGTGGCCTGCAGCAGCGAGTCGATGTTGACCGCGGTCGTGGTGCTGGCAATCGCGAGCCGGCAGCCGGCAGACAAGGCTTCGTCGAGCAGGCGCTGCACGCCACTGCGCAGCGGCACCGCGCCGTCGCTCACCACCGAGCTGTAGAACCTGGTCTTCTCGGCATGGATGTCGGGCACCTTCGCCAACAGGCGCTTCAGCTCGGGCGGCTCTGGCTTGAGCGACTGCACGTAGGCCGTGATGCGCTCCTTGCCGCCGGTCACCTTGAGCAGCTCGCGATACTCGGCCCGGCTCCAGACCCAGCCCAGGCGGTAGCGCTCGAAGGCCAGGTTGAAGGCGGTGCGGTGGGCTTCTTCGGTGTCGGCCATCGTGCCGTCGACGTCGAAGATCAGGGCGTGGATGCTCATCTCACTCTCCCCTGGAAGTGGGTGACGCGGCGAAGACGCGGCTGGCCAGGATGTCTTCGGCCTGCAGCGTGCACAACTGCTCGCGCGTCAGCGATGCATCGGCGGCCGAGAACAAACGCGTGGCATGGCGCAGCCGAATGCGGTCGAGCGCATTGCGAATGGAGCGCGCATTGGCAAAGTGCGGCTGCTGCTTGCGCAGGGCGACGTACTTCGAGAAGGCACTTTCCGCACCGTCGTCAAAGCTGTACTTCAAATGGCCGAGCATCAGCTGCGCGATCTGCATCAGCTCGCCCTCGCTGTAGTCCGGGAAGTCGATGTGGTGCGCAATCCGCGACGCCATGCCGGGATTGCTGTTGAAAAAGGTGTCCATGCGGTCTTTATAGCCGGCCAGGATCACCACCAGGTCTTCGCGATGGTTTTCCATCACCTGGAGCAGGATCTCGATAGCCTCCTGCCCGTAGTCGCGCTCGTTCTCGGGCTTGTACAGGTAGTAGGCCTCGTCGATGAACAACACGCCACCCATCGCGCGCTTGAGCACCTCCTTGGTCTTGGGCGCGGTGTGGCCGATGTACTGCCCCACCAGGTCGTCGCGCGTCACCGCCACCAGGTGGCCCTTGCGGCTGTAGCCCAGGCGGTGGAGCAGTTCGGCCATTCGCATGGCCACCGTGGTCTTGCCGGTGCCGGGGTTGCCGGTGAAGCACATGTGCAGGCTCGGGGCGACCTGCCCCTCGGCCGCCAGCCCCATGTTGGCGCGCAGCTTGTCGATGACGAGCAGCGCGGCGATGTCGCGCACGCGCTGCTTCACCGGGGCCAGGCCGATCAAGTCGCGCTCCAGCTCATCCATCACCGACAGCACCTGGCTTTGCGCCAGCACGTCGTTGACGGTGCGTGCCGGTTCCGCGGCCGGCGCCGGCTGCGTCACCGCGTTCATTGGGCAACCCCTGTGAAGCTCATGGCTGCAAAGCGCATGTCGCCGCAGCGCCTAGTAGCGCTCGCCTTCGGGCTTGTCGGTGGCGTAGGACGAGATGCGGTAGCGCACCTGGCGGCCCTCCACCTCCTGCCGCACCAGGCCGAAGCCGGGCTCCTTGGCCGGCCGGTTGACGATGAACGACATCGTCGGCGACTCCACGCCGCGCGTCGAGTCGAAAGCGGTGACGCGGATGTAGTGGTTGGGAAAGGTCTTGCGACAGCTGTTGATCTCCAACAGGATGCCCTTCGGGTCTTTCAGGTCGAACATCGGGTTGCCGAACATGTCCCAGTAGGTGTTGCGCGGGTGCGGGTCATCGGTGTACTCGATGCCGACCGAGTAGTTGTTCTTCAGCGCGTACTCCAGCTGCTTGCTGATCTGCGCGTCGGTGAGGTCGGGAAGGTAAGAGAACTGTCCCTGGGTCAGGCGGTTGCCGTGGTTGGTCATCATGGTGAAACTTCTCCTGTGTGGTGCGCTCGTGACGATCAAGCCGATGCGGTGGGCGTGGCGACGAAGTCTGCAGTGTCGGTGGACTCGTAGTTGAAGCTCACCTCACCCCAGGTGTCGAGCGCGGCCTTCAACGGCGAGCACCACTTGGCGGCGTCCTTGAGAATCTGCGGCCCTTCATTCCAGATGTCGCGCCCTTCGTTGCGCGCCAGCACAATGGCTTCCAGCGCCACGCGGTTGGCCGTTGCACCGGCCTGGATACCCTGCGGGTGGCCGATGGTGCCGCCGCCGAACTGCAGCACCACGTCGTTGCCCAGGTAGGTGAGCAACTGGTGCATCTGGCCGGCATGAATGCCGCCTGAGGCGACCGGCATCACCTTGTTCAACGAAGCCCACTCCTGCTCGAAGAACAAGCCCTTTTCCAGCTGCATGGGCGTGTGCGTGTCGAGCAGGGTGTCGTAGAAGCCGCGGATCATCTGCGGGTCGCCTTCGAGCTTGCCCACCACCGTGCCGGCGTGGATGTGGTCGACACCGGCCATGCGCATCCACTTGCAGATCACACGGAAATTCATGCCGTGGTTCTTCTGCCGCGAGTAGGTGCTGTTGCCGGCCCTGTGCAGGTGCAGGATCATGTCGTTCTTGCGCGCCCACTTGGCCATGCTCTGAATGGCGGTG
>JANOQS010000116.1:0-3006 GCA_031414975.1 Methylibium sp. | reverse complement strand
CCAACGCGTCCGAAATGGCGCGCTCGGACAGGACGCGGAGCGCCTCTGGAGCGCCGAGAAGCGGTGGGCTCGTGGCCTCGCGCGCAGCGCGAGTCGTCAACTGACTCGTCGCGGTTGTTTGAACGCAGCGAACGAAGTGAGCGTAGTGAGTTCGGCGACGCGACCCCAGGGCGAGCACCGCAGCGAAGTCGGAGCGAAGCGCAGACCGCCCCAGCATGAGCCCCCGCCGGGTGCCGCCTGCCGCGAGCCGCGCAACCCTCCGCACGGGACTCCTGCTCCCCGTGCACATTGCGTCAACTGAAGGTCGTGGACAAGCTCATGCGCTTTCTCGTCAGCCCCGCCAACTGGTGCGGCCTGGGCCTGGCCACCCTCGTGCTGGTGTTGAAAGCGCTCGGCCTGGTCGGCTTGTCCGGTCTGGCGGTGGCGATGCTCGGCTACGTGGCGGGATTTGCCGCTGGTGGAATGTGGCTGGGCTTCCCGAAACTCGCCGGCCCGATGTGGGAAGCACTCGAATTCAAGGACGAAGGCGACGCCCGCGAAGCCATGAGCCGCGCGCTCACCGGCGTGCGCGGCCTGGTCGACTACAACCCCGAGAAGCGCCTGCCGGCCAGCCTGCAGGCCAAGGTCATCGAGCTGTGCAATGCGCTCGAAACGCTGCTCGCGCAGTGGGAGCGCAGCAAGGGATCGCTGTCGCTGCAGGAGAGTTTCCACGCCCGCCACATCGCCATCTCGTACCTGCCCGATGCGCTGAAGACCTACCTGTCGATCCCCGCGCAGTACGCCGCCAGCCGCCTGCTCGAAAACGGCAAGACCGCGCAAGACACCTTTGCCGACACCCTGGCCGAGCTGCAAGGCAAGGTCAAGCAACTCGGCGACGACTTGGCCAGCCAGGACGCACATGCCTTCCTGGTGCACTCGAAATTCCTGCAAGACAAGTTCGGCAACGCGCCCCTGCTCGGTGCGCCATCCTTCGGCGCACCGTCGCTCGACAGAACCCTGACCACACCGCCCAAGGAGGCCCGCGATGGCAAGCCCTGAATCCAACCCAGCAACCAACCCAGCCACCACCACCGTGACCGTCCCGACCTTCCAGCTCGAGCCGCCCGAGGTCATCACCCTGTTGCCGGCCGAAGCCACCCGCACCGCGGTGCCGCTCAAGCCTGATGTCAAGGCGGCCGTCGACGACCAGGTCACGCGTTTCGTCGACGCGCTGCTGAAGGAGGACATCCACACCGACGGCTTCAAGGCCAAGCTCGACTCGGCGTTTGCGCTCGGCAAGGAAGAGGTGTCCACGGCCGCGAGCCTGATGCAGGGCCGCTTCATGCAGCGCAATTTCAACGGCGTCGAGAACAGCCTGGCCTACAAGGCCATCAGCGACATCCGTGTGCAGCTCGACGAGCTGAACCCCGGCAACGAAGGCGACCTGCTGCAGCCGAACAAGCTGCTCGGCATCATCCCGTTCGGCAACAAGCTGCAGGCCTACTTCCGCAAGTTTGAAAGTGCCGGCGAGCAGCTCAAGACCTCGATGGGCCAGCTCTACGCCGCGCGCGACGACGTGCAGAAGGACATCGTCGACATCGAAGCCACGCGCGGCAAGCTGTGGGAGGCGATGCAAAAGCTCGCGGCGGCCGCGCACTTTGCCGAATCGCTCGACACCAAGCTCGCCGCCAAGGTGGCCGAGCTCGAACCGACCGACCCGCAACGCGCCCAGGCGCTGCGGCAAGAGGTGCTGTTCTACGCGCGCCAGAACCTGACCGACATCCTGACCCAGCAGGCGGTGTGCGTGAACGGCTACCTGGCGCTCGACGTGCTGAAGAAGACCGGCCGCGAGATGATGAACGGCTGCACCCGGGTGGCCACCACCGGCATGAGCGCGCTGGCCGTGGCGCAGACGGTGGCGCGCGCCACCGGCAACCAGATCCAGGTGATGGAGATGCTGCAGGGCGTGAACGCCACCATCGGCAAGCTCATCACCGAAAGTGGCAAGCAGCTCAACCAGCACGTCGACGCGACCGCGCAGTTCGCCAGCAACCCGATGATCGGCATCGACAAGATCAAGGAAATGTTCGACCAGACCTTCAAGGCCATGGACGCGATGGACACCTTCCGCGCCAAGGCGATCGACGCGATGGGGCAGAACAACGCCATCATGAAAGACCAGCTCGCGCGCAGCGAACAGTACGTGGACCGGGTGCGGCTGGAGCAGGCCCGGGCGGCGGTGGGCGGGGCCGCGGCGAGCCCGGCGATTGCCGGGCCGGTGAAGTTGTGAGCCTGGAAGGTCGCCGCCGCTGAAGCGCGGCGACGACCGGTTCTCGTGCAACGTCAGCGCACCACGCCCAGCACCGCCTCGACGGCTCGCAGCGCGATGCCGTTGGGGCGGATCGAGTAGAACGGCGTGGTGGGTGTGGTGTCCTTGCCCGCGTACCACACGCCGCCGTCGTGTTCGGCAAACATGCGCTGGTAGGTGAAGTCGCGCTCGAAGCCATCGGGCATCGCGGCGAAGCTGAGCACCTTCTTGCCGCCGAGGGTCTCGACCGTGTAGGTCGTGTCCAGCAGCTTGACGTACGCCGTGGTGAAGCCGGTGGCGACGGAGCGGTAGTTGCGGTAGAAGCGCGCCTTGTTGCCGTTGGCGTCGAAGGACACGCGGATTTCCACCCGCGTCGTGTAGTCCGGCCCCGGCGGGGCAGGCAGGTCCCAGCCCTGCACGAAGAACGCGGTCGAGCCGTTGATGGCGGCGCCGAACAAGTCGCCCGGGTTCTTGCCGATGAACTCGTCCAGCGATGTGGCGAACGGCCAGGTTTCGAACGGAACGCTGGCATCTGCCGGCGGCACACGCACCTGGCTGGTGGCCGAGGTGAAGATGGCGACCGGCGTGCCGGTGCGCAGGTTGCCGCGGTGCTCCATCGTCGCTCCAGCCGGGAAGCGCGCGGTGTTCAGGGCGGTGTGCACATCGGGGTTCGGGCCCCAGCCGGCGTAGTCGAAGGTGCCATCCTTGCTGGAGAACCA
>JANOQS010000115.1:0-2271 GCA_031414975.1 Methylibium sp. | reverse complement strand
TGGTGGGGCTGGTGGCTGAACCTGCCGATCTGGAGCTGAGGCTGCGCAAGCCCCAAGGAGACAACCATGGCTGAATACCAGAACCTTTTCACACGAGTGCAGGCCGTCGGGCCGGTGCACCACGGCATCGGATTGCCGCGCATCGACTCACCGCGCACCGGCGCCGAGCCAGGCATCTTTCACCTGCTGGGTCGCTTCGGCAACGCGCAGATCGGCCCCATCTACCTCGGCTCGCTGGGCCTGATGTCGCTGATCTTCGGTGTGCTGTCGATCAACATCATGGGGCTGAACATGCTCGCCTCGGTGAACTGGGACCCGGTCCAGTTCATCCGCCAGTTGTTCTGGCTCGCGCTGGAGCCGCCGGCGCCCGCCCGGGGACTGGGGCTGGCGCCCCTGAACCAGGGCGGCTGGTGGCAGATCGCCGGCCTGTTCCTGACGATCTCTGTCCTGCTCTGGTGGGCCCGCATGTACACCCGCGCTCGCGCCCTCGGCATGGGCACACACGTGGCCTGGGCCTTCGCGGCGGCGATCTGGCTGATGCTGGTGCTGGGCTTGATCCGCCCGGTGCTGATGGGCAGCTGGGGCGAGGCGGTGCCGTTCGGTATCTTCCCGCACCTGGACTGGACGGCGGCCTTCAGCATCCGCTACGGCAACCTGTTCTACAACCCGTTCCACATGCTGTCGATCGCGTTCCTGTACGGCTCGACCCTGCTGTTCGCGATGCACGGCGCAACCATCCTGGCGGTCAGCCGCTTCGGTGGTGAGCGCGAGATCGAGCAGATCGTCGACCGCGGTACCGCCAGCGAACGTGCCGCGCTGTTCTGGCGCTGGACGATGGGCTTCAACGCGACGATGGAGTCGATCCACCGCTGGGCGTGGTGGTTCGCGGTGCTGTGCCCGCTGACCGGCGGCATCGGCATCCTGCTCACCGGCACGGTGGTCGACAACTGGTATCTGTGGGCGGTCAAGCACGGTGTGGCACCCATCTACCCGTCGGCCTGGGCGCCGACCATCGACCCGGCCACCCTCACCATCGGAGTCAAGCCATGATGGCCGCGGTTCGCAAGATGAATGTCGCGTACTCGCTGCTGCTGGTCGGTGCCGCCGTGCTGCTGGCCGGCTGCGAGCGCCCGCCGGTCGATTCGGTGCAGCGCGGTTATCGCGGCACTGGCATGGAGCAGGTCTACAACCCGCGCATCGTCGCAGCGATGGCGCCCGCCAACGTGGCGCCGGTGGCCACCCCGGCGGCCTCGGCCGACGGCCCGAAAGCCAAGGACGTGTTCAAGAACGTCAAGGTGCTGGGCGATCTGAGCGTGGGCGAATTCACCCGCCTGATGACCGCGATGACCGCCTGGGTGTCGCCCGAACAGGGTTGCGGCTATTGCCACAACCTGCAGAACCTGGCCGACGACTCCAAGTACACCAAGGTCGTTGCGCGCCGCATGACGCAGATGACCCAGCACGTCAACGCCGACTGGAAGAGCCACGTCGGCGCCACCGGCGTGACCTGCTATACGTGCCACCGCGGCAAGAACGTGCCCGAGAACGTGTGGTTCGCACCCGAGCCGAACCCGCGCAGTGCCGGCTTGCTGGGCGACGATGCCGGCCAGAACAAGGCCGCCACGAGCGTGGCGCTGGCCTCGCTGCCTTACGACCCGTTCACGCCGTACATCAGCAAGGCCAGTGCAAGCACCAGCGCCGACATCCGCGTGATCGGCGGCACTGCCCTGCCCACCGGCAACCTCAAGTCCACCAAGCAGGCCGAGCACACGTATGGGCTGATGATGCATCTCTCGCAGTCGCTCGGCGTGAACTGCACCTACTGCCACAACACGCGCTCGTTCGCCGAGTGGAACGAGAGCCCGCCGCAGCGCGCCACCGCCTGGCACGGCCTGCGCATGGTCGGCGACCTGAACAGCGCGTACATGCAGCCGTTGCAGGCCAGCTTCCCGGCCAACCGCCTCGGGCCCACCGGCGACGTGGCGAAGGCCAACTGCGCCACCTGTCACCAGGGCGCCTACAAGCCGCTGTACGGCGCGGCGATGCTGAAGGACTACCCTGAACTGGGCCGCAGCGGTGGCGCCGCAGGGATTGCCGCCAAGTCCACTGCAGAAGGCGGCGTGGTGTACTTCGGCGTCGGCTCGGCCGGCCTGCCAGTGGGTGCCGAAGCCGGTCTGAAGACCTTGCTCGACGCGCTGAAGGCCAACTCGACGGCCAAGCTCGTGATCTCCGGCTACCACTCGGCCACCGGCGAACTGGCCACCAACCAGG
>JANOQS010000114.1:0-2809 GCA_031414975.1 Methylibium sp. | reverse complement strand
TCGAGCACCGGGAACGGCATGGCCTTGATCGCATCGTGCAGCGGCACGCCGTGCTGCGTCAGCCCGGCCGGGTTGACGAGCGCGCCTTGCACGGTGTCGATGTTGGCGTGCAGCTTGTCGATCAGCGCGCCTTCGTGGTTCGACTGGAAACACTCCAGCGCCACACCCAGCTCACGCGCCAGCGTGAGCAGCTTCTCGTCGATCTGCGCCAGCGTCACCGTGCCGTAGATGTGCGGCTCGCGGCGGCCGAACAGGTTGAGGTTGGGCCCGTGGAGGACCAGCAGTTTGATCATGGCCGGCATGGTAGCAGAATGGAAAGTCTTTCCACTATGGAATGTACTTAGCTTTGGCGCTAGCATGCGTGCCATGAGCAGCCTTCTCGAACGTGGCATCCGGGTCCTCGAACTGCTGGCCGCGCACCCCGAGGGGGTGGCGCTTTCGGCGGTGGCGAGCGCCACCGACATGCCGCTCAGCGCCACCCACCGCCTGCTCGCCGACCTGGTGCGGGTGGGCTACGTGCGCCAACTGCGCGACCAGGGCGACTACGTGCTGACGATCAAGCTGGTCTCGCTCGGCCTGTCGTTCCTGAGCGCCTCCGGCGTGGTCGATGTGGCGCAACCGTCGCTCGACGAGTTGGCCTCGACCTCGCGCGAGCTGGTGCGCATGGCGATCGTGGACGGCGACGAGCTGGTGTTCGTCGCCAAGTCGCAAGGCGCGACGAGCGGGCTGCGCTACGACCCCGACATGGGCTTGTCGGTGAGCCTGTCGTGCAGCGCCGCCGGCCACGCCTGGCTGGCCACCTTGAGCGACGAACAGGCGCTGGCGCTGGTGGCCCGGCAGGGCCTCGGCCAGCCGCAGGACCACGGGCCGCGCGCGCCGACGACCCTGTCGGAGCTGCTCGCCCACCTGCGCACCACGCGCAGCCGCGGCTACAGCATGATCAGCGACATGTTCGCCCCCGCCATGGCCTCGATGGCCGCCCCGGTGGTCTACCGCGGCAGCACGCTCGGCGTGGTCACCATCGCCGGGCCGATGGTGCGCATGACCGAAGAGAAGATGAGCTCGCTGGGCGATGCGCTGCGCCACACCGCGAACGAGGTGGCGAGCCTGAGCGCGTCGTCGACGCTGTTTCGCAAGCGCGCCGCCTGAGCCCGGCCCCTGAGCCCGGCCCCGACCCGCGCGCCTACAATCCGCGCCGTTGGTGCCCGTGCCGGCTCGTCTGCCGGCACAGTTAAACGGGAAGCAGAAGGACGACGCCGCCCACGCGGTTGAGCCCGAATCTGCGCTGCCCCCGCAACGGTACGGCGGACGATGCAACGAACGCATCGGTCCTTGCGCACACACCACTGGAAGCGCTTCGCTTCTGGGAAGGTCGCAAGGGCAGGTCCGCCAGCCCGGATACCGGCCAACAGGGGGTGCTGCGCGCGCGCGGCACCGAACGTCATGGGCCCGCGGGGAACCGGGCACCGACCCTGTTCGTGGGACTCTTTTTCATGTCGATTCCAAACCTGTCGGCCCGCCGCTCGGGCGCCGCCGTGTCTGCCGTTCTGGCACTGTCTTTCTGTTTTTTCACCGCCTCGCCATCGCTCGCGCAGACCACCGCGCTGGCACCGGTCGTGGTCACCGGCAGCCGCGAACCGTTGCCACTGAACCGGCTGGTCGGCGACATCACCGTCATCGATGAACCGGCCCTCCGTGCGTCCAGCGCCGACTCGCTCGAGACCCTGCTCAGCCGCGCCGGCGGCATACAAATGTCGCGCACCGGCGGGCCGGGGCAGACGGCCGGCGTCTACCTGCGCGGCAGCAGTGCCAGCAGCGTGGTGGTGCTGGTCGACGGTGTGCGTATCGGCTCGGCCACCTTGGGCCAGGTCGATCTGTCGAGCCTGAGCCTGGCGTCGATCGAGCGCATCGAGATCCTGCGCGGCCCTGGCTCCAGCCTGTACGGCTCGGACGCGGTGGGCGGCGTGGTGCAGATCATCACCAAACGCGGCGAAGGCCTGCCCAACGTGGCGGCGCACCTGGCGGTGGGGCAATTGAAGTCCAGCGAAGCCGACGTGTCGGTGGCTGGCGCCAGCGCGGGTTGGGACTATGCCGCCGCGCTGGGCCGCGAAGCCAGCGACGGCGTGTCCGCACTGCGCCCCGGCGACGCCTTCGGCAACTTCAACCCCGACCGCGACGGCTTCAACCGCACGCACGCCACGCTGCGCGGCGGCTACACGGTAGCGCCCGGCCAGCGCATCGGCGCCAGCCACCAGCAGAGCCGCACGCGCGCGCAGTACGACGGTTCGGAGTTCCTGCCGCCGACCTTCGCGCAGGACGCCACGCCCGACTTCCGCAGCGTGCTCGACACGCGCACCACATCGCTCGACTACCGCGGCGTGTTCTCGTCGTTGTGGACCAGCTCGCTGCAACTGTCGAACCAGCTCGACGACCTGGTCACCGGCGCGAACGCACCCGACAGTTTCAAGACCGAACGCCGCCAGCTGACCTGGCAGAACGCCTGGGCGGTGAGCGCCGACCAGCAGATCGTCGGCGCGATCGAGCGGCTGAACGAGGCGGTCGAAAGCTCGTCGTTCGCCAGCCGGCAGGAGCGTGACAACACCGCGCTGGTACTGGGCTACACCGGCGCGTTCGGCGCGTCGGGCGCGCACAAGCTGCAGGCCGACGTGCGCCACGACCGCAACTCGGTCTACGGCAACATCAACACCGGCAAGCTCGGCTGGGCTTTTGAACTGGCGCCCGGCCTGACGGTGCGCGCCGTGGCCGGCACGGCGTTTCGGGGTGCGAGCTTCAACGACCTGTACTTCCC
>JANOQS010000113.1:0-1721 GCA_031414975.1 Methylibium sp. | reverse complement strand
CTCGAGCACGTTCAGCTCGCACAGCGCACGCAGCCGCATGTCTTCGTCGGGCATGCCGTCGATCCAGGTGCGGTGTTTGTTGCGCACGTCCTGCACGTGGCGGATCCAGTTGTCGGCCAGGCCGATGCGGCGGTTCTGCAGTGCGGCCATCACGCCGCCGCAACCGTAGTGGCCCACCACCATCACGTGCCGCACCTTCAGCATGTCGACCGCGTACTGCATGACCGACAGCGCATTCAGGTCGGAGTGCACCACCACGTTGGCCACATTGCGGTGCACGAACACGTCGCCCGGCAACAGGCCCAGGATCTCGTTGGCCGGCACGCGGCTGTCGGCGCAGCCGATCCACAGGTACTGCGGCACCTGCTGCTTGAGCAGGCGCGAGAAGAAGTCGGGCGTGCGGGCCTGGACCTCCTGTGACCAGCGGCGGTTGCTTTCGAACAGTTCTTTCAGGTCTTGGCTCATGCTGCGCGTCGGGTGAGTGGTTCAGTGTATTTTGCCCGCCCCTCACTCGGGGGGCTCACTCGGGGGGCAGAGGCTTGCCCGTGGCCAGCTCGCAAACGGAAAATGTCCGAACCCCGGCCTCTCGCCGCGGACAACACCCGGGAGTGTTCATGTCTTGGTTTCCGATTCGCTTGCTGCGCCACCTGGCCGCCGTGTCGAGCATCTGTATGGGCGTGGCCGCGTGCGGTGGGGGAGGCGGCGGTAGCGCGCCCCCCGCCGTCGGCGGTGGAGGGGGCGGGGGCGGGGGCGGGGGCTCCGTTGCGATCGCGCCGAGCATCACCGCGCAGCCGGCCGACGTGACGGTCGCCGCCGGGCAGACCGCGACCTTCACCGTCAGCGCCACCGGCACCGCCACGCTGCAGTACCAGTGGCTGCGTAACGGCACCGCCATCAGCGGTGCCACGGCTGCCAGCCACACCACGCCAGCGCTCAGCGCGGCTGACAACGGTGCCACGTTCAGCGTGCAGGTGTCCAACAGCGCCGGCAGCTTGACCTCGAACCTGGCCACGCTCACCGTCACCGCCGCTGGCGCGCCGGTCAGCGGCCATTTCGTCGCCGAGGTGGGGGCCAAGGCCCAGGTCGTGGCCACCTTCTTCGAGCGCAGTCGCACCGTGCGCACAGGCCGCCTGGTGGTGTTCGACGGCGCCATCCCGACCCGCCAGGCCGTGGTCGAGGCGGCGGGCGCGTGGCTGCCGGAAGCCTCGTTTCACCAGGCCGACTTCAACGCCACGGCGGGCACCTTTGCGGGTCTGCGCGAGCGTTGGCGCGTCTACCTGCGCAACGGGCGCATCTACAAGCTCGATCTGTCCGCAGCCGCTGCGCTGCCCGCACCGGTGCAGTTGTCGAGCCTGAGCCTGCTCGAGTTGTGCCCCGACTATGTGCGCAGCTTCGAGGACTGGCAGTTTCCCGACCGCTCGGTGCTGGTCTATTCAGCGCCGGCCACCGCCGGTGGCGGCTGCAACGGGGCCCTGGTGTACCGGGCGTTGCGCCTCGGCATGGGGCCGACCGACGCGGCGGTGACCATCGCCCGCCCGGTCGATGCGCTGCGCGACCGCCTGGGTTCGATCACCGGCTTTGTGCTGCAGAACGGCGACACGCTGACCCAGGTCGATGCCGCCTTCGGCAATGGCCGCACCGTGCACACCAACACCGACGGCAGCGTGCGGCTGGCTGGCGTGGGGGTCTACGGTGCACCCGACGCGCCGTACCTGCTGTTC
>JANOQS010000112.1:0-3492 GCA_031414975.1 Methylibium sp. | reverse complement strand
GACGTGACGATCCAGCGCCAGATCCTGGAGTTGCTCGCCGGGCTCAAGCAGAAGCACCGCATGAGCATGCTGTTCATCAGCCACGACCTCGGCGTGGTGGGCGAGATTGCCGACCACGTGGTGGTGATGCGCCAGGGCACGGTGCGCGAGCAGGGCCCGGTGGCACGCATCTTCGCCAGCCCGCAGGACGCGTACACGCAAGCGCTGCTGGCCTGCCGCCCCACGCTGCAGCAGCGTGCGCCACGGCTGCGCGTGATCGACGACCACATTGCCGGGCGCGTCACGTCGGACGCCGCTGGGCGCAAAGACCCGCAGGCGCCGGTGGTGATCGAGGCCATGGCGTTGACCAAGAGCTTCTGGATCCGCACCGGCGTTTTCGGCCGGCGCGAGTTCAAGGCCGTGAAGGGTGCCACCTTCAAACTCAGGCGCGGTCACACGCTGGGCGTGGTGGGCGAGTCGGGTTCGGGCAAGACGACGATGGGGCTGACCCTGCTGCGCCTGCACGAACCGAGCGGCGGCCCGGTGGGGGGCCAGGTGATGTTCGACGGACGCGACCTGCTGGCCTTGTCGCGCGCCGACCTGCTGGCGACGCGCCGGCGCATCCAGGTGGTGTTCCAGAACCCGTACGCATCGCTGAACCCGCGCTTCACGGTCGGCCAGACCCTGATCGAGCCGATGACGATCCATGCCATCGGCAAGGACGCTGCCGACCGCGAAGCACGCGCCCGCGCGCTGCTGGCCAAGGTCGGCCTGGACGACGCAGCGATGCACAAGTACCCGCACGAATTTTCCGGCGGCCAGCGCCAGCGCGTGGCGATCGCTCGTTGCCTGACGCTCGACCCCGAGGTGCTGGTGCTCGACGAGGCCGTCAGCGCACTCGACGTGAGCGTGCAGGCGCAGGTGCTGAACCTGCTCAAGGACCTGCAGGACGAACTTGGCCTGGCCTACGTCTTCATCAGCCACGACCTCGCCGTGGTGCGCTTCATGGCCGACGAGGTGATGGTGATGAAGGACGGCGAGGTGGTCGAGCAGGCCGGCGTCGAGCAGATCCTCGACGCGCCGCAGCAGGAGTACACGCGGCGGCTGCTGGGGGCCATTCCGCGCGGGTACGTGCCACAAGGCGCGCCTGCCTGAGGCACAGGGCCGCAAGATCGCGAGCATTCATCACGCATTCATCGCGCTTGCGGTCTCGGGCCACGCTCAGCTATCATTCCGCGACACTGTACGAATATACATATGCGCGTCGCGGGACTTTGCAGGTATCGGCGGCTTCGAGTTGGGCATGCATCGCGCCGGCCATTCCACCGAGTTGGTGTGTGACGTGCTGCCCGCCGCAAGGGCCGTACTGGAAGCGCGCTTCCCCGAAGCCGAGTACAGAGAAGACATCAAACAACTGCGCTCGTTGCCAGCTTCGGTTGACCTGATTTGCGCCGGGTTTCCGTGCCAGGACTTGAGTCAGGCGGGCCGCACCGCTGGGCTCGATGGCGAGCGTTCAGGATTGATCGAAGAGGTGTTTCGGTTGCTGTCTCGGCGCCGCGTGCAAACGGTCGTCGTCGAGAACGTGCCGTTCATGCTCCAGCTCGACGGCGGCAAGTCTATGCGTGCCATCGTTGACGAATTCGAGCGGCGTGGTTATCGCTGGGCTTACCGCGTCGTCGATTCCTTCGGATTCGGATTGCCTCAGCGCAGAGAGCGTGTCTTTCTCGTTGCGTCGCTGGAACTCGACCCTGCGGCCGTCCTTCTTGCCGAAGACAAGGTGCTTGCGCGCCCGAAGTCTGCGATGGGTGAACTTGCCCACGGGTTTTATTGGACAGAAGGTCGGGGCGGATTGGGCTGGGCCGTGGACTCGGTTCCGACTTTGAAGAACGGCAGCACGATCGGCATCCCGTCGCCCCCGGCAATCTTGATGCCCGACGGAAGCTTGATCAAGCCAGGCCTGCGGGACGTCGAGCGAATGCAGGGCTTTGAGGCCGACTGGACAAAGCCTGCCGAGACCGTCGCAAAGCCGAGTGCAAGATGGGGCTTGGTGGGAAGCGCGGTCAGCGTTCCCGCCGCCGAATGGATCGGCCGGCGCCTCAGCGAAGCGGGAGCCTACGATACCTCGCGGGATGCGGAGTTTCCGGTCGGAGGCAAGGCGCCGAGGGCCGCCAGATTCGATGGCCAGCGTCGATTCGCGGTTCGGATCGGCACCGATCCTTTGGGTATTCGGCCACCTCCTTTGGTAGATTTCTTGTCCGACCGCGAGGGACAGATGGCCTTGTCGCTCAAGGCAACGTTGGGTTTCCTGGGTCGCACACGCCGAGCGAAGCTGCGCTTCGAGCCCGGATTCATCGAGGCAGTCGAGTTACACGCGAGCCGCATGAGTGCCGCGGCTTCTGCAGGGCTCGCAGAGCAGTTGAGTCTGCTCGCCGCGTAGCCTCAGGCTCGTTGTGAGAATCGACTTCGATACTCACCGCACAGGGAGCGAATCATTCGTTCGTAGTGGTAGTGCTCGGCAGTGGACGGGGCCGGAGGCCGAGACAGAACGGTAACCGGTGATCCGTCGTTTCGACATTCGACGACGGTCACCCCAACGACATCGAAACCAATCTCGATGTCACGCGCGAGCGGCAATGCAGTACCCAACATCTGGACAACGCGGCGCGCGTCCTCCGGCTGGCCGTGTCGGTTGACCAATCCCTTGCCTCCGGGGCTGACAAATGAATCGGCGGCATTCACCATCGAGTACGACACCGTGATGCACCGAGGCGACGCCTTCCTTGCGAGGTAGCCGGTCGCAAGGATTTCCGCGTGGAGCCTCGGAATCGACTTGAGATGCTCGGTCATGCAGGCCTTGGCTTCCAATGCGACGGCCACCTCCGACACGTTGTTACTCTCGTCTTGCTCAACAATCGGCAGGCCGTCCAGCGCGGTACGCTCTTCGTCCGTCAACGGGATCGCATATCGGTCGGCAAGTTGCGCAAAGGTGCCCCGCGCGCCTCGCGGCCGAGCTGGCGGGACAACCGCGAGAACAAGGTCCAGCGTCTTGTTGATCGGGCCGACCATCACGTGATTGATGCCAAACCCGATCAAGCCGGCGTCGGCATTTCGCCGCAGCACATCACACTCGAGGAGCAAGTCGAACAAGACCGTCCAACAGGCAATCTTTGAGTGGGTGTCGCTTCGGGAGTGGTACTGCCAAGCCATGGCGTCCTTGCCACGCTTGGTCGCCACGCTCATGCTGCGGGCCAGGATGGCGGGGCCCCTCATCATCCAATCTCCCGCTTTGACGCCACAGACCCCACCCTCCACACTCGACGCCGCGCGACGAATCGAGCGCAAGGATACGGCAGCCGGCAGTCTTACTCGGGCGTCGCCGTGTCGCCGTCGGCCCCGCCATCCGCCAGCGCCTGGCGCACCAGTTCTTCCTCGCTCAGTTCGGGGGCGTCTTGCAGCGCGGCGATCTCTTCCAGCATCTCCGGCGTGGGCTGGGCATTGCCGAGCAGCACGTCT
>JANOQS010000111.1:0-8297 GCA_031414975.1 Methylibium sp. | reverse complement strand
TGTTATCTGGCAATCGGCCTGGGCACGATGTTCGGCGGCTGGCGCATCGTCAAGACCATGGGCCAGAAGATCACCAAGCTCAAGCCGGTGGGCGGCTTCTGCGCCGAGACGGGCGGCGCGATCACCTTGTTCCTGGCCACCGCCTTGGGGATTCCGGTGTCGACCACGCACACCATCACCGGCGCGATCGTCGGCGTGGGTTCGGTGCGGCGCGCCTCGGCAGTGCGCTGGGGCGTGGCGGGCAACATCGTGTGGGCGTGGATCTTCACGATCCCCGCGTCGGCCTTCGTCGCCGGCTTGTTCTACTGGATCAGCCTGCGCCTGTTCGCGTGACTCGCGCGAAGGCAGTTCAACGGCCGGGCGGCTGCGCCTGTTCGGCCTGGTACTCGAAGAAGCGTTGCGCGCTGAAGGCCAGTGTCGCCATCAACGCCGCGGCACCCAAGGCCAGCGCCAGAATCACTCCGAGGATGGTCAAGCCGCCGGTGCGCGAGGCCGGGCCGGCCGGGTTGAAACGCGCGTTCCATTGCTCGTCCGGGGTCAGCCCGTAGACGATCGCGGCGAGCATCGCGGCGGCCAGGGTCAGGCCCAGCAGTGGCAGCAGCAGCCACGACAGGTGGTCGTCCAGGCCGATCTGGCGCGCCCGCAGCAGCCCGACCAGCCCGAGCAAGGTGGGTGGAACGCTGCACCAACCCCAGACGTCGCGCCAGCCGTGCAGGTAGAAGCGGTGCAGGCCCAGGCTGCCGCCGATCAGCGCGGCCCAGGTGGCAATCAGCTTGGACTTGGGGCGCTGCATGGCAGCGTTCACGCGGCGTCCATCGGCGCGCTGGTCGAGCCCAGGCCGAGGCTCTTCTGCATGATCACCACGTCGAGCCAGCGCTCGAACTTCCAGCCCGCCGCCGCCATCACGCCAACGTGCTCGAAGCCCAGCGCACGGTGCACGCCGATCGAGCCGGCGTTGGCAGAGTCGCCGATGACAGCCAGCATCTGGCGCGCGCCGGCCGCCTCGCAGCGCGCCAGCAATTCGGCCAGCAGCAACTTGCCCAGGCCCTGGCCCTTGGCAACGTCTGCGAGGTAGATCGAGTCTTCCAGGCAAAAACGGTACGCGCGGCGCGGCCGGAAGTGGTTGGCGTAGGCGTAGCCCAGCACCTGGCCATCGCGCTCGGCCACCAGCCAGGGCAGGCCCTTGGACAGCACGTCGTCGCGGCGACGCGTCATCTCGGTCTGGTCGGGTACTTCCAGCTCGAAGGTTCCGGTGCCGTGGGCCACGTTCCAGGCGTAGATGGCAGTGATTGCCGGCAGGTCGGCGGGGGTGCTGGGGCGGAGCAGAACGGGTGCCATCGTCGTTTGCATGGGGTGAAGTAGCGACTGAGTTTATAATGCGTGGTTGCGCCGGAAAGGCCGGCCCCCATCCAAGTCAAGTCAAGTCACGTCAAGGAAAAGTCATGGTCGTCATCCGACTCGCACGCGGCGGTGCCAAGAAGCGCCCGTTCTTCAACATCGTCGTCGCCGACTCGCGCACCCGCCGTGACGGCCGCTTCATCGAACGCGTGGGCTTCTACAACCCCGTCGCCGCCGGTGGCGAGCAGCCGCTGCGCGTGGCCTTCGACCGAATCGCCCACTGGACCGGCAACGGCGCCCAGATGTCGAGCACGGTCGAACGCCTGGTGGCGCAGGCCAAGGCCACGGTCCCGGCCTGAGCCTTTTCCAGTCCCGATGGGTGCGGGGGCTCCTGGCTCGTCCATGAGCAATCCTGGCGCCGATCCAGACTGGCCTGACGACGCCGTGGAAGTCGGCCGCGTCGTCGATGCCTGGGGCATCAAGGGATGGCTGAAGGTGCAGCCTTTTGCAGCCGATCCGCAGGCGCTGTTCTCATCGCGGCGCTGGTTCGTCAAGCCGCCTGAAGAAGGTGGCGTCAAGCGCCCGGCAGGCCCGCGGGCCGGCTTTCCCGGCCTGCTGAAGGTGACCTTGGCCAAGGAACACGGTGACGGCGTGGTCGCGCAAGTCCAGGGCGTGGAAACCCGCAACGATGCCGAGGCGCTGCGCGGCGCCCGGCTGTTCGTGGGCCGGTCCAGCTTCCCCACCACCGGCGAGGACGAGTTCTACTGGGTCGACCTGATCGGCCTGGCTGTGGTGAACCGACAGGGCGAATCGCTCGGCATCGTGGTCGGGCTGCTCGACACCGGCCCGCACAGCGTGCTGCGCGTGGCGCCTGCGGGCTTGACGGAAGCAACGCCAGAAGCCGAACGCCTGATCCCTTTCGTCTCGGCCTACGTCGACGACGTGAGCCTGCCGCTCAAGCGCATCACCGTGGATTGGGGGCTGGACTACTGATCCGGCCTGCCGGCATGCGCTTCGACGTCATCACGCTGTTTCCCGAGTTGTTTGCGCCACACCTGGTGCACGGCATCACGCGGCGCGCGTTCGAGTCGGGCGTGGTCGATGTGAAGCTCTGGCCGCTGCGCGACTTTGCCGACAACAACTACCGCCGCGTTGACGACCGACCCTATGGCGGGGGCCCGGGCATGGTGATGCTGGCCGAGCCGCTGGAGCGTGCGCTGCAGGCGGTTCGCGCGGCGCGCGCCGAGGTGGTGAACGCGCCGCTGGTGCAGTTCACGCCGACCGGGCGCCGCATCGACCAGGCGCTGGTCGAACAGTTCGCCTCCGGCACCGGCGCGGTGCTGCTGTGCGGCCGCTACGAGGGCATCGATCAGCGCTTCATCGACCGGCACGTGGACCTGGAACTGAGCCTGGGCGACTTCGTGCTGTCGGGCGGTGAATTGCCTGCGCTGGCCCTGCTCGATGCCGTGGCGCGCCTGCAGGACGGTGTGCTGGGCGACGCGCAATCGCACCAGCAGGACAGTTTTTCGGACGGTCTGCTCGACTGCCCGCACTACAGCCGGCCCGAGCAGTGGCAGACCGGCGAGGGCGGCGGTGTCGCCGTGCCGTCGGTGCTGCTGTCGGGCCACCATGCCGATATTGCGCGCTGGCGCCGCGAGCGATCCTTGGAGCTGACGGCGCGCCGCCGGCCCGACCTGCTGGCCGCGGCGCGTGCGGCCGGGCGGCTGACGCCAGGCGATGAGACGTTTTTGCGGTCGCTCGGGCTATAATCGAAAGCTTTTCGATCCTCTGCCAGGACGGAGCCGCGTCCCAGCCCATGCTGGGCGCCAAGGCTCCAACTCATTCCAACAAGCCTGCGCACGATCACATTGGAGAACCCATGGACCTGATCCAGACCCTCGAGCGGGAAGAAATCACCCGTCTCAACAAGACCATCCCGCCCTTTGCGCCCGGCGACACCGTGATCGTCAGCGTCAACGTGGTCGAAGGCACCCGCAAGCGCCTGCAGGCCTTTGAAGGCGTGGTGATTGCCAAACGCAATCGCAGCCTCAACTCCAGCTTCATCGTGCGCAAGATCTCCAGCGGCGAAGGCGTGGAACGCACGTTTCAGCTTTACAGCCCGCTGATCGCGTCGATCGAAGTAAAGCGCCGCGGTGACGTGCGCCGCGCCAAGCTGTACTACCTGCGCAACCGCTCGGGCAAGTCGGCGCGCATCAAAGAGAAGCTGGCTTGACGAAGTCAAGGCGTTCGGCATAAGCCGGATGCCGCCACGAAAGTGGCGAGCCAGTTTCCGCCGCGACGATGTCGCGGCAAACGTTGGCCTCACGATCCAAAGCCGTCACGACTTCAGGGCGGCTTTTTTCATTGACACGGCGCCATGGCCCTCAGCTTCAACCCTCAGGAACTCCCCGTCCTCGGCGTGGACCACCACCTGCCGGCGGTTGCTGCCGATCGGTTGCTGCCGCTGGCCCTGCGCCAGCGCTTCGAAGCCCCGCCCGTGTGGGCGCCCGAGACTTCGGGCGAGCGCCGCTTCAACGAACGCGAGCCGACCCACGCCTCGGTGCTGGTGCCGCTGGTGCTGCGCGACACGATCACCGTGCTGCTGACCCAGCGCACCGACCACCTGACCGACCACCCCGGCCAGATCAGCTTCCCCGGCGGTCGTGCCGAAGACGATGACGCCGATGCCACCGCCACCGCCTTGCGCGAAGCGCGTGAAGAGATCGGCCTGGACGCTTCGCATGTCGACGTGATCGGCAGCCTGCCGCTGTACACCACCGGCACCGGCTTCATCGTGACGCCGGTGGTCGCGTTCGTGCGGCCCACGTTCACGGTGCAGGCCGACCCGTTCGAGGTGGCCGAGATCTTCGAGGTGCCGCTGGCCTTTCTGATGAGCCCGGCCAACCATCACCGTCATGCCGTCGAGGTGGGCGGCGTGCGGCGCGAGTTCCTGTCGATGCCCTGGCCGGGGCAAGACGAGCAGGGGCGGCTGCGGCGCTATTTCATCTGGGGTGCGACGGCGGCGATGCTGCGCAACCTGTATCGCTTTCTCGCCGCATAAGCCCGGCCACCCCCGCCGCTATCATTCCCGGCAATGAGTTTTTTCGCCGTCCTGTTCGCGCTGCTGATCGAGCAACTCAAGCCGCTGCCGCGCAGCAACGTGGTGCACGAATCGCTGACCGCGTGGATGCGCTGGACGCGCCTGAACTTCGACGCCGGCCGCGACGCGCATGCGGCGGTGGTGTGGGGCGTCACCGCGCTGGCGCCGGCCCTGCTGGCCTGGGGCGTGTGGCTGTTGCTGGATCACTTCAGCCTGCTGTTGGCGCTGGCCTGGAACGTGGCGGTTCTCTACATGACCTTGGGCTTTCGCCAGTTCAGCCACTACTTCACCGATATCCGCGACGCGCTCGAGCGTGCCGACGCGGAAAGCGCACGCAGCCTGCTGGCGGCCTGGCGCCATGTCGATGCGAGCGACCTGCCGCGGCCCGAACTCTTGCGCCAGGTCATCGAACATTCGCTGCTGGCCGCGCACCGGCATGTGTTCGGCGTGTTCTTCTGGTTCGTCGTGCTGTCCACGCTCGGCTTCGGGCCGGCCGGCGCGGTGCTCTACCGAATGGCCGAGGTTGCAGGCCGCTACTGGGCCTTCAAGAGCCGCAGCGACGGCGTGCCGCCGAACGACCGGCTGATCGGCCTGTCGGGCCGGCTGTTCGCACTGCTCGACCACGTGCCGGCCCGCCTCACCGCGTTCGGCTTTGCGGTGGTCGGCAACTTCGAGGAAGCGGTCAATTGCTGGCGGCGCGACGCGGTGCTGTGGGAGTCGGGCAACGACGGCGTGATCCTGGCGTCGGCGGCCGGCGCGATCGGCGTGCAATTGGGCGGCCGCGAAGCGCCGGAAGTGCGAGCCGAGTCGGCCCGCGCCTTCGAAGACAGCGTGCTGCCGGGCGAGATTTCGGCCGACGGCTCGACGACCGGCGCAACGCCCGAGATGGCTCACCTGCGCAGCGTGGTCGGGCTGGTGTGGCGCTCGGTCGTGCTGTGGATGCTGTTGCTGTCGCTGCTGTCGCTGGCCAACCTGGTCGGCTGAACCGCGCCCCGGTGTGGTCCCGTCTCAGGCGCGCTTGACGAGCTCGCCCAGAATCTCGCCGTAAATCCGGTAGCGCGACTCGCTGATCTCGCCACGCTCCAGCGCCGCGCGCACGCCGCAGCCGGGTTCATGCCGATGGCTGCAGTTGTAGAACTTGCAGGCGCCTGCGTGCTCGCGCAGGTCGGGCATCAAGCTGCTCAGGCGCTGGGTGTCGATTTGGCGCAGGCCGAATTCCTGAAAGCCGGGCGAGTCGATCAGTGCCGTGCCGCGTTGCGCGTCGAGCCAGTACCACTGCGTGTGGGTGGTGGTGTGGCGGCCCGAGTTCAGGGCCTGCGAGACCTCGCCGACCTGCGCGCGCGCGTCGGGTGCGAGCAGGTTGATCAAGGTGCTTTTGCCGGTGCCGCTGGGGCCCAGCACCAAGGTGGCCTGGCCTTCGAGCAAGGGCGCGAGCAGGGCGCTGGCCTCGTCCTTGCGGGTTTTCAGAGCCACTTCCAGCACCTCCACGCCCATGGCCGCGTAAGGCTTCAGGCGTTCGCGGGCGGCGACTATCGTAGGCAGGTCGGCCTTGTTCAGCAGGATGCGCGCCGGGATGCCGGCGTCTTCGGCGGCGATCAGCGAGCGCGCCAGCTGCGATTCGCTGAACACCGGTTCGGCGGCCACCAGCACCAGCAATTGGCCCAGGTTGGCGGCGAACGATCTGGTCTTCCATTCGTCCTGCCGGAACAGCAGGTTGCGGCGTGGTTCCACATGTTCGATCACGCCTTCGTCGCCACTGGCCTGCCAGCGCACGCGGTCGCCGACCACGCAGTCGCTCCTCTTGCCGCGCGGGTGGCAGATGATGCGCTGGCCTTCGGGGCTCTCGACGACGTAGTGGCGGCCGTGGCCGGCCACCACCAGGCCCAGGTCGAGCACGACGTTCTTGCTCAACCGCGGACCATCCCCAAGTCAGACAGGCTGCAGCCGCGCCTGCTGGGCCAGCGCAGCGAGCCGCTCCGAGGCCGGCGGGTGCGAGTAGTAGAAGCGCACGTACAGCGGGTCGGGGGTCAGGGTCGAGGCGTTGTCTTCGTGCAGCTTCAGCAGCGCCGCGGCCAGGTCGGTGCCGCTGGCCTGCTGACAGGCATACGCGTCGGCCTCGAATTCGTGCCGGCGCGACAACTGCGCGAACAGCGGTGAAACGAAGAAGCCGAATACCGGCGTGACCAGCAGGAACAGCAGCAGCGCCAGCGCATCGTTCGGCGCGGCCAGCGAAGGCTGCACGCCCAGCGCGGTGTAGAACCAGCTCTGGCCCGACAGCCAGCCCAGCAGCGCAAAGCCGGCCAGACTGATCGCGAACATCGCGACCATGCGCTTGGTCACGTGCTTGTGCTTGAAGTGGCCGAGCTCGTGGGCCAGCACCGCCTCCACTTCGCCGGGCGAGAGCTTGTTCAGCAGGGTGTCGAAGAACACCACCCGCTTGGCTGCGCCGAAGCCGGTGAAATAGGCGTTGGCGTGGGCCGAACGCTTGCTGCCGTCCATGACGAACAAGCCCTTGGCGGCAAAGCCGCAGCGCGTCATCAGCGCCTGCACGCGGGCCTTCAGCGACTCGTCGGCCAGCGGCACGAACTTGTTGAACAGCGGCGCGATGACGGTCGGGTAGAACACCAGGATCAGCACGTTGAAGGCCATCCACGCGCCCCAGGCCCACAACCACCACAGGCTGCCGGTGGTGCCCATGATCCACAGGATCAGCGCCGCCAGCGGCAGGCCGATCAGCGCGCCGACGAGCGCGCCCTTCAGCAGGTCGGCCAGGTACAGCCGCCACGTCATGCGGTTGAAGCCGAAACGCTGTTCGACGCGGAAGGTGCTGTACAGCTCGAACGGCAGGTCCAGCAGCGAGCCGATGACGGTGAACGCGGCCAGCAGCGCGAGTTGGTAGGCCATGTTGCCCCAGCCTGGCTGCACCGTGTCGCGCACCGCGGCGTTCAGCAGGTCGAGCCCGCCGAGCAAGGTCCAGCCCAGCAGCACGGCGGCGCCGAACGCCATGGTCAGCAGGCCGAAGCGGCCTTTGGCCAGCGTGTAGTCGGCCGCCTTCTGGTGCGCAGGCAGTGTGATGCTGGCGGCAAAAGTGGACGGCACTGCATCGCGGTGCTGGGCCACGTGGCGCATCTGGCGCGAGGCGAGCCAGAACCTGATCAGCATCGACACGACCACCGCGGCGGCAAACAAGACAGTCAGGGCATAGGCTTGCATGGGTGCGAAGTGTAGGGGCTGCGAGAATCCCCCCAAGGAGCACACACGATGAGCACAAGCACTTTGGCCAGCAGCGACCAGAACCTGGTCTGGATCGACCTGGAGATGACCGGCCTGGTGCCGGAAACCGACCGCATCATCGAGATCGCGGTCGTGATCACCGACCCCCATCTGGGGCAGCGGGTCGAAGGCCCGGTGCTGGCCATCCACCAGAGCGATGCCACGCTGGACGCGATGGACGCCTGGAACAAGGGCACGCACGGCCGCAGCGGCTTGATCGACCGCGTGAAGGCATCGACCGTCGACGAGGCAGCGGCGGAGGCCCAGGTCATCGAGTTCCTGCGCCGCTACGTGCCCAAGAGCATGTCGCCGATGTGCGGCAACAGCATCTGCCAGGACCGGCGCTTCCTCGCGCGCACGATGCCGCGGCTGGAGGCGTTCTTTCACTACCGCAACCTCGACGTCAGCACCTTGAAGGAACTCGCCAAACGCTGGAAGCCGGAGATCCTGGCCGGCTTCAAGAAGGCGCAAGCGCACACCGCGCTGGCCGACATCCACGAATCGATCGACGAACTGGCGTACTACCGCGAGCACTTCCTGGTGAAGTGATGCATGCGGCGTTCGCAAGCCACTTGCGGCGGCGCAG
>JANOQS010000110.1:0-4086 GCA_031414975.1 Methylibium sp. | reverse complement strand
TTTCAAGACAGCAATCGCGACGGCATCGGCGATCTGGCCGGCATCGTGCAGCGTTTGCCCTATCTGGCCGAGCTGGGCATCGACGCGATCTGGATCTCGCCGTTCTTCAAGAGCCCGATGAAGGACTTCGGCTACGACATTGCCGACTACCGCGACGTCGACCCGATCTTCGGCCAACTGGCCGACTTCGACGCCGTGGTGGCGGCAGCACACAGCCACGGCATCAAGGTGTTGATCGACCAGGTGATGAGCCACTGCTCCGACCAGCACCCCTGGTTCATCGAGTCGCGCTCAGGCCGCAACAACCCGAAGGCCGACTGGTTCGTCTGGGCCGACCCGAAGGGCGACGGCTCGCCGCCGAACAATTGGCTGTCGATCTTCGGCGGCAGCGCCTGGCAGTGGGACACGCGCCGTTGCCAGTACTACCTGCACAACTTCCTGACCAGCCAGCCCGACCTGAACTTCCACAATCCGGCGGTGCAGCAGGCCACCATCGACAACCTGCGCTTCTGGCTCGATCGCGGCGTCGACGGCTTCCGCCTCGACGTGGTCAACTTCACCTTCCACGACGCCCTGTTGCGCGACAACCCGGGCCTGGGCGCGCCGGCCAGCAACCCGGCTGTGTCCAGCGTCAACCCGTACGCCTGGCAGCGCCACCAGTACGACAAGAGCCAGCCCGAGAACATTGCCTTCCTGCGCCGCATCCGTACGCTGCTGAACGAGCGGCCGGGGCTGACCACGGTGGGCGAAATCGGCGACGACGACAACCTCGCGCGCATCGCCGAATACACCGGCGGCGGCGACAAGCTGCACATGGCCTACGGCTTCGACCTGCTGGGGCCGCAGTGCGACGCGCGCTTCGTGCACGGCGTGATCGAACAGTTCGAGGCCAAGGTCACCGACGGCTGGGCCTGCTGGTCGCTCGGCAACCACGACATCCCGCGCGTGGCCACACGCTGGAAGGCGGCGATGGGCGATACCGGGAGTGCCTGGCTGCGCCTGGCCTTTGCGCTGCAGGCCAGCCTGCGCGGCTCGCCCTGCCTGTACCAGGGCGAAGAACTGGGCCTGACCGAAGCGACGATCAACTTCGAAGACCTGCAAGACCCGTACGGCATCACCATGTGGCCCGAGTACCGCGGCCGCGACGGCTGCCGCACGCCGATGGTGTGGGACGCGCAAGCGCCGCACGGCGGCTTCAGCGGCGCCGAACGCAGCTGGCTGCCGGTGGCGCCCGAACATCTGCCGCTGGCCGCGGCGGGCCAGCGCGCCGACACCTCCTCACTCTTCCACTTCTACCGCGCGATGCTGGCGTGGCGCCGTGCCCGGCCCGGTTTGCAGCGCGGCAGCATCGCGTTGTTGCCGGCCCACGACCAGGTGCTCGCCTTCGTGCGTGACAGCGCTGCCGAGCACGGCCCGGCGCTGCTCTGCGCCTTCAACCTGAGCGCGCAGCCGGCGTCGTACACCTTGCCGGCCACGCTCATGCCTGTGCCCGACACCAGCCATCCGTTGCCAGCCGGCAGCGTCGCCGGCCAGCGCCTGGACCTTCCCGCTTTCGGCGCCGTGTTCGCCACCCTTCCATAAGACCACAGGCATCCCCAGGAGACCGCCATGTCCGAGATCGTCTTCCGCGACGTCCACAAGCGCTACGCCGGTGCCGGTGCCGACACCATCCGCAAGGTCGACCTGCACATCGACCGCGGTGAGTTCGTCGTGTTCGTCGGCCCGTCAGGCTGCGGCAAGTCCACCTTGCTGCGCATGGTCGCGGGGCTGGAAGACATCTCCAGCGGCGACCTGCACATCAACGGCAAGCGCGTCAACGAAACCCCGCCGTCACGCCGTGGCGTGGCGATGGTGTTCCAGAGTTACGCGCTCTACCCGCACATGACGGTGTACGACAACATGGCCTTCGGCCTGCGCCAGGCCAAGACCGACAACAGCACGGTCGACCAGCGCGTGCGCAAAGCCGGCAAGATTCTTCAGTTGGATGCGCTGCTCGACCGGCTGCCCAAACAACTCTCCGGCGGCCAGCGCCAGCGCGTGGCGATCGGCCGCGCCATCGTGCGCGAGCCCGACGTGTTCCTGTTCGACGAGCCGCTCTCCAACCTGGACGCCGCGCTGCGCGTGCAGACCCGGCTGGAGCTGGCCAAGATGCACCAGGACATCGGCACCGCCAGCATGATCTACGTGACCCACGACCAGGTCGAGGCCATGACCTTGGCCAGCAAGATCGCGCTGCTCAACGCCGGCCCGGCGGTGCAGCGCGAAGGCAGCGTGGCCCAGTACGGCGCGCCGCTGGAGCTGTACCACCACCCGGTCAGCAAGTTCGTGGCCGGCTTCATCGGCTCGCCGAAGATGAACTTCATCGCCGCGCGGCTGGTGCGTGCCGACGCGCGCAACGCGCGGGTGCGCATCAACGACGATGAGTTCGACGCCGAGGTGGACGCCCACCACTTGCCGGCGAATGCCGAAGTCACCTTGGGCGTGCGCCCCGAACACGTGCAGATCGTCGCCCCCGGCGGCAGCAACACTCTGCAGGGGCTGATCGGCTTCATCGAGCAGCTCGGCGAAGCCAGCTACATCTACGTGCGCCTGGCCGGCGGCGAACTGGTGACGGTGCGTGAAAGCGGCCAGTCGCGCTGCACGGTGGGCGAGGTCGTGCACCTGCACTTCCCGCCCCAATGCCTGCACCTGTTCGCCGAAGACGAACACGCCTGCAAACGCACCGTGCGGCCAGAATTGCTGGGCCAGCCGCATGTGGCGGGGGTGTCGATTTCGCGGACGGCGACGGCGGGCTGAGGAACGGCAGAGGCTGCCAGTCCTTAGGGGGGTTCCTCCGTCCAGTCCTCGATTGACAGGCCTGGAAGCTGACCGAAGGCGCGGTCGTTTGTCACCAGCACGGCGTCGATGCTCAGGGCGTGCGAGCCGATCAAGAGATCCATCGGCGCGAGCATCCTGCCCTCGCGTTGGGTCGCGGCTCGGGCGGGTCCGTAAGCCTCTGCCGTGGCTGAGTCCCATGGCAGGACGTCGACCCGGCGCAGGAATTCCCGGACGACTTCGTGGAGCGCCTTGGCGTCTGGCCGCTTGGCCAGGCCGAACAGCAACTCGCCTTGGGTGATGGCCGAGATGCACAAGGAAGTGATCGGCACCGCGACCACCCGACGCGCAACCACGGGGTGCTTCTTCAGCAGGTGACTGACGGTGTTTGTGTCGAGCATGTAGCGCGTCACTTGCGTCACCCGTGCCAGCCCTCCAACGGATCCCGCTCATGGGTGCCCTGCGCGCGCTCTGCTTCGCCCAGGAAGTCTTCCGGGATGTCGACGGCCTGCAGTGCCGTGAAAAAGCCGTCCCAGGTGGTGGGCTTGCGAGACAGGATCACATCCCCGGTTTTCGGGTCCTGGCGGATGAAGACTTCCTTCGTGTCGAACCGGAAGGCCGCAGGCAAACGCACTGCCTGGCTTCGGCCGTTGGTGAAGAGCTTGGCGGTTTGGGTCATGCGAGGGCTCGATGTCATATATCAAAGTCTATTCCGTTCGTCTGTACACATCAAGCGAGCGGATCCAGCGCTACGCTTGGGGCTCCATGCCCGCGCTGCCCGCCCCGCCCGCTCTCACGGCCCATCACCGCCGCCGCCTGCGCGACGTTTACCGTTCGGCCGGGTGGCCGTGCCAGGACGCGATCGAGGTCGAACTGCTGGCAGCCGGGCTGCTGGAGCGGCGGCTACAGCCTTCGGGGCACGAGACCTTGCGCGTCACCGATGCCGGCATCGGCGTGATCGCCGAGACCCTGCAGCGCAACCGCGCGCAACGCGACGCGCACGAGGCGCTGGTCGAGCGTGTGGCGCGCGAGATGGTCCGGGCCGGGCGCATCGCCTGGCGGGGCTTGAGCCTGCGTGCCAAGGTGGGTGATGCCTGGGCGATGGCGATGCCCGACGTCTTCTCGATCCGCCACACCACCGTCGAGGCCTACCTCGAACCCATCGTGCACGAGGTCAAGGTGCGCCGCGCCGACCTGCTGGGTGACCTGCGCCAGGCCGGCAAGCGCGCCGCCTATCTGCAGATGTCGAGCGAGTGCTGGTACGTGATCCGC
>JANOQS010000109.1:0-11452 GCA_031414975.1 Methylibium sp. | reverse complement strand
CATCGGCCTGGCCGCGCAGACAGTGCAGGCGCTGGCACTGCAAAGCGCGGTCCGCGCATGGTTGAAGGCGAACCGAGCTGCACTGCTCTGAGCTTGCCGTCGGCCGCTGTCGCGTAAATGTCCGTCCGGTGGAACATCGACACGCTCCGCCGCACCATGAAGGGGCGGCGGCGGCGACCCCGGCGCAAGACTTCTAGAATCACAACCGCTTTTGCGCACCCCGGCGGCGCGCCGCCCAGCCCGGCGGACCGCGCCCCACTGAATGGATGGACCGACGATGGACACCCGCACCTCCCCGTTTCGCCTGCGCATCGAAAAAGCCCGCGACGCGCTGCTTGCACACGGGCTGTCCGCGGTGCTGGTGCCGTCGAGCGACCCGCACCTGTCGGAATACCTGCCCGAGCGCTGGCAGGGGCGCCAGTGGCTGTCGGGGTTCAGCGGGTCGATGGGCACCCTGGTGGTCACGCTCGAGCACGCCGCGCTGTTTGCCGACAGCCGCTACTGGGCCCAGGCTGCACTGGAGCTGGCTGGCAGCGGCATCGAGCTGGTCAAGATCCCGTCGGGCACGTCGATGCAGCATGTCGACTGGCTGGCCGACCAGGTGCCCGCCGGCCAGACGGTGGGCGTCGACGGCAGCGTGCTCGGCCTGGCCGCGGCGACCTTGCTGCGCGCCACCCTGGAGCGCCGCGGCGTGAAGCTGCGCACCGACTTCGATGTACTGGCCGAGGTCTGGCCCGAACGCCCTGGCCTGCCCGACGCACCGGTCTACGAACACCTGCCGCCGCACGCCACCCAGCCGCGCGAGGCCAAACTGGCCCAGGTGCGCAACGCGATGGCCAAGGCCGGCGCCACGCACCACTTCATCTCCACCGTCGACGACATCGCCTGGCTGCTGAACCTGCGCGGCGCCGACGTGAGCTACAACCCGGTCTTTCTGGCCCACGCGCTGCTTGACATGGGCACGGTCACTTTGTTCGTGGCCAGCGGCAAGATCGACACCGCACTGCAGGCCGTGCTGGCCGACGACGACGTGCTGATCGCCCCGTACCACCAGGCCGGCGCCGCGCTGGCCGCGTTGGCCACCTTGCAGCCAGGTGCGGTGCTGCTGCTCGACCCGCGCCGCGTGACCCTGGGGCTGCGCGCGCATGCGAGCGTGAAGGTGGTCGAGGCCGTCAACCCCAGCACCTTCTTCAAGAGCCGCAAGAACGCACTCGAAGCCGCCCATGTGCGCGAGGCGATGGTCCAGGACGGCGCCGCGATGTGCGAGTTCTACGCCTGGTTCGAACACACGCTGGGGCGAGAACCGATCACCGAACTGACGATCGACGAGCACCTGAGCGCCGCCCGCGCCAAACGCCCCGGCTTCGTGGGCCTGAGCTTTTCGACCATCGCCGCGTTCAACGCCAACGGCGCGATGCCGCACTACCGCGCCACGCCGGAGTCGCACGCCGTCATCGAAGTCGCGGCCGGCGAAGGTGGGCTGCTGCTGATCGACTCTGGCGCGCAGTACCTGGGCGGCACCACCGACATCACGCGGGTCTGGCCGATCGGCACCGTGAGCCCGGCCCACAAGCGTGACTACACGCTGGTGCTCAAGGGCACGATCGCGCTGAGCCGCACGCGCTTTCCGCGCGGCACCTTGTCACCCATGCTCGACGCCATTGCGCGCGCGCCGCTGTGGGAACACGGGCTCGACTTCGGCCACGGCACCGGCCATGGTGTGGGCTATTTCCTGAACGTGCACGAAGGGCCGCAAAGCATCTCGCGCGCCGTGCCCGAGCCGCACATGGCGATGGAGCCGGGCATGATCACCAGCATCGAGCCCGGCCTGTACCGCGAGGGGCAGTGGGGCATCCGCATCGAGAACCTGGTGCTGAACGTGCCCGCTGCCGCGGCCTCCGTGGGGGTGGACAGCCCGTTCGGCGAGTTCCTCGAATTCGAGACCCTCACCTTGTGCCCGATCGACACCCGCTGCATCGAGCGCAGCCTGCTGCGCCAGGACGAGGTGGACTGGCTCAATGCGTATCACGCGACAGTGCGCCAGCGCCTGACGCCGTGGGTCAGCGGGGAGGCGTTGGCGTGGTTGCTGCAGAGAACGGTGGCGCTGTAGACACGATCGTGGGCCCGACCTCGGACCTGACCTCGGGCCCGACCTCGCGCGACACCCAGGGCGACACCCAGCGCGAGACTGCCCGGCTGGCGCAATTGCACGCGCTGGCGGTGCTCGACAGCGCCCCCGAGGCGGTGTTCGACAGCATCGTCCAGATGGCCGCGCAGGCCTGCGCCGCGCCCATGGCGCTGCTGACCCTGGTGGACGTGCAGCGCGTCTGGTTCAAGGCCAGCGTGGGCTCGCCGGGCACCAACGAAACACCGCGCGACGGCGCCTTCTGTGCTCTGGCCATCAGCGCCGACACGCCGTTCGAGGTGCCCGACGCGGCGCACGACCCACGCTTCGCCAATCACCCGATGGTCAGCGGCGCGGCAGGCATCCGCTTCTACACCGGTGAGCCGCTGGTGCTGCCCGGCGGCGCGCGGGTCGGCGCGCTGTGCGTGCTCGACCGGGTGCCGCGCCGGCTCGACGCGGCGCAACGCCAGTCGTTGCAGTCGCTGGCCGTCATCACCAGCCAGGCGCTGGTGATGCGGCGCGACCTGATCACGCAGGCGGAGGCGGCACGCAGTGCGGCCGAGCCAACGCCGAGCGCCGACGAAGCGCAGCACCGCGCCCTGGTCGAACACCAGGCCGAACTCGTCTCACTGGCCTGGCCCGATGGCACGCTGGTGTACGTGAACCCGGCCTATGCGGGCCACTTCGGCCGGCTGCCGGCGCAGATGATCGGCACGAACCTGTTCGACCACGTGCTGCCGGCCGACCGCGAGGCCGTGCGGATGCGCATCGACCGGGTGCTGCGGACCGGCGAGAGCGTGTCGGGCGAGAACCGCATGCTCACCATCGACGGCAGCGAACGCTGGGGCGCCTGGACCAACCGGCTCCAGCACGACAGCCGCCGCCAACCCATGCTGCACTCCGTGGGCCGCGACGTGACCGAACGCCGGCGCATCGACCACGCGCTGCGCGCGAGCCAGGCCTTCCTGCTGCGCACCGGGCGGGTGGCCGGCGTGGGTGGCTGGGAGCTCGAACTGGCCAACAGCGCCATCACGTGGTCCGATGAAACGCGCCGCATCCACGAGGTCGCGCACGACCACCAGCCCACGCTGGCCTCGGCGATCGAGTTCTATGCGCCCGAAGCGCGCGCGGAGATCGAAGCCGCATTTCAGGCCGCGGTGCAGCGCGGCATGCCCTGGGACCTGGAGCTCCCGCTCATCACCGCCACCGGCCGGCGCATCTGGGTGCGCACCCAGGGCGAGGTGGAGTTCGACGCCGGCAAGGCGGCGCGCCTGGTCGGCGCGTTCCAGGACATCACCGAACGCAAGGAGCTGGAGCGGCGCCTGGAACACAGCGAACGTTTCGTGCGCCAGATCACCGACGGCCTGCCGGTGCGCGTGGCCTACCTCGACCGGGACCGGCGCTTCCGCTTCGTCAACCTCGCCCATTGCCAAAGCTTCGGCCTGACGCGCGAGCAGATCCTCGGCCGCACCCGCAGCGAACTCACCCACGGCACCACCGACGCCTTGCTCGAGCCTCGCGTGCTGGCCGTGCTGGCCGGCCAGACCCAGCACTTCGAGTACGACATGCTGGTCGGCGGAGAACGGCGCCGTATCGAAGCCCAGTTGGTGCCCGACATCTCCGAGACCGGTGAAGTCCGCGGCTTCTATGCCACCGGCATCGACATCACCGAACGGGCCGCGGCCGAGCGCCAGCAGCAGCGCCAGGCCAGCACCCTGCACTCGGTGGCCGAGGCCATTCCGGCCACCGTCGCGGTGGTCGGCGCCGACCACCGTTACCGCTTCGTCAACAGCGCCTTCGAGCGCTGGTGCGGCAAGCCGCGCGACCAGGTCATCGGGCACACGATGTCCGAGGTGCTGGGAAGCGCCGACTACGAGCGCATCCGCCCGTGGGTCGAGAAGGTGCTGAAGGGTCAGTCGGTCAGCTTCGAGCGCGACTACCCGGGCCGCAGCAGCGCCGGCCACCTGGTGCTGACCTACACGCCGCTGTGGCTCGACAACGGCGAGGTCGACGGCTTCGTCGGCGTGGCGCAAGACATCACGCCGCACAAGCAGGAAGAGCTGCGCCTGCTGCTGCTGACGCGGCAAGACCCGCTCACCGGGCTGCTCAACCGCGCCGGCTTCCAGGAGCACCTGGAGCGCCGGCTGCAGGACGGCAGCGCTTCGAACCTGGCGCTGCTGTGCATCGACCTCGACCACTTCAAGCCGGTCAACGACCGGCACGGCCACCCGGTCGGCGACCAGGTGCTGCAGATCTTTGCCCAGCGCCTGCGCGCGCTGGTGCGGCCGACCGACGCGGTGGCGCGGATCGGCGGCGACGAGTTCGCGATCGTGCTCTCGGGTCTGCGCGAAGGCGCCAATGCGCGCGGTGTGGCCGAGAAGGTCATTGGCGCGGCGCGCTCCCCGTTCGAGCTCGGATCACTGCGCGTGAACATCGGCGCCAGCGTGGGTGTGGCCTATGGCGGCGACCCGGCGCTGGGCTGGCGCGATCTGGTCGCGCGCGCCGACGCGATGCTCTACCGCGCCAAGGAGTCGGGCCGCGGAAGGCAGGCCGGCACGTCGCGGATGTGACGGGGCCGCGCCCCGTCAATCAAGGTCGGCTCACCACGAGTTGCGCAACTCGCGCAGCTTGATGAACACCGTCTTCGCATCGGGCCGCTCCGGCAGTTCGGGAAACTTCTCGCGCAACCTTGCGATCACGCTCGGGCTGGTCAGGCGGAAGAAGGTGTTGATGGTCTTCTCCTGCGCCAGCGTGGTGACGAGCGAGGTGGCCGGGTCGTGCCCCGCCACTTGCGGCAGCAGCGCCTGGGCCGCGGCGTTGTCGGGTTCGCGCGCCAGGCTGAACCTCAGGTTGTTCTCGATGTAGTCGTGGCCGGGGTAGACCAAGGTGTTGTCGGGCAGCCGGGCCAACTGGTCGGCGAAGGTCGCATACATCGCGTTCGGGTCGCCGCCGTTGTGGCAGTTGCCGGCCCCGGCGTTGAACAGCGTGTCACCCGAGAACAGCGCCGGCTGCTCGGTGTGCGAGCGCAGGCAGATGTGGCACATCGTGTGGCCCGGCGTGTCCAGGCATTCGAGTTCCACGGTGGTGCCGACCTTGATCACGTCGCCCGCCTTCACGCCGCGGTCCATGCCCGTGATGCGCCCGCCGGCCTTGTGGTGGGCGATCACCTTGGCCCCGGTGGCGGCCACCACGGCGGCATTGCCACCGGTGTGGTCGTGGTGCTCGTGGGTGTTCAGGATCTGCGTGATGCGCCAGCCCTTGACCTTGGCGGTGGCCAGGGTCTTTTCATGGTCGAGCGGGTCGATCGCCAGCGCCTCGCCGGTCTCGGGGCAGGCGATCAGGTAGTTGAAGTTGCGGTAGTTGTTGCCGGTCCAGAGGCGCTCGACGATCATTCCGTGCTCCAGCGTGTGCAGTTCGGGCGGCCATTGTAGAAAGCGGCGCCAGCGGGCGGATGCGAATGGACGGTGCGCCGTTTTGTGAAACACTGCGGCGGCGCGCAACGCGCATCCCCGCTTTTTGATTGGCGACATCGATTCGAGGCTCGTGAAGCATGCTGGGTTGGATCAAGAAGAAGACAGACACACCGGCGCCGCAGGCTCCAGCCAAAGCGGCCCCGCCAGCGCCAGGCAGCCCTCTGCCCAAAGAGGCGCCCAAAGAGTCGCCCGAAGTGCTCGCGCAGTGGCAGGCCCGGCTGGCTGCCGCGGCCGGCGACGACCCGGCGCTGCTGGACATTGCCCGCCTTGCTCCCACCGTTGCGCTCAAATGCGCGGCCGTCGAGGCGCTCGCCGATGAGGCGGCGCTGAAGCTGGCCGAACGCGAGTTCCGCGACCACGACCGGCGCGTGCACCGCATCGCCAAGCAGCGCCACGACGCCGCGGTGGCGCGGCGCGTGGCGCGCGAGAAGGCTGCCGGCCTGATCGACACGGCCACCGCGCTGCTCGATGAAACGACGATCCCGACCAACCGCCTGGTGGAGCTCGACAAAGCCTGGCAGGCGCTCGGCCCGAGCTTGCTGGACGATGAGCAACGGGCGCGTTTCGCCGAGCTCTCGGCCCGGCTCACCGAACTGACGACCGAACGCGCCGAGCGCGAGCTGCGGGCTCGGCGCTGGCTGGCCGCGGCCCAGCAGGCCCTGGTGCGCGTGAACAGCGCCGGTGCCCAGGCCGCGGCGGACCTTGCCGAACCGGCCGATCCTGCCCCACTGGCCGGCGCCATCGCCGACGCACGGGGCCTTCTGGCCGATGTGCCTGAAGGCGCGGCGGCGAGCACGTCGGCGGGGCGCTTGCAAGAGGCGATCGAGCAGGCGCTTCAACAAGCCGCGCAGGCCGAGGCCCGGCTGGAGGCCCTGCGCTCACTGCCGCCCGAGCCTCCGTCATCACCCACGGCACCCACAGCGCTGCCCCCCCCTGCGGCCGACACCGCCGCTCGCAAGGCCGAGGCAAAGGCCGAAGCGAAGGCCGAAGCGAAGGCCGCCCAGCGCGACCGCGCGCAAGCGGTCGCGCCGCTGCTGGAACAGGCCGAAGCCGCGCTGGCCGGCGGCAACCTGGCCGACACACAACGCCTGTTGAGCCGCATCGACAGCGCGATCGATGCCGGCTCGCTGCCCGACGCACTGCGCGCGCGCCTGAACGCGCTGCACGCCGAGTTCGTGCGGCTGAAGGGTTGGCAGAGTTGGGGTGGCGGGCGCGCGCGCGACGACCTGGTGCAGGAAGCGCAGACCTTGGCCACCGCCACCACGGCCGCATTGGCCGACCCGGTCCAGTCCGCCAAGCTGCCGATCAAACAACTCGCCGACGCGATCGACGACCTGCGCAAGCGCTGGAAAGAACTCGACCGTCTTGGCGGCGCCACCAACCAGAGCTTGTGGCACTCGTTCGATGCGGCGCTGAAGACCTGCTTCGAGCCGGTGGGTGCGCATCTGGATCAGTTGAAGGCGAAGCGGAAAGAGAACCTCGCGGCGCGGCAGCGACTTCTCGAGGCGCTGGAGGCGCAGATTGCCCATCACCCCGAGGCAGACGAGCCCGGCCCGGCCCCGGACTGGCGCGAACACACCCGCGCCCTGTCTCACTTCCAGACCGAATGGCGCAAGCTCGGGCCGGTCGAGCACACCGTGCCGCACAAGGCACGCGATGCGCTGATGGCGCGCATGCAAGCCAGCGTCGCACGCATCGAAGCGCCGCTGCAAGAGGCTCGCCGCTCGGCGCAGCAAGGGCGCGAACAGCTCGTCGCGCGCGCGAACGCACTGCGCGACGAAGCTGCCGCCAGCCCTCACTCCCTTCCATCGCGCGACCTGCCGGGCCGCGTGCGCGAACTGCAGGAACAGTGGCAGCAGCACGCCCGCAGCCTGCCGTTGACACGCCAGGTCGAGAACGCGTTGTGGTCCGAGTTCAAGGCCGCGACCGATGCCGTCTTCGCCCAACGCGACGCCGCCTTCAACGCCCGCGATGCCGAGCTGCTGGCCAACCAGGCCGGCCGCGAAGCCCTGATCGCGCGCCTCGAAGCGCTGACGCCGGACACACCGGCTGCCGAGTTCAAGCGCACGCTCGCCGAGGTGGATGCCGAGTGGCGCCAGCCGGTCGACGTGCCGCGCCAGCAGGTGGCGCCGTTGGACGCACGCTTCCACCGCGCGCGCCAGACGGCGCAGAACCTCCTGGCCGGCAGCGCGCAGCGAATCCGACAGGCGCGCTTCGATGCACTGCTGGCCAAGCTCGCGCTGTGCGAGCAACGCGAGGCGCTGGCCGACGCCGCGGCGCCGGCCGCCGTGCCTGACGTGCCCGCCGTGCCCGCTGCTGCCGATGACCTCGACGCGCGCTGGGCCGCCTCGGCAGCGCTGCAGCCGGCATGGGATCAGGCGCTCTTGTCGCGCTGGCAGCAGCCCGGCGCAAGCGTGGCCAACGCGTCTGCGGCCGACGCCGATGCACACAGAAGCGCGCTCGACGGCGTGCTGCTGCAACTCGAAGCGGCGCTGAACCTGGTCTCGCCGGCTGACCTGCAGGCCGCGCGGCGCGACATGAAACTGCGCGCGATGAAAGCCGCGCTCGAAGGCCGCAATACCACCCCGCCCCCAAGCGTCGAGGCGCTGACGCAGGCCGCGTTGCGCCACGCCCGCCCGTCAAACCAACAACGCGACCGACTGCACGCCGTCATCGCGGCTTTGCGAAACCAGGAATCCGGCACGCCATGACAAGCATCTTCAAGCGCCTCTTGTGCGGCATCTTGTGCGGCAGCGCCGCCGTGCTGCTCGCCGCCTGCGCCAACGCGCCCGCCCCCTCCTTGCCGGCGTCGATCGAAGCCGCACCCGCAGCTGCCGCCTGCCCCGCCGGCGTGCCCGCCGGCGCGCGCTGCCTGCGCGGCCAGGACTCGGCCAACGCACACTACCTGATCGTGGTGCCCGCGCAGTGGAGCGGCGTGCTGGTGGTGCATGCCCACGGCGGCCCGGCGCTGGGCGAACCCAAGCGCGAGCGCAACGACGAAGACATCGAACGCTGGGCCATCACCGTGCGCGCCGGGCATGCCTGGGCCGGCTCGGTGTTTCGCCAGGGCGGCGTGGCGGTGCGATCGGCGGCCGAAGACACCGAGCGCGTGCGCCGGATCTTCGTCGAGCACGTGGCCAAGCCGAAACGCACCGTGCTGCACGGCCAGTCCTGGGGCGCCGGCGTGGCGGCCAAACTGGCCGAGATGGTGAGCGCCACCACGCCGCCACCCTACGACGCGGTGCTGCTCAGCAGCGGCGTGCTCGGCGGCGGCACGCCGTCGTACGACTTCCGGCTCGACCTGCGCGCGGTCTACCAGCATTACTGCGCCAACCACCCGCTGCCCGGCGAGCCGGCCTACCCGCTGTGGATGGGCCTGCCCACCGACGCCAAGCTCACGCGCGCCGAACTGGCCAAGCGCGTCGACGACTGCCTGGGCTCCGCCAAGCCGGCCGCACAACGCAGCGCCGAACAGCAACGCCGGTTGAAGAACATCACCGCCGTCATCCGCATCCCCGAGTCGTCGGTGCTGGCGCACCTCAGCTGGGCGACCTGGCACTTCCAGGACATCGTGCAGCGGCGCACCCAGGGCCGCAGCCCGTTCGGCAACGACGGCGTGCGCTACAGCGGCTCCGACGACGACGCGGCGCTCAACGCCGGTGTGCAGCGCTGGCGCGCCGACCCGCAGGCCGTCGCCGCCTTCCCGGCCGCCGCCGGCTTGAGCGGCCGCATCGGCGTGCCGGTGCTGACGGTGCACGGCACCGGTGACCCGACCGCGTTCGTCGAACTGCAATCGGCTTTCGCCGACACCATGGCGCGCGGCGGCAGCGCGCAGCGCCTGGTACAGACCTTCACCGACGATACGCAGCACAGCTACCTGGCCGACCCGGTCTACCCGACCCTGTTCGCGGCGCTGCTGGAGTGGGCAGAGAGCGGCGTCAAACCCACGCCGGCCGGCATTGCACAGAGTTGCAAGACGTTCGAAGCCACGTTCGGCCCGGGCTGCCGTTTCTTGCCGGACTACCGACCGGCGCCACTCTCGGCGCGCGTGGCGCCGCGCGGCGGGCCGTAACGCTTCACGTCATGCCTTGCCCGGCACCGGCGGCTCGAGGCTCACCCCCGGCGCTTGCAGGCCCGCGGCCACCCGCAGGAACGTGGTGGCCCGGCGCACGACCCCGGGATCGGCGTAGTTCCAGCGCCCGGCAAGTCGCGCCGCCACGACCTGCGGCGCCAGGTCGTTCAGCGCCTTGAAATCGGTCATCGCCAGCGCGACCTGGCCCAGGCCGACCCGGCTCACAACCCGGCAGAGCTGCGGCGGATGGAACCGGGGCGCCTCGCCGATGGCGTGCTGCGCCGAAGCGACCGCCTGCGCGTAGTCACCCGCAGAGAACTGCGCCCAGGCCAGCGAATTGAAGAACGACCAGCGCAGCGCGTCGCGTGGGCTCAGGCGCAGGGCATCCTGGACATGCCGGATGCCGGCCTGCGCGTTGCCGGCCCCCGCCTCGTACTGCCCCAGCAGGCTCAAGGTGAGCGCATCGCTCGGGTTCAGCTCGTGCGCGCGCCGCAGGTCCGCCAGCCCTGCGTCGAAGCGGTCGGAGTGCAGCAGCAGCATGCCCTTCCAGAGGTGGGCGACATGGTCGCCACTGTCGATCGCGATGGCGCGCCGTGCCGCGACCAGCCCGGCCTCCACCGTCTCCGCCACCTCGGCCACCGGCGTCACCGTGCCGGCCCAGACCTGGCGCCAGCGAAGGTAGGCGATGGTTCCCAATGCCGTGCCGCAACCCGGGTCGAGCGCCACGGCATCGGTGGCCAGCCGGAGCGCCTCGTCGTGCGACGCCGCTTCGGCCTCCCTGTCGGCCCGCCGCGCGCTGTCGCGGGCGCGCATGGCCAGTTCGTAGGCGTTGAGGTTGCCGGCGCGCACTCTGCGCACCTTCTGGAACTCGCTGGCTTCGATCTGCGGCGCAACGGCAGCGACGACGGCCTGCGTCAGATCTTCCTGCACCGCGAAGACGTCTTCGAGCGCCCGGTCGTACTTCTCGGCCCAGAGCTGCGCGCCGGTGCTCGCATCGACCAGCTGGGCCGCCACCCGAATCCGGTTTGCGGAGCGTCGCAGGCTCCCCTCGACGACATAGCGCACGCCGAGTTCCCTGGCCACCGTGCGCACGTCGACGGCCCTGCCCTTGTAGCTGAACGTGCTGTTGCGCGCGATGACGAACAGCGAGTGGAAGCGCGACAGCTCGGTGATGATGTCTTCGGTGACCCCATCGATGAAGAACTCCTGCTCGGCATCGCCGCCCAGGTTGGCCAGCGGCAAGACTGCGATCGAGGGCTTGTCGGGCAGCGACAGGTCGGCTTCGGCGGGCGCGCTGGTGCCGGGCGGGGCCTGAACCTGTAGCTGCACCTGCACCGGAGCCGCCGCCGGTTCCGCAGCGCGCGTGTCGCCCTCACGCACTTCCATCGCAAACCGATAGCCGCGCCCCGGAACCGTGGCCAGCGCCTGCGGGCCCAGCAGCTTGCGCAGCGCCGAAACGTGCACCGTCAGGTTGTTCTCTTCCACCACCGAACCCGGCCAGACGAGCTTCAGCAACTCGTCCTTGGTGACGACGCGGTCGCGCTGCTCGATCAGGCACATCAGCAGGTCGAAGGCCCTGGCCCCCAGCACCGCAGGCTGCCCTCCGGCCAGCACCCGGCGTTCATCAGGGCGAACCTCGAATTCGCCGAAGGTGTAGCAGCGCGCCACGTCTCCCCCCTTTGATGCGGTGGCAGTGCGCGGCCGATGGCGCCTGCGCACCTGGGCGCAATGTAGCCCGGGACGTGACGATTTGGAACGATTAGCCGGCGCTTAGGAACGCCT
>JANOQS010000108.1:0-18654 GCA_031414975.1 Methylibium sp. | reverse complement strand
GTCGAAGCCGCGCTGCGCGGCGGCCAGCGCCTGGTCCAGGTCGGCGGTGCCGGCATGGGCGACGCGGCCGATCTCCTGGCCGGTGGCAGGGTTCACCACGGGCAGGGTCTTGCCGCTGGCGGCGGCGGTCCATTCGCCTGCAATCAGCAGGCGGGTGTCGGGGTAGGGAGTGGTCGTGGTGGTGGTCATGGCTGTCAGGGGTGAATCGAAGCGGCAAGTGTAGAAGCCCTTCGATGACCCCGCCGTCAGGCGCGGCGTGAGCGCGACTGCTCGCGCGCCAGTTCGATGAATTCCGTGGCCGCTGGCTTCAGCCCGGAGCCGCGGCGCCAGACCAGGCCGACATCGACGGCCGGAATCTCGTCGCGCAAGCGGCGCACTTCCACGTGTTCGGCGTCCAAGGTCCAGGGTCGGTACAAGAAGTCGGGCAGCACCGCGATGCCAGCGCCCGCCCCCACCAGCGATCGCACCGCCTCCAGCGACGCGGTGCGCAGGATGCTGCGCGGCTTCAGGCCATGGCGGGCCCACACGCCCGCCATCAGCTCATCGATGCGATCGGCCTCGAGCACGATCTGGTCGCAGGCGGCGCATTCGGCCAGCGTGATCTCGTCGCCCAGGGTCAGTTCGTGGTTGGACGGCAGCCACACGCGGTTCGGGCTGCGGGTCAGCACCTCGGCGACCATCGCCTGCGGCTCGGTGAGCGCGTTGCTGACCATGATGGCCACGTCGAGCTCGCCGTTGATCAGCAAGTGTTCAAGGAAGCGCGGGCTGTCTTCGGTGACGAACACCTCCACCGCCGGGCACGTGCGCCGGAAGCGGCTGAAAAGTTCGGCCAGGTAGTAGCCCGCCACCAGGCTGGTCACGCCCACGCTGAGCACGCCCGCCAGGCCCGAGCCGGCGTCCACCGCATGCAGGCGCAGCGCGTCGGCCACCGAGCCGTTGACCTTGCGCGCGCTGACGAGAAAGCGGTGGCCCTGCGGCGTCAGCGTCATGCCCTTGGAGCTGCGCTCGAACAGGCTGCTGCCGAGTTCCGCCTCGAGTTCGAGCAGGCTCTTGGTCAGCGCGCTCTGGGCGATGTTGAGCATGCGCGAGGCCGCCGCGACCGAGCCGCTTTCGGCCACGGCAATGAAGTAGCGGAACTGGCGCAGCGTGACGTGGCGGTGACTCATCGACGGTCACCGATGCGAACATCGAGCCAGCCAGAAATCATGCCTTCGGTGCGTGTCGCGCCGCGTGCTGCGCTGCGAAGTCGACGAACCACGCCACACAGTCGGCATTGGCCATCGCATCGAGCTTGAAGACCTGCTCGGGCGGGGTGCCCATCAGCAGCTTCTTGACCGGCAGCTCCATCTTCTTGCCCGACAAGGTGCGCGGAATGGCGCTGACCTGGAAGATCTGGTTCGGCACGTGGCGCGGTGTCAGCGCGGTCTTGATGACCTCGCGAAGATGCTTGTTCAATGCATCGTCGAGCACCAGGCCGTCGCGCAGCACCACGAACAGCGGCATGTAACTTTCGCGGCCCAGGTATTCCAGGTCGACGACCAGGCTGTCCAGCACTTCGGGCAGCGCCTCGACCGCGCGGTACAGCTCCGACGTGCCCATGCGAATGCCGTGGCGGTTGATCGTCGCGTCGCTGCGGCCGTAGATGATCGCGCCGCCCCGCGGGGTGATGCGCAGCCAGTCGCCGTGGCGCCAGACGCCGGGGTACATGTCGAAGTAGCTGTCGTGGTAGCGGCGGCCCTCCTTGTCGCCCCAGAAGTACAGGGGCATCGAAGGCATCGGCCGGGCGCAGACCAGTTCACCCACCTCATCGACCAGCGCCGCTCCCTTGCCCGAAGCGTCGGGCTCGCTCCAGGCCTCGACAGTGGCGCCCAGGCAGCGGCATTGCATCTCGCCTTCGACCACCGGCAAGGTCGGCAGGCCGGCAACGAATGCGCCGGCAAAGTCGGTGCCGCCGGACATCGGCGTGAGCCAGATGTTCTTGCCATCCACCTTCGGCATGTGTTCGTAGATCCAGCGGTAGCAGTCGATCGCCAGCGGCGAGCCGGTGGAACCGATAGCCCGCAGCCGCGACAGGTCGGCGTGTTTGGCGGGTTCGATGCCGGCCTTCAGGCAACTGGCGAAGAAGGCCGCGCCCGCACCGAAGAAGGTCACGCCGGCATCGGCGGCAAAGCGCCACAGGGTCGACCAGTCGGGCTGGCCCTGGCGGCCGCTCGGGTTGCCGTCGTAGATGCAGATCGTCGTGCCGTTCAACAGCCCGGCCATCTGGCAGTTCCACATGATCCAGCCGGTCGAGCTGTACCAGTGGAAGCGGTCGCCGGTGTGGGCGCTCGGGCCCATGTTGTTGTGCAAGGTGAAGACCTTCAAGCCTTCGAGCATCACGCCGCCGTGGCCGTGCACGATCGGTTTCGGCAAGCCGGTGGTGCCGCTGGAATACACCACCCACAGCGGGTGGTCGAAAGGCAGCCAGGCAGGCTCCAAGGTGGCGTTCGCATCGGCGGTCAGCGTGTCGAAGTCGTGCACCTTGCGCGCACTGCCGTCCGGCAATGCGGCCTGCGGATCCAGGTAGCGCAACAGCACCACGTCGCGCACGCTGGGCAGCTGGTCCAGCAGGCCTTGCAGGACCAGCAGCCGGTCGTGATTCACGCCGCCATAGGCATAACCGTCGCACGCGAGCAGCAGCTTGGGTTCGATCTGCGCAAAGCGGTCGAGCACCGCCACCGGCCCCATGTCGGGCGAGCATATCGACCAGATCGCGCCGACACTGGCCGCCGCCAGAAAAGCCACCGCGGTGTGCGGTGTGTTCGGCAGGATCGCGCAGACGCGGTCACCCGGCTGCACGCCGAGGCGCTTCAGGTGTACGGCGAGCGACGCCACCTGCTGGCGCAGTTCCGGCCAGGTGATCTGCTGCATCTCGCCGCGCTGCTGCATCGCCTCGTTCTGGAACAGAACAGCCGGGTGGCCTGCCGCGTGCGCTTCGTCGGCATGGCGGAAGACCTGCTGCACGTAGTTGACCTGGGCGCCGGGGAACCAGCGCGCGCCGGGCATCACCTCGTCCACCAGCACGGTCTCGAAGGGCGTGGGCGACTCGACCTCGAAGTAGTCCCAGACCGTTTGCCAAAAGGCGCGCAAGTCGCCCACCGACCAGCGCCACAGCGCGTCGTAGCCGGAGGTGTTGGTGGGGTCGAAGTGCAGGCCGCGGCGCTCGGCCAGCCAGCGGGTGTAACGGGTGATCTGAGGAGTGATCGGTGTTTGCAGGCTCATGCCGCCAAGCGTGCCAGAGTCGTGGCGCTTGCGCACCGCGGGGAACCCGGAAAGCTCGGCCGGCGCTGCGAACTACACGCTGCGCCGCCGCCGCGTTGCCGCTGCCGCTGCCGGTGCCGGCTTGGCCGCCGCTGCGGCCGGCGCCGCGCCAAACCATTGCCCGACCACCAGCCGAACGTCCTTCTGCATCGAGGCGACTGCCTTCTTGTCGCCCGACAGGTGCTTCAACAAGCCCTGCTGGAAGATGCCGTCCAAGCTTGCGTACAGCACGTTGGGCGGCAGCGGCAGCGGGCGGCCGGTGAGCTCGGCAAGACGCGCCATCACGCGCACGATCATCTTCTCGAGGCTCTTGTCGATCTCTGCCACGTCGGCGCGAAACGCGGCTTCGAAGAGCGACTGTGCGCGCAGGTCGTACCACAGACGGTGCATGGTTGCTTCGCTGCGCAGGGTCTCGCCCAGGCTGTTGACAAAACCCTCCAGCAGTTGCTCGAAGTTCGTTGACTCGGCAGTGACCTGGTCGTAGCGCTGCACGCAGCGCGCCTTGTACTGGCGCACGCTGCACAAGATGAGGTCGAGCTTGTCTTTGAAGTAGTAGTGCAAAACGCCGTGCGAGAACACCGAGTTCTGTGCGATCTCGCGCAGGCTGGTACGGGCATAGCCCAGGTCGGCCAGGGTCTGCAAGGCGGCTTCGCCGAGCTCGGCGCGGCGCTCGGCAAACTTGTCGTCGCGGGTTCGTTCAGTTCTCTGCATGGAGCTTGAAAGATAGCACAGGGTCTTCCCCAGGGCGCTCGCGCGTGCTTGTATTTGAGGGTGTCTTGACGACTGTCCAGAATATTCTTGACACTCGTCAAGACGACTTCTACGATGAAGCTCGAACCAACCGACGAGGAGACACGCATGAGCAAATTCGACCTGACCGGCCGCAAGGCGCTGGTCACCGGCGGAGCACGCGGCCTGGGGGCCGGCATGGCCGAAGCACTGGCCAGAGCGGGCGCCTCGGTGATGATCGGCGACGTGTTGCCCGAGCTGGGCCGCGAGACCGCCAAGAAGATCGCCGCCACCGGCGCCAAGGCCGGTTTCGTGCAGATGGACGTGACCCAAGACGACGACTGGGCCAACGCGGTGAAGGCCACCGTGTCCGAACTCGGCGGCTTCGACATCCTGGTCAACAACGCCGGCATCGAGGTCACCGCGCTGGTGATAGACGTCGAAGCCGCCGATCTGCGCCGCATGCTCGACGTCAACATCGTCGGCACCCTGCTTGGCATGAAACACGCCTTCCGTTCGATGCGCCCGGGCGGCAGCGCCGGCAAGGGCGGTGCGGTGGTCAACATCTCTTCGGTGGCGGCGACCATCGCGTTCCCGGCGATCGCCGGTTATTCAGCCACCAAGTCGGCGGTGGACCGCGCAACGCGCGTGGCGGCGATGGAGTCGGGCAAGCTCGGTTACGGCGTGCGCGTGAACTGCGTCTACCCTGGCCTGGTGCCGACCGAAATGGGCATGAGGCTGGCGAGTGACATCGTCGCGGCCGGGCTGGCAGCCAGCGTCGAAGCCGCTGTGGGCGACGTGATCGGGCAGACGCCGCTGGGCCGGCTCGGCGCCGTGGACGACATGGCCGACGCGGTCGTCTTCCTGTGCTCCGACGCCGCGAAGTTCATCACCGGCGCGGGCTTGCCGGTGGATGGCGGCATGGGCATGTGAGCCCGGCCCGCAACACCCACAACCTCCAGGAGACAACCCCATGAGCAGCAAGAAACCCGTCGTCGTCTACGGCGCCTCCGGCTACACCGGCCGGCTGGTGTGCGAGTACCTGCGCGAGTACGGCATTCCGTTCGTGGCCGCGGGCCGCAGCGGCGAGAAGCTCCACGCCGCGATGAAGACCAACGTGGCCGGCATCGAGACCGCGAGCTACGAGGTGGTCGAGGTGCACCACAGCGTCGAGGCGCTGACCCAGCTGTTCAAGGGCGCGTCGGTGGTGCTCAACACCGTCGGGCCGTTCTCGAAGTTCGGGCCCGAGGTCGTGCAAGCCTGCCTGGCCGCCAAGTGCCACTACACTGACACCACCGGCGAGCAGGACTGGCTGATCACGCTCGACCAGGAGTTCGGCGCCCGATTTGCCGCCGCCGGGCTGCTGCTCTCTCCCGGACTGGCGCAGATGTACACCACCGGCGAGATCGCGGCACAACTGTGCCTTGAAACTCCGGGGCTCGACACCCTGGACATCGCCGTGTTCTGGGGCGGCAGCCCGACGATCGCGTCGACGCAGACCATCCTCGTCAACGCCGCGATGGCCAAGGCCTACTACCTCGAGCAGAACCAGTACGTTGAATGGCAGCCCGATGCGGGGCTGTACAGCGTGAACCTGCCCGGCCAGCACGAAGCGGCGCTGGCCTTGCCCTGGGGCGGCACCTCGCACCCAGTGTGGTTCAAGCGCGACCCGCGCGTGGCCAACGTGAAAGTGCTCGGCGGTGTGTTCAACAAGCCGTTGATGCAAGGCGTGCCGCACATCGTGGCGGCAGCGCTGAAGGCCACCGAAGGCATGAAGCCCGACGATCGCTACGCTGCGCTCGCCAAGACGGCCGCCGGTGTGATGAACAGCATGCCGCCGCGCGAGAACCCACGCATCAACAAGTCGGTCGATTCGGTGCACGCGTCTGGCCCGCTGGGGCGCGCGCACTGCATCATCCATGGCAACTGCAATTACAAGCAGACCGGTTTGCTGCAGGCCTACGCCGCGGCCTCGCTGCTGCAGCAGGCACCAAAGCGGGTCGGCTTCGCTTCGGGTTGCCAGGCGTTTGGTCACCATGAACTGCTGGGCAGCCTGCGCAGTTTCGGGCTGGTGATGGAGCCGGTGCTCACGCGCCAGTCCTGAGCCCCGAGCTTCGTCATGAGGCTGGTTGACTACCTCGACAAGGGGGCGCAGTTGGGCGCGGCGTCGCCGTGCCTGACGATGGGCGATGTTGACCTGAGCTACGCCGAGGTCCAGCTGATCAGCCACCACGTCGCGCGCGGCCTGCAGCGCGCCGGCATTGCTCCCGGCGACAAGGTGGCGGTGCTGGCCAGCAACGACGCGATGGCGTTTGCCTGCGTGTTCGGCATTTCGCGCGCCGGTGCCGTGTGGTGCCCGGTGAACCCGCGCAACGAAGCGGCCGAGAACCGTTTCGTGCTCGATGCGTTCGACTGCGCGGCGCTGATCTTCCACAGCAACTACGCGACCATGGTCGAGCAGATCCGTGAAGGCCTGCCAAAGATGCGCGCGCTGGTGTGCCTGGACCGCACGCTGACCTGCGCGCCGTCGCTGAGCGACTGGCTGGTCGGCCTCGGCAGTGAGCCGCTGCACGTCGAACCCATCGACGACGTGGCGATGATCGCCGGCACCGGCGGCACCACCGGCAGCCCCAAGGGTGTGATGCTGACCGGCCGCAACCTCGAAACCATGTCGGCGCTGACCCTGATGGGTTACCCGTTCGACGGCCGCCCCGCTTACCTGGCACTCGCGCCGCTCACCCACGCGGCCGGTGTGTTGTGCCTGCCGGTGATGGCGCTGGGCGGGCGCGTGGTCATCATGCCCAAGCCCGACCTGGGCGACTTTCTGGCGCTGATCGAGCGCCATCGCATCACGCACACCTTTCTGCCGCCCACGCTGATCTACATGCTGCTGCAGCACGAGAAGCTGGCGACGACGAGACTCGATTCGCTGCAATGCTTCTGGTACGGCGCCGCGCCCATTTCGGCCGCGCGGCTCGAAGAAGCATTGACGAAGATCGGCCCGGTGATGGCGCAACTGTTCGGCCAGACCGAAGCGCCGATGATGATCTCGATGATGTCCCCGCGCGATCACTTCAACGCCGACGGCACCGTCGCGCGCGAGCGCCTGTCGTCGGCCGGCCGCCCCGGCCCGCTGGTGCAGGTGGCGACGATGGACAGCGACGGCCACCTGCTGCCGACTGGCGCAACCGGTGAGATCGTCGTGCGCAGCTCGCTCGTGATGGCCGGTTACTACAAAGACGCCCGCGCCACCGCAGAAGCCGGCCGCCACGGCTGGCAGCACACCGGCGACATCGGCAGGCTCGACGACGACGGTTTTCTCTACATCGTCGACCGCGCGAAAGACATGATCATCACCGGCGGCTTCAACGTCTATTCGGTCGAGGTCGAACAAGCCCTGATGCAGCACCCCGACGTGCAGGACAGCGCCGTGGTCGGCCTGCCCGACGACAAATGGGGCGAGCGCGTGGTGGCGGTGCTGCAACTGCATGCCGGCCGCACGCTGTCGCCAGCCGACGTGCAGGCGTTCGTGAAAGCGCGCATCGGCAGCGTCAAGGCGCCCAAGCAGGTCGAGATCTGGCCCGACCTGCCGCGCTCGAAAGTGGGCAAGGTGCTGAAGAAGGACATCCGCGCCGAGCTGCTGCGGCGCTTGGCCGAGAGCGCACCATGACGAGTGCATTGACCAACGCGGTCTGCGTTGCCGGCATCGGCATGATCGCCTTCACCAAACCCGGCGCGAACGAACCTTACCCGGTGATGGCCGCCAAGGCCGGCCGGCAGGCACTGGCCGACGCCGGGCTGGCCTTCGAAGCGCTGCAGCAGGCCTACGTAGGTTATGTGTACGGCGACTCCACGGCTGGCCAGAAGGCGCTGTATTCGATCGGCATGACCGGCATTCCGGTGTTCAACGTCAACAACAATTGTTCGACCGGTTCGACCGCGCTGTTCCTGGCACGCCAGGCGATCGCAGGCGGCGCGGCCGACTGCGTGCTGGCGCTCGGCTTCGAGCAGATGAACCCGGGCGCGCTGAACACGCTTTTCAACGACCGGCCCAGCCCGTTCGAAGACTTCGACCGCGAAACCGATGCGCTGGTGGGCATGCCCGAGCTGCCGCTGGCGCTGCGTTACTTCGGCGGCGCCGGCCTGAGCCACATGCGCAAGTACGGCACGCCGCTCGAAGCCTTTGCCCAGGTGCGCGCCAAGGCCAGCCGGCACGCGGCGCACAACCCGCTGGCGCTGCTGCGCAAGGAGCTGAGCGTCGATGACGTGATGAACGCGCCGATGTTGTGGCCCGGCGTGCTGACGCGGCTGATGGCCTGCCCGCCCACCTGCGGCGCGGCAGCCGCGGTGCTCGTGTCCGCGCGCTACGCCAAGGCGCACGGCCTGCGCACCGATGTGCAGATCGCCGCCCAGGCGATGACCACCGATCGGCCCGACACCTTGAGCAGCCACGACATGATGAAGGTGGTGGGCTACGGCATGAGCCGTGAGGCTTCGCGCCAGGTCTATGAACAAGCCGGCATCGGCCCCGACGATCTCGACGTGGTCGAACTGCACGACTGTTTTGCCCAAAACGAGTTGATCAGCTATGAAGCGCTGGGGCTGTGCGCAGAAGGTGGCGCGGCGGCATTCATCGCCGCGGGCGACAACACCTACGGCGGCCAGGTCGTCACCAACCCGTCCGGCGGCCTGCTGTCCAAAGGCCACCCGCTCGGCGCCACCGGCCTGGCCCAGTGTTACGAGCTGACCCACCAGTTGCGCGGCACGGCCGGGCAGCGCCAGGTGGACGGTGCGCAGCTTGCGCTGCAGCACAACCTGGGTTTGGGCGGCGCCTGCGTGGTGACGCTGTACCAGCGCAGCTGAGGCGACAGGTGGGCGGTTTCTGTTGCGCTTTCGGGTCTCACTCCGCTATTGACCCACGAGCCAGCGGAAAGCCGCCGTGGACGGGTACTTGCGGATGCCTCGATTCCGCTAGCCGACGACCGGCCCCGGCTGAGCCTCGTCGGCCTTGAGTGTCATGTACTCCAGGCGCCATTGCATGAGCACGCGGGCTCGGCTAACGGGGAGGTCATCCTCGGAAATGGGCAAACAGCGCTTCATGACGATTTGAGTTTTGTCCTTCAGTCGAGCGTCACAAACGCTCTCCACGGCTTCGACAACCTTGTCCGCAGCGTCGGCGGATTCCTCCGGGTCATCGCCTGGAGGAAACACCAAGAAGATACTCAATTCGTAGGGATCTCCAGGCGCGCGCTCGACAACTTTGCCGCCATCAACATCGAAGTAGACGAATGAGATGAGCGCGCCGTACGGAGACAGCGCCTTGGCCAACTTCTCATCCAGTTTGGTGTTCGACATGCGCCTGACAAAGTCGTCGGGAAAGGCAGTGCGGTTGTAGCGCGCGCCCAGCCAACTCCGCAATACGGCCAGGCCGTTGCCATCGAGCACAAAGTCGTCGTCAGGGTCATGCTGAGCCAAAGCTGATTTGGGTACCCGAGCCTTGGCGGTGGCCACCAACTCAACCGTGACTGGCGCAGCTTCACGCTGCATCGGTAAATGGAGCGTCCTTGGGGATTTGCCCCAAGTGACGCTGCCATTCGGCGCAGGCACGAGGCGCCCAACTATCACCTCTACGTCAGGCTCAGCGTCCAAGTTTTCAGTTGCCAGGTCACAGTCGTGGCTGATCACTACGACACAGGTCACTGCTCCATCGAGCAAATTGGACAACCCTAACTGCGCGGCAGACGCGGCAGCGAGCACTTGGCCCTGACGCCATAGAGTCGCTTGAGTCCACTGCCTGGGTTGTGCCGCGTCCATGCCTCGTCAGGTGTCTTCGTCCAGCGAGGGCGTTCCAATGTCCATCACGTCTGGCCGGGCCCTGCGGTCACCGAGGGCTTCGTCCAACTTGATTCTTGATTCATTGCTACGTTGGACAATGCGTACCAGCTTCTTGGCAGCCTCGTGCCCATTGGTCCCTTCAGCGACAAGTTGAAGCATGGATTTGCCCTTCGACACCGTGCGGTCAAGGGCGGCTGAAGTCGGCTTGAATCCAAGCTCCTGGAACACGCGTGAGGCGTCGGCCAGTTGTCGAAGTTTTTCTTGATGAGCGAGCTTCGGCGTCTCGCCGTCCAGCCAGTTATAGAGAGTCTGACGCGAAACGCCGAACACTTCGGGCAGTCTCGTCATGGTTCTGCCAAAGCCAGCCTTGACCTCTTGCATGAGCTTCGCGTACGGAGCTCCCTCTACGTGCTTGACGACTTCGACAACGGCGAAGGGCTGATAGCCCATTCGCAGCCGATGGAATGCCTCGCCCTCGAAGCCACCGGTGCCTGCGGCGCCAATTAGAGGCAGCGGGCGACCTTCGGTCGATGCTCGACCGTAGATGGCAGGTATCGACCGATACCCAGTACGGCCTTGGGCGTCTGGAAGGTCGAGTGGCATAAGAGCAATCATTGCTCGTCCCAAACTTGGCGTGCGTGCTTCGTCGTGGTCGCCGTGAAGGCCGCGCCGATGACCTCGTGAATGTCGTTCAATTTCTGGCCTACAACGTCGAGGGAGAAGGCCGCGCGACCCTCCACAAAGCCGTCGGTATCCAGCAACGCATGATGCCCGGAAAATTCCATGAATCGCTTGTCCAGGACCATGCCCTCCGGCAAAAGGTCAGGAGGAAATGAGAGCCCGCCCTCCTGAATAACAACACGTGAACGTAGCTGCACCACACCAATGTGGTTGAACGTCTCCGAGAAGGAATGTAGCGACTTGCCCCCAAGGCGAGCACTGAGCCCCAAGACCTCTGGCGCAAGGTACGCGTCGAGCGTGTCGCCTGCCTTGGGCGCTACGTGGTCAAGGTAGCGAAGGCCGACCCGTTCCGTGAAGTCCAGCTGAACCACGTCGTGGACGATGGTCAGACCTCTTAGAAACATCGCCGAGAAGTCTTCGAATCGGCCATATCGCGTGGATTGGAGCGTCAGGGCATCCTGGGTCAACACGAAGCTGTGCGCTTGGTCGACAGTTCCGAAGACAAAGCGCTCGACCTGTAACGGGCTAGGCGCGGGCTTGCCATCCTGAACAACGATTTGGAGCGCGATGGTCTTGCGTGTCGTGAAGTCAGGGAATCCGGCCCGCCGCAAGTTCTCCTGGATGGTCGGGAGAAATTCGCTGAGCTTGAGGAGCGCGTTGAAGCGCACTTGAGCTACGGTGAAGTAGACGGGTGGATTCTTCAGCGGTGTTCCCATGGTCGACTCCAGTTGGCAAGAGGAAGTTTACACTTCGGTTGACAAATGTGGGGCCAGACTTACGGGCAATCGTTCCTGACCAGCAGCACGTTCTATATAAGTCGCCTAGTTGCGGCTCGCGCGCATTTCTAGTGCTCCGCGCCTAGATTGCTGCAGTGCAGCAAAAATCACTTGCATTGTTCAGCGCAGCGAGTAGACTTCAGTTCATGTTGCAGTGCAGCAATTGCACCGCAAACCACTCAACAAACTGAAGGAAACATCATGCTGAACACCGCCTCTTTCGCCGCCGCCAACAAAGCCGGCCTCGACGCTTTTCTGACCCTGTCTGCCAAGGCTTTCGAAGGCGCTGAAAAAATCGCCGCGCTGAACCTGAAGGTCGTCAAGGCCGGCTTCAGCGACGTGGCACAAACCACGCTCGCCGCCCAATCGGCCAAGGACCCGCAGGCACTGCTGGCGTTGCAAGGCGAACTGCTGCAGCCGGCCGCCGAAAAGGCCAGCGCTTATGGCCGCCAGGTGTATGACATCGTTGCCGCAACCAAGGCCGAAGTCGAGAAGGTCGCCGCCGCTCAAACCGCCAACGTTCAAAGCGCGATCGCCAGCCTGGTCGAAGCCGCTGCCAAGAGCGCTCCCGAAGGCACGCCCAACGGCGCCGCCCTGTTCAAGACGGCCATGGCCGCTGCGAACAACGCGTTCGACGGCATCCAGAAGGCCACCCGCCAGGCCACCGAAGCGGCTGAAGCCAACTTCGCGGCCGTGACCAGCTCGGTGCTGAAGACCGGCGCGAAGGCCAAGCGCGGCTGAACGGCGCTGCACGCAGCAGGGGCAACACGATGACGTTGCACCTGTCGCGCCGGCTGCCGACCGATGGTTGGGTCGGCACCCGGGAGTTGCCGGGTTACCGGGCCGGCTGCGTCGTCGTCAAGCTCGACGACCTGCCCGAGGTCGACCCCGACCACCTCTATTTCGACCTGCTGCTGCTTGACGGCGGCGGCCAACCCCAGCAGACCCACTCCGGCCCGTGCCAGGCCCTGGCGCGCGCCGAGCCGCTCGACCAGCGTTCGCGCTTCGTGCGTGTGGTGGCCGAACTGGTGCGCCACGCGCCCTGCGAAGATCGCGGGCTGGCGGCCATTGCCCCGGCGCTCAACTTCATTCGCGAAGGCGGCATCGAACCCGAACGCCTGGCCACGGCCTTGCAACTGCTCGACAACGCCTGCAGCGAAAGTGCCGTGGTCGCGAGCCTGAGTGACGTGCTGAAACTGTCGCTCGGCGAAGAAGAAGCCCACCGCGCGCTGAGCGACGTGGTCGTCAAGCTGGTGCGCGACTCCGGCTGGGTCGCTGGCGAATCGGCGCCTGGCTCGGCGGCCGATGCCGGGGTGGACGGCTCCGAGGCCTCCCTTTCGTCCGACCTGAACGAGCGCGTCGCCGCCATCAACGACGGTGGCCTGGCGGTGCAGGTCGCGTACGTGGTGCACGCCGTCGGCAAGGCCCGCGCGCGCCGCTACCTGCGTGACGCCACCGCGTTCGAACTGGTGCCGCGGCCGGACATGTTCGGCGTCTGAGCGGTGTGAACCGGCGCCCCGCCGGTCACAGGCCACTCACTCGCACAGACTCTGGAACTTCACGACGCTGGCGCCGTTGGGCGTGAGGCCGTCGCTCGTGTTCACGCGGTCGGTGCCGCTGGTCTTGAAGGTCTTGTTGGGGCCGGTCCACACCCCTGCGGTCGGGATCTCGTAGCTGGTCTGTTCGGTTCTGAACTCGACCTGGCCGCTCACCACCACGTCGTACCCTCTGCCGCTGCCGCGGAATTCTTCGGTCACGACGATCGCGTCGGAGGTTTTTTCGACCGAGAAGCGCGCCACGCCGCTCACCGTCACCGGGCCGGCGCCGCAGCCGCCGGAGTTCAAGGTCCACTTCTGGAAGCTCAGCACCCGGGCCGCTTTCGAGGTCAGCGGTGGCAAGGCGGGCTTCGGCGCGGTGGCGGCAACAACCGGAGGCGGGGTCGGCGCCGGGCCGGTCGCGGCCCCCGGTGCCTTGGCTGCGGGTGCTGCGGGTGCTGCAGGTACGGTGGGGGCAGTGGGCGCAAGAGCAGCAGGCGCGGGCTTGCTGGCAGGCATCACAGCCGGTGCCGGTGGAGGCTTTGCCACTGGAGCGGGAGGCGCATCGACCTTGGCCACCGCCGATGCCGCGTCCGGCACCGGCGCAACCGCCCGCCCGGCCGGCGTGCCCGTCAGCATGAAGGCATACACCCCGAGCGCCAGCACGCCGATCCCGGCCAGGGCGCCCAGCATCGGCAGCCAGGGGAGTTTGCCGACCGGCTTCGGCCGTGCCACACGCACACGCGCAGCGCTGCCGGTGCTTGCGCTGGCCGCGATGGCAGGCTCTGCGACGGCAGGCGGTGCGGGGGCAGGCTCCGCGGCCGGCGCTGCAGCCGCGGCCTGTGCGTCGGCCGGCGCCGTGTCGGCCGGCCGGTGGCTCTGCACCAGGCTTTTCAGCAACGCGACCAGCATTTCCACGTCGGAGCCCCATTGCGACTGCAGCAAGGTGACAGGGTTGCGAAACGCCAGGTCGGCCAGATCGGGCGGCAGCTCGTTGGGGTACACCATGGTGGCGCCCTGCACCAGCACCGGAATGAGCGGCAGGTCCTGCTCCAGCGCGGCGGCGGTTTCAATGCGCACCGGGTCGAGCGGGTTGTCGAGCCGGCGCTGGCCCGATTCGTCGCGCGCATCGGCCCAGCCCTTGCCGATGATCACCAGCATGGCCGCGCAGCTGACCAGATGGTCGTCGACCACATCGCGCACGGCGCGGCCCGGCTGGCTGCCGGCCACGTTCATGAACACTGCCGTGCGGCCGAAGGCTTCGGTGAGGTTCTTGTACAGGTGGGCCGCCGCCCCCTGGGTGTCTTCCTTGCGATAGCTGATGTAGATGGCCGGCATGCAAGCCTCCTGGTTGACTCACGCCCTATTCTTGCCCGCGGGCGAACCCGGCCCGCCGCGCGCACCACCGGCGTGCGTTACCGCAGGTAACGGAGCGGGGCCTGAACCTGCGCGCCAAACTGGAAGGGGCGGTCTCAGGCACCGTCCACCCCCACGTAGCGCCACAGATCGCGCATGAACGGGTGGCGCCAGTGGCCGCGCACGCGGGCGTGCTGCAGGTCGCTGACGATGTTGTGGCTGTGAACCTTGTAGGGCATGTAGGCGACCAGCAGGTTCTTGGCCTGCCGCATCAGCGCATCGCGCTCGGGGCCGTCGGGCAGCACGGTCTGGCGCTCGAACAGGCGGTCGTATTCGGCCAAGCTGAAGTGCGAGTCGTTCGACTCGCTCGCGTTCGGTCCGTAGCCGATGCCGAGAAAGAAGCTGCCGTCGGGCGCGTTGGCACTCCAGACGTAGCCCCACATCATCAGGCTGCCGGCGCGGGCCTTCTTCAGCAGGTCGGGCCAGGTGGCGATGTCGAACTCCATGCGCACGCCGATGGCGGCGAGGTACTTCCGCCACAGCTCATTGCGGCTGCGGTCGCGCTGGTCGGGCGTGGAGGCCAGGCGCAGCACCAGCGGCGAGCCGTCGGGCTGTTCGCGCCAGCCGTCGCGATTGCGGTCCACATAGCCGAACAGGTCGAGCAGCGCCATCGCGCGGGCGCGGCTGTGCTGGCCCATCTCGCTGCGGTAGGCCGGGTCGTAGCCCGAAGTGAACGGCGCCACCACCGAATGGGCCGGAATCGCCTGGCCGTTGCGCGACAGCCGGTTGGCCTCTTCCTCGTCGTAGGCCAGCGCCACGGCGCGCCGCAAGGCCACCTTGGCCGGCGCATTGCCGCCCACCATCGGGTCTTTCATGTTGAAGTAGGTCATCTGCATCTCAGGCTGCAAGCCGCGCTGCAGCCGCACGCCGCGTTTGGCGAGGAAGGGCGCCAGCACGTCGCCGGGCAGCGCCAGCGGGGCGTACACCGGCGGCACCTCCAGCAGATCGAGCGAGCCGTTGAGGAAGGCCAGCCAGCGCGGCTGGGACTCGGTGATCACGCTGATCTCGACCCGGTCCACCCGTGGCAGGCGCCGGCCTGCCAGCTCGCGTGCGATGGCCTGCGCCTGCGGGTCGTCAGGCGCCGGCTCGCCCTCGAAGACTTGCTCGCGAAAACGCGGGTTGCGCAGCAGCTCGATGCGCGACGCCCGGCGCCAGGGGCCGAGCACGAACGCGCCGGTGCCCACCGGGTGCTCGGCGATGGTGTCGCCATAGGCCTCGACCACCTCGCGCGCCACCGCCCCGGTGAGCTGCGGCAGCGCAAAGTTGAAGTGAAAGCGCGGCCCGGGCTCGGCCAGCCGCACCTGGAAGGTGTAGCGGTCGAGCGCTCGGATGCCGGCCACCGGCGTGTCGTAGTCGAACCGGGTCTTGTTCTTGACGGCCGCCGCGCGCAACTCGCTCAGCCCCAGGACCTTGGCGTTCTCGAAGACGTAGATGTTCTCGGCATTGAGCTTCGGGTCGTAGTAGCGCTTGACGCTGTAGACGTAGTCCTGCGCCACCAGCTCGCGTGGCTTGCCCTTGAAGGCCGGGTCGTCGGCGAAGAAGATGCCGGGGCGGATGCGGAAGGTGAAGGTCTTGAAGTCGGCCGAGATCTCCGGCATTGCCGCGGCGGTCTGCAGGCGCAGCTTGGCGGGCCGGGCGACATGGTCGTAGGTCAGCGGCGCCTCGAAGATGCTGGCGGCCACCATGCTCGAGTTGACGTCGCCGATCTGCGGCGGATCGAAGCCGGTCTCGGCGACGCGGAAGGCCACGCGCAAGGTGCCGGCCGGCGCCGCATCCGCTGCAGCCGAGGCACGTTCGCCCGGCAGCGCCGCCGCCGCCAGCATCGCCGCCGAGGAGCCCAGCCAGTGGCGCCGGTGAATCATGTTCGTACCCTGCCGTGCAAGCCGCTCAATGCGGCGGGCGCCGGCTGTCGTCGATGTCGATGTACTGCCAGAACTCCTGCCAGAACAGCGGCCGGCGGAAGCCCAGCAACCAGGGCTGCGTCATGTCGGTGATGACCGGGTGCACATGCACCTTGTAGGGCGCGTAGGCCACGCCGATGCGCTTGCTGCGCTCCAGCAGCGCGGTGCGCTCGGGGCCGTCGGGCAAGGCCGACATGCGGTCGTAGAGCGCGTCGAGCTCGGGCAGCTTGAAGCGCGAGAGGTTCTGGCCACCGACCTGGCGGCTGTCGATCTTGGCCAGCGCGTCCTGCCCGTCGGGCGACGCCGACGACGAGCCGACCCGCCACATCATCAGCTTGCCGTTGCGTGCGGCCTTCAGGTTCTCGGGCCATTTGGCATGGCGGAATGTGCTGCGCAGGCCCAGCGCGTCCATGTCGCGCCGGAACATCTCGTCGAGCGCGCGGCGCTGCTGGTCGGGCTCGGTGGCCATGCTCAACACCAGCGCCGAACCGTCGGGCTGGTCGCGCCAGCCGTCGCCGTCCTTGTCGACATAACCGTGCAGGTCGAGCAGCGCCTTGGCGCGCGGCAGGTCGTACTGGCTGTTCTCGGACTTGAAGGCCGGATCGAAGCCGACGGTGTGCGGCGAGATCAGCGAATCGGCGCGCACCGCCTGGCCGTGGCGCACCAGGCGGATCTCGCGCTCCACGTCCAGCGCCAGGCTGATGGCGCGGCGCAGCGCCACCTGCGCCGGCGCGTTGCCGCCGACCACCGGGTCGTCCATGTTGAACAAGGTCATGAAGGTGCTGGAGGCCACGGTGCGGCGCCCCTCGATGCCCTGCTGCGCCAAATTGGGGGCGACCTTGCCGTTGGGCATGGCCAGGTTGATGAATTCGTTCGGCACGCGCTCGGCCAGGTCGACCCGGCCGTTCAGGAAGGTCAGCCAGCGCGGCTGCTGCTCGTCGATGATCGAGACCTCGACCCGGTCCACCATCGGCAACCGGCGGCCCTTGAAGCGCGCCAGCAGCGCCTGGCCTTCGGCGTCGTCGGCGGCCGGCTGGCCGTCGTAGCGCACGTCGCGGTAACCCGGGTTGCGCTCCAGCACGATCAGCGAGCTGCGCCGCCACTGCTTCAGCATGAACGGCCCGGTGCCCACCGGGTGCTCCATGATCTTGTCGCCGTAGAACTCCACCACCTCGCGCGCGACCGCGCCGTACAGGTCGGACGACGCGATAAGCTGCAACAGCCGCGGGCGCGGCTGGGCCACCTTGAACTGGATCGTGTGGCGGTCGAGCGCGCGGATGCCTTCGATCTCGCGGTCGTAGTCGAACGGCTTTTTTTCGTCGATGGCGCGTTTGCGCAGCTCGGCCAGGCCGATGAAGCCGAACTGCTCCTGGAAGGACCACACGGGGCTCTTGAACACCGGGTCGGCCGCGCGCTTGAAGGCGTAGACGTAGTCGTGCGCGGTGAGCTCGCGCCGAATTTGGCGACCATCGGGTCCCTTGAACGCGGGGTCATCGGCGAAGAAGATGCCGGGCTGCACGCGCACGGTGAGCGTACGGAAGTCGGCGCTGACCTCGGGCATGCCGGCCGCCGTGAGCGGCCGGATGCGCGCCGGCCGCGCCAGCGGGTCGTACTGGTACAGCCCCTCGAAGATGTGCGGCGTGACGGTGCGCGAGTAGATGTCGATGATCTGCGCCGGGTCGAAGCCGGTCTCGGCGACCGGGAAGGCGTAGCGGAAGACCTTGGGGGCGGTGGTTGGGGCGGTGTTTGGGGCGGTCGGCTGTGCGTGCGCCATCGGCGGCAGCAACAACAGACCCGCAGCGGCCAGCGCCAGCAGGCGTCGCATAACCGCCCTCATTCCAGCGCCTTGCGTTGCATCTCGGCGTCCACGTCGAGATAGACATAGAACTCGCGCACGAACGGGTTGCGGCGGTAACCGCCGACCCACGGCTGCGCCAGGTCGAGAGCGATGCGGTGGCCGGTGATCTTGTACGGCGAGTAGGCCACCATCAGCTTGGCGGCCTCTTGCATCACGGCCTGGCGTTCGGGGCCGTCGGGCATCTTGTTCTGCTTGATGTAGAGCTCGTTGAAGGCCGGCAGGTCAAAGCGCGCGTGGTTGGCCGCGCCCTTGTTCGGGCCGTAGCCGAGTGCCAGAAAGGTGTCGCCGTCGGGCGAGGTGGCCGACCAGCCGACGCCCCACATCATCAGCTTGCCGGCGCGCGAGGCCTTCAGGTTCTCGGGCCACTTGGCGGGCTTGAACACCATCTTCAGGCCGATCGCCTTCATGTTCTTCTGCCACAGCTCCACCAGTTGGCGGCTCGCCTGGTCGGGCTGGGTGGCGTATTCGAGCAGCAGGGCCGAGCCGTCGGGCTGTTCGCGCCAGCCGTCGCGGTTGCGGTCGGTGTAGCCGTGCAGGTCGAGCAGGGCCTTGGCGCGCGCCACGTCGAAGTCGCCCATCTCGGACTTGAAGGCCGGGTCGTAGCCGAAGCTGAGCGGCGCAAT